>DATLST010000090.1:0-2822 GCA_035534055.1 Candidatus Acidiferrales bacterium | reverse complement strand
ACGGTGGACGGCGAAGGGCGCTTGAGCCTTCCGGAAGTAGGCCCGGTGCTCGTCTCTGGGAAATCGTTGGCGGACGTCCAGCAGACCGTTCAACACACGCTGCGATCGCAGTTTCGCGACGTTTCGGCCGATGTTTCGCTGGCCCGGCTGCGCAGCATCCGCGTTTACGTGGTGGGAGATGTCACGCATCCCGGCGCATACGACATCAGCTCCCTGTCGACGCCGCTCAACGCTATCTTCGCCGCGGGAGGTCCCACAGCGCGCGGCTCTTTGCGGAATCTCGAGCAGTATCGCGGCAAACAATTGGTCCAGGACGTGGACGTGTACGATTTGTTGCTGCATGGCGTAAAAACAGATATCGAACGGCTGGAAAACGGCGACACGGTTTTGGTCCCGCCGATCGGCAGCGAAGTTACCGTGGAAGGAATGGTGCGGCGGCCATCCATCTATGAATTGAAGGGGGAGAAATCGCTCGCGGATGTGCTGGAGTTGGCAGGAGGACTTCTTCCTACAGCAACCTTGCGGCACATCGAAGTGCAGCGCATCGTGTCGCATGACAAGCGAACGATGCTGAGCCTCGATGTCCCACGGGACGACGATGCTGCGGCTATAACGAAGCAGCTCGATTCGTTTCAAGTGCAAGATGGCGACAAAATCCGCATCTTTCCGATCGCACCCTACAACGACGACGCAGTCTACCTGGAAGGCCACGCGCTGCGGCCGGGCCGCTATTCGTATCACCCGGGAATGCGCGTCACCGATCTGATTTCTTCCTATCAAGATCTTTTGCCCGAGCCGGCGAACCAGTACGCTGAGATTATCCGGTTGAACCCGCCGGACTACAGGCCCACGGTTGAGAGCTTCAACTTGGCCGAAGCCCTCAGTCATCCTGCCAGCGCGCCGCTCCTTGATCCCTTGGACACCGTGCAAATTTTCGGGCGCTATGATTTCGAGAATCCGCCGACGGTCTCGGTATGGGGAGACGTGCGCGAACCGGGGACCTATCGTTCCTCGGGGCAAATCCACCTCAGCGACGCCATACATATGGCTGGCGGTGTTGGACCGGATGCGGAAAGAGAAGATGCGCAGGTATTCCGTTATCAGCCCGATGGCGAACTGAAAATCTTCAGCGTGAAGTTGAGCGCAGCGCTCAATGGCAATCCTCGCGACAACATCGTGTTGAACTCCCGCGACCGAATTCTGGTTCACAGCAATCCAGCGGAAGTCGACCCGGCAACGGTCTACATCAAGGGAGAAGTCGCGCGGCCGGGCCGGTATCCGCTGACGACAAACATGACCATCGCGGATTTGATTCGCTCCGCCGGCGGACTGCAACAGAGCGCGGACACCAAGAGCGCCGACCTGACGCGTTATCAATGGACGACCCAAGGGCAAATGACCGGCCATCACGCGCAAATCGAGATTGCCTCAGCAATGACGGATAACACAAAAACAAATACGGTGCTGCACAACGGAGATGTTCTCACCATCCGGCAATTGCCGGGATGGAACGACCTCGGAGCCACAATTCAAGTGCGCGGCGAGGTCAAGCATGCGGGCAGCTACGGCATTCAGCCGGGCGAAAAACTCAGCTCCGTTCTCGAGCGCGCCGGCGGCTTCATGCCGGATGCCTATCCTTACGGCGCCGTGTTGGTCCGCCCGGAAGTCCGCGAACTGGAAGACCGGTCGCATTCCGAGCTGGTCGAGCGCGTGCGCGAAGAGCAAGTGACCCTAAAGCTGGCCTCGACGACGGCAACAGATCCGGATATGAAACTCTCGGATGAAGCTGCGTATCAACAGTGGCAAAACACACTCGACAGCCTGATCAATAACCCGCCCGTCGGACGCGTAATGATCCAAGTGTCTTCCAATATACGACCGTGGCAAAACACTGCGCGCGACGTTGCGGTGCGTGCCGGCGACATGCTCGTGATTCCGAAACGGCCCAGCTACGTCGTTGTGGAAGGGCAAGTCTACAGTCCCACGGCAGTGACGTACCGTCCCGGACGCAGCGCGAAATGGTATCTGAGCCAAGCCGGCGGCCCGACGAATCTTGCCAACAAGAAAGCGATCTTCGTCGTGCGCGCGGATGGAACTGTAATTGGATCCAAGGGAGCGTCCTGGTGGGTTGGCAGCGGGCTGAACGAGGCTCTGGCCCCCGGCGATGTTGTGGTGGTTCCTGAGAAAGCGCTCGGCGGCCCGCCAACCTGGAAGGCACTCCTCCAGGCAGTGCAAGTGGGCACGCAGATTACAACGAGCGCACTTCTCGCGGCTAAGTACTGAGGAACTGTCTTAGTGACTAGGCGTATTGGGTTGGGATGGATGATGATGGCATTCTTAGTTGCCAGCGGGACGATGACGGCCGGCGGGCAGTCAACTGCGCCGCAACCGTCGAAGTCTACCCCGGCGAGCACATCGATAAAGAAGTCGGCCGAAAGGAAAGTCAGCAAGCGGAAAGGAGGCGGCGGAGATGAATTGATATTCACTCCGCCGTCTAGCGATAGATACGAAAATTCGTTCCGTTTGGCGCCGAAACATTTTCTGTTCGACCAAAAAGCGATGTGGACTGGTCCTGCCCATGTTGGGGTGCCAGAGGCGACGTGGCTAGTGCCTGTGGCTGGTGTTGCCGCGGGGTTTTTCGCGACCGATTCCGGTTTCAGCCGCCAGTTGTCCCACTCGACCGACACGCTGAACCGTTACCGGCACATTTCAGACTACGGCATTGGCGCAATGGCGGGAGTCGCCGGCGGCTCCTATCTGCTGGGTTTAGCCACGCATAATGAGCATCAGCGAGAAACTGGGTTCCTCAGCGGAGAAGCGGC
>DATLST010000089.1:0-9418 GCA_035534055.1 Candidatus Acidiferrales bacterium | reverse complement strand
TGGAAGTTGCAATCAGGGGCAAGAGTTACGTTTTTCGTGGCCAGGCTCCGGGCGTGGCGGCCAAGGTCTTTCAAGCTGTCGGTGTAGCCCTGCCGCCGGTTCTGCGCTCATGTTGAAACCAGCTTCCGTTCGGCGCAGGGGGAGAGAAAGCGTGTCACTACACGATTTTCAAAGCTGCAACATGCTGATAATGGATCGCTTCCCAAATCATGGTGTAGAAGATGAGTCTAAAGCGGTCCTATGTCGCTTTAGAGATTGGCACAGTAAGTCGGCGCACGCCCATACCATATGCAAGTGAACTTGATTTTGTTAGGAGTGCACAATGCCCTGTATTGGAATCCGAATGGCAACAATGCTCGTGGCTATCGCCACGCTTGCAGCTCCCAGCACAAACGTCTTGGCGAAACAGAAAACGCACGAACCAGGTCCGGAACAGAATGTTCCAACTTATGTAAATTCGCTCGGAATGAAAATGATCCGCATTCCAAGGGGCACATTCGTCATGGGCAACGATTCTCCAACCCATCCCTCCCTGGGCCAGTATCCTCGCCTGACGAATGGCGATTATGATGAACGCCCCGTCCACACGGTCACAATTTCACACGATTTCTATATATCCGAACTGAAGGTAACAGCCCAACAATATGAGCAGTTCCGGTCGGACTATCAGGACAACAGCAAATTCTCGCCTGCCGCGACAGGTATGAGCTGGTATGAAGCGCGTGCGTTTTGTGAATGGCTCAGCAAGAAAGAGGGACGGCCATATCGCTTGCCGACCGAAGCGGAATGGGAGTATGTCGCCAAGGCAGGTGGAAACAAATTGTTTGGAAATTCGGACCAACCACCGCAGACAGATCAAGCGAACGCGTTTGGCGTAAAAAATATGGACTCCGGCGCATTCGAATGGGTCGCGGATTGGTATGGTCGGTACACACCTCAGGCACAGACGGATCCCGTCGGACCCGGCAGCGGCTGGTCAAAGACCGTGCGCGGAGGAGGAATTATGGCTCCTGTTGGACATCCCAGCGCGGGCATCCCCTGGAGCCAGCATAATACCCTGAACGGAGAAGCGCCCTATTATCGCCGCTCGGCGAACCGAGCCAGCGCACCTCCCGCATACCATGGCTTGCACACTATCGGCTTTCGTGTCGTCGAGGGTCCGGCCCCAAGCACGCAACCGCTTCCGGTTGTCCGGCCTTTCCCTGAGATGTTCATCAAGCAGTCGGGAGTGCCTGCAACGGACGGTCCGAAGGCTGCGTGGTTCCGACGCATACCCATTCTGCCCATTCCCCCAGAGGACATGTATCACGATGCCATTGCAGCTGCGGGGATTGACACTGGCGTAAATGGGCACAATCACTCCGGCAGCGTGGTGGTCGCGCCAAACGGCGACGTGATCTGGATGGCCTTTTCCGCGCCCAGTCCCTCGACGGAATACGTTCCCGGCACTTCCTTTATCATCGCCCGCCGGCGCTTTGGCTCGAATCAGTGGGATTTTCCAGAAGTGTTCTACGATTTTGCCGATGTCAACGATCAGTCCGTTCTGCTTTGGAAGGATGGCAAAACGTTGAACGCGTTTACGGGGGGAATCGGCCTGGTCGATGTACCGTTCCGCCGGCAGCTCTCAAAGGACAACGGAGCGACCTGGACTGCACCGGAGCTACCTGATTTCACCGAACGTTCCGGAGGTTTTTCGACGCAACCAATTACGACCGCATTCCGGCTCAACGGCTCCATCTATATGCCTTCCGATGCCGTCGGAAGCACCTCGATGCTGTGGGTAAGCAGCGACAATGGAAAAACCTGGCACGATGCCGGGGGCCGTACGTTTGGCCGCCATACGACATTTGTCCCGCTCAAAGACGGCAAGATTCTTGCGATCGGCGGGAAGAATACCAACATTGATGGCTACATGCCCGAAGAAACCTCCAGCGATGGCGGAAAGACATGGAGCACTCCCGTGAAGACGCCCTTTCCGGCTTTGGGCGGGAACCAGCGGCCAATTGTGCTGCGGTTGGCAGATAGCCGACTGTTCTTCGCCTCCGACTGGCAGGACCGAAAAGGGCATCAGCCTCCCGGCATCGGTCATCATGGATCTTTTGTCGCGCTATCGAGCGACGAGGGCGAGACGTGGCATATGAAAACTCTGCCCGGCACTCTCCCTCACGAATCTGCGGCTTTCCCCAATCGCAAGGACTGGACCGAGAACTACGACGACTATGGAACTTTGGGCTACGTCTGCGCTGCGCAAGGACCGAACGGACTGATTCACGTCGTCACCAGCATGAACCATCCATCCCAGGAGTTTGAATTGAACGAGGCGTGGATACTGGCGAAATCGGACAACAGTACGGCCGCCGCTATCAAGGGATCCTCGCATCCGGTACACGGCGAACAACGCTCGAAAGACGGCAAGCTACTCGGCACATGGAGCGGAAAAGTTGATGCGAACGGAAGCTTCGTGCTCGACGGACCGGAGACCTGGAATTACTCCGACGGAACGAAAGCTTACTCGGTCACATGGCGCGACGGCGCAAAGACTGGTACTGAGACGTATTGGGGCAAAGATGGCCGGAGGATCTGGGAATGGAACTACACGCCCGATGGCTCCAGTACCTGGACGCAATACTGGGACAATGGCGAAAAGAAAAGTGTTTCTCATTGGAAGGATGGTCGGGCCGAAGGCCCGGCAACGCGATGGACTTACAACGGAAAGATAGAAGGACAGTACCAATTCAAGGACGGCGACATAGTCTCCCCAACTGGTCCGCAGTTATAGGCAGAAAATTGATCCTGCATCTCGTATCGCAAGGAGAATGAAATTGAATCGACGCGACTTTCTTCAGACTTCCGGCGGCGCGGTGGCAGCCGCGCTCTCTCTCCGGGTAAATTATTTTCGCAGACGCAACCTACGTCGGCGCGGCGCAAGGCCCCGAACCTGCTCTTCATCATCACCGACCAGCAGCGCAAGGACACCCTCGCGGTGTACGGCAACAGGCAGATTCACGTGCCGAACTTGAACGCTCTGGCCGCAGAAAGCGCGGTTTTTGAAAACTACTACGTCACGCAGCCGTTGTGCACTCCCTCGCGCGGCAGTCTTATGACCGGCCTGTACCCCCATAATCATCATTCGTACACCAACAATATCGTCCTGCCGGAATCGATACCCGCACTGCCACAGTTACTGAATAAAAACGACTACGTCACCGCCTACTTCGGTAAGTGGCATCTGGGCGACGAAATCTGCCGCAGCATGGATTCGATTACTGGGAAAGTACTGAAGACTACTACGACGCAAAAAAAGGCTATACCTGCGACCGAAAACGTTCCGGATATGACGATTTCCTGATCTCTCATGGCCAGAAGCCGACCGATGCCCGGGGGGAATTTTCTCGCGATGCCGCCAACGCCATGCCTAAGGAATTAAGCAAGCCGGCCTAGCTGGCCGATGTTGCCAAGGAATTCATGCAGCAACACACCGAGAAACCGTGGGTCATGTATGTCAGTTTTCTTGATCCGCACACGCCTTTTCACAGCGTGAATGACAAGGTGTACAACCCCAAGGAGATGCCGGTTCCGCAAACGTTTTACGACAAACCCGACCCCACGGAACTGCCGCGCGATACGGTCATTCGAACGTTTCTGGAGAAAGGCTACCAGGATTACCATGGCATGATCTCGTCCGCCGACGTGGTGCGCGATATCGAAGCGCGGTACTGGGGTAAAATCACGCTCGTTGACGAGATGATCGGGCGCATTCGCAGAAAGCTCGTGGACCTGGGACAAGCCGATGACACCATCATTGTCTTTACCTCGGACCACGGCCAGATGATGGGCGCACATCGGCTCATGTTCAAATCCGTCATGTACCAGCAGGCGATTCAGGTGCCGATGATCGTGCACATTCCATGGCTTAAAGGAAAGCCGCAGCGGGTGGCGCACAATGTGAGCGGTGTCGACGTCGTCCCGACGCTGTTGGAGCTGATGTCGCAGCCCATCCCTGCTCACCTGCAGGGACGCACCTGGGCGCCCTACCTGCAGGGCAAGGAGGAACTGCCGGAGCGGGATGTCATCGTCGAGTGGAACGGCGCGCCATGGCCATTCAAAGAAATGAAAGATTACGCACAGCCGCTGCGTACGATCGTTACTCCCGAGGGATGGAAAATGACCCTTGCCCCCGAGGGATACGGGCTCCTCTATAACCTGAAAAACGATCCCGATGAGGGAACGAATCTGTTCTATCGCAACAGCTCGTTGGAAGTGGTTCGCACCCTTTCGGAGCGGATTCATCTTTGGCAGCTCGCGACCGGGGACGCGCCAATGACATTCGACGAAACGGCATGGGAAGCGCTGCGCCAGAAATTCATGCAGGAAGGTGTGCTGAACCAGAGTTAGAGAATTTCACAGTAGCTAGAGAGTGAAGTACTGTTGCCGATGACTATATTTCAGACCTTCTTCAAAATTTCCGCCATATCGTGCGTTGCGGCGAGCAGGCCCGCGATGATGTTCTGCTCGCGTGTTTCGTCCATGCGAATCATTGGCACTGACACGCTGGCTGCCAGATCCACTTTGCCGTTAGGCAACATGATCGGCGCGCCGACGCATACGCCGCCCTCCATGGCCTCGCCTCGATCACAGGAGTAACCAAGCTGTCGTATATGCTTGAATTCGGCATAGATTGCGTCACGATCGGTGACAGTACGGTTTGTGCGCTTGATCAACCCGTAAACTTCCAGAATGGTGTTGGTGATGGAGCAATCCTGGAAAGCCGTGATCGCTTTGCCCATCGAACTCGCGTACGGAGGCAATACGCGCCCGATCTTATTGATGGCGCGGATGTCGTGAAAACTCTCAATGCTGGCGAGCACCGCAATGTGATCTTCGAAAAGAAAGGCTACGCTGGCAGTTTCGTCGAACTGCCGCGAGAGGGCCTGCAATCGTGGGTGGATCGCATCGCGGATCCTATCGGCCCGCTCACGCAACTTTCCGTGCAGCAACTTCGGCGTGAGGCGGTACGATCCGTCCGCATTTTGACAGAGATATCCGCGCGAGTCCAGCGTCGCCAGCACGCGGAACAGGGATGTCTCCGGCATTTCAGTCCGGTTCGATATCTCCTTCAGCGAAAGGGCCGTGCTTCCATCGGCAAAACAGTCGAGCACATCGATGGCCCGACTCACCGCCTTCGATATGTATTGGTCGGAACCCTGTTCTTTTATATGGCCAGGGTTGTTGTCTGACTTCGGCCGGCGCCGCCGTACGGATGTTGCGGTTTTCATGGTTGTCCTCTCGAACCGTTTAGTTTCCCAGATTGCCGACTCCAACCACGCTTTTTCTGGAGGAGTTGAAACTCTACTATAAAAAGAATGTTTTCAATTTTCAACGCAAATGGAAATTAGAAATGTAAGATGGGAGTTATCTTGACGATTTCGGCTAATTATGAAAAGTATCTAGCAATACGGTGCAACTCTAATCGCCGCGTGTTGTAAATTCGGCGGTGCTATAGCTTCTCGCTACCGAAATCGCCCAAGGGATTGTTTGCATTGGACCAGGCTCAAGGAAGAAGTCGCGCCTGAAGTGAGAGAAAGGAAAAATGGGCCTCCGCTGGATAGATGTCGTGGTAGTCGCCGCCTACATGACGGCCATGGTTGCCTTGGGATTGCGCTTCGCCCGCCGCCAGACTTCGACAGAAACTTACTTTGTTGCCAAGCGCTCGATTCCCGCTTGGGCGGTCGGCATGTCGTTCCTGGCCACGATCATCAGCGCCGTTACTTTCATCGCCTACCCCGGTTCCGGTTACGCGGGCAATTGGTCGCTTCTAGTGCCTGGAATTATGGCGATCCTGGTGCTGGCAATTGTGGGGCTGGCGATCATTCCGTTCTATCGAAATGTCGTCGGCATGAGCGCCTATGAATATTTTGAACGGCGCTTTGGATACTTTCCCAGGGCATACTCTTCCTTCGTCTTTGCGCTCGGCACGTTCACCAAAATGGCGTTTGTTGTTTACCTGCTCGCACTCACCATTCGCAGTATAAGCATATTTAGTATCGATCATATTATCATTCTGGTCGGCGTCGTTACGATTTTTTACACGTATGTTGGCGGGCTAGAAGCGATTATATGGGCCGATGTGATCCAGGGCTTCATCGTATGGTTTGGGATCGCGATCTGTATCGGCTTCCTGCTGTTTCTGCCGCCGGGAGGACCTCTCGCCGTCTGGCACGTCGCGCAGGCCGCGCATAAATTCGATTTCGGCAGTACGGCATTTGTCTTCTCCAAGCCCACGATTCTTGTGCTCTCGCTGTACGGTTTCTTCTTTTATCTTCAAAAATACACTGCCGACCAGACAATGGTGCAGCGCTATCTCTCCTCAAAGAGCGACAAGGATGCGCTGAAGGGAATCGCATTGGGGGCCGCGCTTTGCATCCCGGTGTGGACTCTGTTCATGCTGATCGGCACCTTGCTTTGGTCTTTCTATAAGCTCACCGGCGAGGCGCTCCCGTCGCATGTCACCAAGGCGGACCAGGTTTTTCCCTATTTCATCGTCACTCACATTCCGGTCGGTTTGGCGGGACTTTTTCTGGCATCGCTGTTCGGCGCGGGGATGGCGACTCTTTCCTCCGATCTCAACTGTCTGTCGCTTGTCGCTGTTGAGGATTTCTATCGCAAATTGCGCCCACATTCCACAGATAGGGAACGGCTACGAATGGGCAAGCTTTTCGTCGTAATCTATGGCGCGGTCGCGGTCTTCTTCGCCATGCAGTTGGCCCATTCGCACGGTACAGCTCTGTCACTTTGGTATACGCTGTCCGCCATTGTGGCCGGCGGACTCGCCGGCCTGTTTCTGCTTGCCTTTCTGAGCCCCCGGGCGAACGGCAAGGGAGGGGTCATCGGGATTATTGCCAACCTTGTGTTCACGACCTGGGCTACTCTCACCATGGACGGCGGAAAGCTACTCAATCTGGGGAGGTTCAACTTCCGCCTGCACCAGTACATGATCGGTGTGATTGGGAATATCGTGCTGTTACTTGTGGGATATTTGACAAGCTTGATCTTCGCTGCGGAAGTACGCGGCCAGGAAATGACCCTATGGGGATGGCTGAAACGCAAGCGGGCCAGCGCATTGGAACCTACAGCCGACAAGCACGCCGTTTGCAATGACTAATCCCGCAGCTTATGACCGATGTTGACGATAACGATACACAAAAAATACGTTGGATGGAATTATGCTGGCGGCGACGTCGATGGGAAACCAGAACTGGCGAAACATTCATGACTGTCAATGACTGGAAATTGCTCCGCGATTGATCAGCACGGACCAGTTATGCTTTACAGGAGAAGACGATGACACGTTTACAGACCCTGCTGATGCAACAGAATGCGCCACCGTTGTTTGGCGCTGCAGCCTACTTTTACGATCCAACATTCATCGAGATTTGTGCGCATCTCGGTTTCAAGGTGATGTGGATCGAGATGGAGCATTCGCACATCACATTTTCAGAAGCAGCCGACCTTTGCCGCATTTCGCAGGGCGCGGGTCTGTTGACCATGATTCGCGTGCCCAATTCCAGCCGCGAAAACATCTTGAAGGCGGCAGAGTGCGGGCCCGATATCATTGACCTTCCCATGGCGAACTCCGAGGAAAGTTTGCGTGAGATGGTGAAATACGCGCGCTTTGCTCCCGATGGCGAGCGTGGGTTTTTCGGCGTATCTCGTTCCCTCCGCTACGGACTGGTGCCTAGCGTTCCTGAAGAGCAACAAAAGTTGAATCGGGAGGTCAGCCTGATGGCGCAAATCGAAACTTCGCTTGCCATCAAAAACGTCGAAAATATTTGCGCGGTACCGGACGTAGACATTTTTATCGGCCCGGCAGATCTGGCAGCCAGCCTTGGCGTCCCGGGACGCACCGGGGACGCCAAGGTCCTACAGGCCGCTGAACTGATCGTGCGTACGGCGAAATCGCACGGCAAGCTAGTAGCGGTCGGCGCCGCCCCCGAAGATTTTCCGTTCTGGGTTACATGTGGGGTCGATGTCCTGTTCTGCACTAATGACATCGCGTGTCTGAAGATTGGGGCTCAGGCCATCCTCCAGAACGCGCGCGATGTCGTCGCAACGTGTACTACCAAGCACGCAGCGTTCCGGTAAATCGCGCCGCGAGTTTTCTTGAATTTCGAGAGCTTTAACATTATATGAGGAGGAATATTAGGAATGTTGTTCACAATGAAAACTGGTAGTGGTGCAGTTTGGATTTCTATTGGCATCGGATGATGCCGAGCCGCTTAGGGTCTCTCGTAGAAGCGTCTTGAATGCAGATTGGATGCAGAAGAATAAAAGCTCTATCCAGCCCATATTTGGATTTTGACGGCAGCGGGCATTCACTTCGGAACAGAGCGTAAGCGCAGAAATCCGCCATTTGAATAAAGTCCGACTTATGAGACTGGCGGAATACGATGTCTTCAAGGATGCGATCCGTCGGGATATTCTTTACGGGGTTACCATCCTCCCAAGCACCGAATTGGCTGCGGATCGGATTGTAAACTCCAATCCGGCGAATGAGCGGGGTGTAGTCCTTGCCTTCGTCGTGAACGATGAGTGCATGGCTCTTCCATGTTGCCATCGTTCGGTTGACGCGATTCATCAACCACTCGAACACCATGCGCTCATTTGCCCGCGACGCAATCGCGTTGAACATTCGGATTTTTGGTAGGGACGCGATGAATGCAAGCGTTTCCCGGAAGATTTCACAGCGTCTCCCTTTTGGGACTACCTGGCCTCCGACTCGGCCTCTACCTGCAACAAAGTCTGTAGCATGAAGCTCTTTCGTTATCAGCATTCCTTCCGATGCTTTTAGGTTTCGACGATGTTGTCTGATAGCCGCTTGCGCTTGCCTCCAGATGGATTCGTGGATCACCAACGCAGAAAAGCATCGGGTTTTCTCGTCCCCTGAATCGTCGATATACACAAAGTACATATTGCAATGCCCTCGTTTTGTGGATACTCTGGAAATGCAGGGCTGGCCCATCCCTATCAATGGGGAAGGTGATCGGTTCTGCTTTTAGTCTTGCGACGATTGCCCCTCGTAATGAGGGGCTTCGTCAGTTTAGGCTTAGGCCACTTTTTCGAGTTTGGCATCCAAAAGAGACACCAATTCCTCCAAAGTCCAAACATGGTTAGCCAATCCCGCTTCCATCGCAGGAGTCACACGCAATGTCTTATGAACGCGGCAAAAGTTGTAATGCAGAAAATACAAGGCGACCGCATGACCGTGGTTTTCGATCTTCTTAGAAGCTGTCCAGAAACTATGGAGAGGAACCACAGATGGAATATGCATGAGGTTGCGGGAGCGATAGCTTGGGATCATGTACCCGAGCGATTTGACAGACAGGCAATGGTCGAGGCTTGAGCCGCTGTTGAACGAAGC
>DATLST010000088.1:0-7740 GCA_035534055.1 Candidatus Acidiferrales bacterium | reverse complement strand
AACGGCGGCGAGAACTGCTTCAGGATCTTGTCCACCATGTGCGGATCGGCCGCAGCGGATGGCCTCTGCGCACTCGCTGCTCTGCGGAAACGTAGCTGAACACGTGGCTCTGCTGCTGATCGGTTCCTCGCATGCCCATTGGACTCATCACGCCCTGCTTCGTTCCACAATCCCCGGCTTTTTCAGCAGCCTGCTAGGGTTTATCGTGGCCCACAATTAAAACAGCTAGAGGGGTTATGAGATCACTTCGCACATTGTTCAGGTGCGCACGCATACCGATCCTATTGCGGGGAACAGGAAAATGGGTGAGTGATATCCACTTTTTTCACCGGACGATTGAGAGGACTCGACCCGCGATGAGCTGGAAAGCAAGGCTTTCCTCATTCCTAAGGTTTATTCTCGGGGATAAGGCCCGCCGAACTCGGGGATGGCTGACTACCGCCGTACTCCGGGATGTTCCTTTGGAAAACACGATAGACATGGTCATAGCCCACGACATGTTCTTGCCCGTCGGGATCCTTCTGTACAGTTTCGGGGTTCCTGCCTAAAAAGGCGATGGCCTGGGCACGATCCGCGACCAATACCATAGTCGCTTCGTATAATTTATCGCCGATCTTTATACGCACGCGCGGATCGCGGGCCACGTTGGATGTCCAGGACTTGTCATTTGGAAACGGCACGTCCATTCGGTCCTGGTGCGAACGTATGAAGAGCTCGCCGTTGCGCACGGTAGGTATTGTCCGGACCGAGTGTGGAATGAAATAGGACGTCCGTGTCTCCACCAGAACGGTGTTGAGGCTGCGTCCGGGGTGAGGTACTTGTTCGACGAACGACCAATCGGTGACGGGTGTGGTGACGACTTCGCCCTTCAGCCACAAGCCGGGGCGGGCAATCATGTGGTGGGCGCGGAGTTGGTTCAAGTCGAGGTATTCTGGTTCGAGACCAGTAATGCGGAGGGTCACCAGCATTACCGCGAAGATAACTACGATCACTACGAGTCCTACTTTTAATATTTTCATAATTCCGCTTCCTGATTAGCCATGATCTGCTTGGGGGATGCTACACCACCGATCGACGGTCTGCAAAAAATTTGGTCTGACGAAGGAGTGTGCGGCACAAAGGGCCGACCGATGAAGCATTGAGTCGGTGCCTAAAATCGACTTCCGATCTCGATGGCACCTGCTCTGGTGGGAAATTCGTTGTGTCCATGGCGGGAGACACGTTACGATACGCGAATAAAAGGTCTAAATTGGGAATTATGGTTTATATGGACGAATTGACAATGAATACGCTTGGGGAAATTGTTGTTGGAATATAAGATTGCTCGGTCCTAGCAGCGTTGGCGCCGCGTGCCATGGCAGATCTAGACGGGCTAGTGGCAGCGAATGCGTCAGCGAGGGCATTTCACATACTGTCTAACCAGGGATGCGTCCGAAAAATCTGCTTTCGCCTGCGTGACACGTGGAGAGTCTCCAGATATTTATTGCCCGATCATTATTCGCATAAGCGTCGTCAAATTGCGGAGCTATCCATGAAGACGCTATTAAAGATTGCAGGAGCAATAATAGTTTGCCTGATGTTGGTGTTGGTTGTGTTGCGCATCACAGGACTTAATCCGCATGACAGAACCCCGGGTTTGTGGCTTACAGGAGATCTCGTCACCACGCCGGTCACCGATTGGTCGTTCACCGATAAAGTTCCCACCATCAAGCCGCAGACCCATAGTCGATTTCTGCTACCTCACTCGGTAACAATCGATTGTCTCGCTTACAATGACCAGCTTTATGTTTCCTCCGTTTATCCTGCAGGACCGCCGAGAAGCTGGAACGAGAATGTGATGCCAGCCCCCACGTGCGTATAAAGATCCGAGATAAGCTTCACGATCGTACGCTGGTTCCTGTCACCGATCCGGCGGAGATGGAGGACGTGTTCCAGGTCAGAGCCCAAAAATACCCACAGTTGAAAATTCCAGCGAATGCGACAATACACGTGTTTCACGTAGTCGGCTGATCGGGATCCTACATGAAGATAGTCATCACCGGGGCCAATAGCGCTGTCGGTCAGGCCATCCTGCGATGCGGACCGAAACACGAGGTACCGACGAACACGTTTGTTGCCGCAGTCCGCTCCGCACGCGCTGCCGAACAAATTCGCTCGGAAACCGGCGATGCCAACGGCGTGGTCCGAATCTCGTACGACGACCCCGGGAGTCTAGATTCGGCGTTTCAGGGAGCTTCCGCAGTCATCCACCTCGCGGGAATTCTCGTCGAAAGCCCGAATTCGACTTATGAGCAGGCCAATGTTGCGTCGACCCGCGGCGTCGTTGAAGCGGCGAAGCGAAGCGCGGTGCAGAAAATCGTCTTAGTGAGCGCGACGGGAGCCGATGAGAAGTCTTCTAATCGCTATTACCGCACCAAAGGGCAGGCGGAGGCTCTGGTACGCGCATCGGAACTGAATTATACGGTGTTACGCGCCCCGCTTTTGCTTGGTCCCGGCACTGCAGGTGCCGAAGCACTCGGACGCCACGTAAGCCACAGTCGGGCCATGCTGATCAGCGGCGGCCGCAATCTTCAGCAGCCTCTGTGTGTAGATGACCTGGCACGGGCTGCAGTGGCTGCCACAAAACCATCGATTGCGAACAATCTTGTTTTGGACCTCGTCGGTCCTGTCTCTCTTCCGGAGCGGGAACTCGTCGAGCGTGCTGCCCGCTTGCTAGGTCGCCGGGTCCGGATCGGTTCGATCCCAAAGTACTGGTTTTCGTTGCTGCTGGACATTCGTCAGCGTATCAGTAAACCAGGGTTTTCGCGCGACGCTCTCGACGTAATCACTGCGGACACGGGACTGAATCCGCAGCCGGCCGCGTCTGCGGTCGGAATCGAACTCACCGGAATCGATGAAATGATTAAAATCAGTTTAGGCCAAGGATGACAGAATGAGCGAGGGCGTCCCAACCACCGGCGCATCTTCAATCCAAACCGGCAAAAGGGCGAAACCGTGGCAGCGGCTTTTGCCCTTCGCCATTACGGCAGCCTGCTTTGCGTATCTTTATACACGCCTCAAGGGCGCTGCTGCAGCCGAAGGCAGTGGGCTGCTCGCCTACCTTTTAAAAAGCTTCGAGAATGTAAACTGGCTACATTGGCTGGGCTTGGTGGTTCCGTACTGTTTCCTTTATCTCCTGATTGACAGCCTGGTTGTTTGGGCCGTGATTAACTGGTTCAACGCAAAAATCCGCTACACGGATATCCTGCCCATTCGAGCCAGCGCCTATATTCTTTCCCTGGTGAACGAACAAGTCAGCAAAGGTGCCATCGCTGTCTATCTGAACCGCCGGGACGGTTTGCCCGGCTGGGAGATCGGCTCCAGCATGCTCTTCCTTATGTTTTGTGAGTATTACAGCCTGATACTATGGGCGTCCATCGGCGCGCTCTTGCGGTGGAATAATATTCAGAACGTTTTTCACATTATCCCTTGGATCGCTTTAGGCTCCTTAGTTTTCTTCGTGTTTTTCCATCTCTTTTTCAGCGGAAAAATCGGCGCGGGGATAGCATTGCGCGAGCGCCAAATCTTCCGCGCGTTCCGACTGGCTAAAGCGTGGCAGTACGGAGCGGTGATTGCCATGCGTGCGCCACTGGTCATCGTCGGCGTGATTGTTTATACCCTGGCATTAAGGCTCTTTGGGGGCACGGTCGGTTTTGGCGAAATGTTGGGATATCTGCCGGTAATTTTCTTCGGTGCGGCCATGCCGGGGCCGATGCACTCGGTTGCTATTCTTTTCTGGGTTCTACTCTTTCCAGATCGGCCCGGACAGATGACCGCGTTTGGATTCGTCATGCATAATTTCTTCATCTTCTTTAATGCCGGAGTCGGCCTGCTATTTCTCCGGCGAGCGAATCGGGAGATGTTCGGGTAGTCTGCTGAACATCAGGCGCTGGCCCATGGAGATCAGCGTGCTCAAAACCAGCATCCAGATCAACATCGTAAGCAAGAGCTGCAGCCAGCGTACGCCCAGGCGAATGAGAATCTCCATGCAGGGCGGGACGAAATACAGCATGCCGTTATAGCGCCCAAGCTTGTTCCCGCGAAGCTTGGTCTGGCGGTGAATCCAGTAAGAATCGATGACGTACTGCGAGAAGGCAGCGACGATCAAGACCGGCAGTATCCATGGAAATACCCCGCGGAATGCGCCAGCAAATATGCCGCTCGTGACAAAGAGAAAATCGGTAGTGTGATCGAATGTCCCGCTCAACGCGGTCACCGCACCTCTGCGGCGTGCGATGGGCCCGTCCAGGAAATCCGTAATCAGCGCTACCACCCAGACGACCAAAGCGAAAACTGCAAAACGCACGTCTCCCTTGGTCATGAAGAACGCGAATGGGGCTACAAGAAGCAGGCGAAGAACCGTCAGGGCATTAGCCATCAGGGGTCAAACGGTGACGAGATCGGTCAGAAGCCGCTTTGCAAAACATGCTATTAATTGTCGCATATTGTATGCATGCCGCGACATTCATCCCAGCATTCGTCCCTTAGCCAAAATCGTTGCTGCAGATCGTCATAGGCTTATGGTCACCCTCTGTTTAAGTTGACACTATTGGGGTGGGTGCCTATCCTTTTATCTGGGGTTGTTTCAAGGGGAGTTTTTCCAAAGGCGTTCCAATGCCAAATGTGGCGATTCCTTACCATGTGGATGTCGCTCTTGAGAGCGGATTAGAAGGCCGGGGTATCGCCCGCAGAGATGCGCTTTCGTTGATGGAAGAAGCCCCATCAGCAGCCCTGATCCAGGCAGCGGGTGCTATCCGGGACCGCTTCAAAGGCAATTCGGTTAGCTATTCGAGAAAAGTCTTCATTCCGCTCACCCACTTGTGTCGCGACTATTGTGGCTATTGCACGTTCCGGGCTGATCCGCAACCCGGTGTACGGCCGTACATGACCCCAGACCAAGTGCTAGCGGTAGCCGAAGCAGGTCGCCGTGCGGGATGCAAGGAGGCTTTGTTCAGCCTTGGCGACCAGCCCGAGCAGATATTTCCGGAAGCGAGAGTATTTCTGCGAACGCTGGGCTTCGATAGCACGCTCGAATACCTTGCGGCGATGAGTGAATTGGTTCTTTTGAAGACCGGTTTACTCCCTCATTCGAATCCGGGCTTGATGGGCGAGAAAGACCTTTGCCGGCTACGCGAGACAAATGTCAGCGTGGGCATAATGCTGGAGAGCGCCAGTCCTCGGCTGGGGCGCCCCGGCGGAGCGCACTGGAGAGCTCCGGACAAAGTCTCTTCCCTTCGCCTCCGGACCATCGATAATGCGGGCCAATTGTCCATAGCCTTCACGACGGGCATCTTGATCGGTATCGGTGAGACTTTGGAGGAACGCGTGGATGCGCTGCTGGCCATCCGCTCCGCCCATGGAAAGTATGGTCACATTCAGGAAGTGATCGTCCAGCCGTTTCGCGTCAAGCTGGATATTCGCATGGCGCTGGCACCGGAGCCCTCCAACGATGATTTACTGCGCACCATTGCGATTGCGCGCTTGATTCTCGGCGGTAAGATGAATATCCAATCCCCGCCTAATCTGCTCTCGGAGGACTACCCGGATTTGCTGACTGCCGGCATCAACGACTGGGGTGGAATTTCTCCGGTGACAAAAGATTTCATCAATCCGGAAGCCGCTTGGCCGCAGATCTCTTCTTTGGCGGAAAGAACCGCCAAAGCTGGGTTCATCTTGCGCGAACGCTTGGCAATCTATCCGGAATTTTCCTCGCGCCCGGAATTCGTAAGCGAGCAACTTCAACCGTATGTTCGAAAGCTGCAGGGCCCTGGTGGCTATGCTCGAGGGGAGTGTGACCCATGCTGAAAGCAGTGAATGCCGAATGGATGGAAATTTCGTTGGATCGAGCGATTGAGACGGCGAGCCGAAACGTCGCCGAGGCCCTCGAAAAAGCCCTTGCGGGGAACGATTTGGGCCTCGAAGAGGGGCTGACCCTGGCCACGGTCGAAGGGGACGACCTTCTGGCTCTGCTGAAGGTGGCGGATGAGCTTCGGCGGAGCGCAGTCGGCGAGCGCGTTACCTACGTAGTAAACCGAAATTTGAACTTCACCAATGTTTGTATCATCGGCTGTGCTTTTTGCGGGTTCAGCCGGGGGCCGGATTCGCCGGACGCTTATTTTCATTCCACAGAAACGCTCATTGCCAAGTCACTCGAGGCGGTCGAGCGTGGAGCCACGGAAGTGTGCATTCAAGGCGGCCTTCCGAAAGACCTCAACGGCTACTATTACGTTGAGCTTCTTCGCGCCATCAAGGCTCGATTCCCTGAACTTCACGTGCACGCCTATTCGCCTATGGAAATCACGTACGGCGTCGAGAAAACACGTCTGCCCCTACGCGAGTATCTGTTCATGTTGAAGGAATCCGGATTAGGCAGTATTCCGGGAACGGCTGCGGAAATTCTCGACAACGATGTACGTAGATCACTCAGCCCTAATAAATTGAAAGTTCGGCAGTGGATAGAGGTCATTCGCACGGCGCACAGTCTTGGCATTCCCTCGACTTCCACGATGATGTATGGCCACACCGAGCTTCCCGAACACTGGGTAAGGCACATACTTCTGCTCCGCGACATTCAAAAGGAAACCCGCGGATTTACCGAATTTGTTCCGCTTGGATTCATCCATTCCAAAACCAGACTTTTCCAGAGCGGAGCCGCCCGAGCGGGGCGTTCGATTCATGAGGACTTGATCGTTCACGCGCTCGCCCGGGTGCTTTTGCACGGCTACATCCCCAACATTCAAGTCTCTTGGGTCAAACTTGGATTTGAACAATCCTTGACGTGTTTGAAAGCGGGAGCGAACGATTTCGGGGGCACGTTGATGGAGGAGAGCATCTCGAAGATGGCAGGAGCGGAGTTCGGCGAATATGTTTCCCCTGGCGAATTTCGTGCCATGATTCGAACCATTGGACGGATCCCGGCCGAGCGCTCAACGATTTATGGAATTCGCAAAGTTTTTGAGAATCCGGATGTAAAGGAACGCCTTCCGGTTGAACTAATGCCGGTACTCACCTCCCCACCAATTCACGCACCGGTGCCCGCGACGGGCTACTGACCGCAAGTACACCGCTTAAGAAAGGGCCTGGATAAACTCATGGTGGTTGATATCGCCAAGATCCGTCTGCGGTTGCCGGCTATCTGGCGGTGATTCTACATGCATTCTATCGGCGAGTGATTGGCTGTCCGCTGGGCCGCACGTTGGAAGACGCACTAAAGTTGCGGGCTATGAGCGCGTCACGTGCCACCCCTCATCGAGCGTGAGTTCGTACCCGACCGTTTTTTCGGAAGCGAATGGGATCCGACACCCACCTCTAGCTCGTTTCGCTACATCCAAAACTGTTCTACCGGCAGCGGCAGTCCACACAAAGTCTTTAGCAGGCTGCTGAAAAAGCCGGGGATTGTGGAACGAAGCTGGGCGTGATGAGTCCCATGGGCATGCGAGGACCCGATCAGCAGCAGAGCCACGTGTTCAGCTACGTTTCCGCATAGCAGCGAGTGCGCAGAGGCCATCCGCTGCGGCCGATCCGCACATGGTGGACAAGATCCTGAAGCAGTTCTCGCCGCCGTTCGACAAGATGTACGCGAAAGTAGGTCGCCCGTCGATTCCGCCGGAGCAGTTGTTGCGGGCGCAGTTGCTGCAGATGTTGTATTCGGTGCGCAGCGAGCGTCTGCTGATGGAAGAGATGGACTACAACATATGATTC
>DATLST010000087.1:0-25932 GCA_035534055.1 Candidatus Acidiferrales bacterium | reverse complement strand
GTTGACGAAGTGGAGCGGGCGAAGAACCGGACCAAGTCTCGGGTGCGCTCCAAGGTCGAGCACGTGTTTGGGGTGATGAAATTGAAGTTTGGCTTCGCGAAGGTACGCTATCGAGGACTGGTGAAGAACGCTAACCGGCTACTTGCTACCTGCGCGCTCGTTTTCGGGCATAAACCTTTCCGGTAAGCATCCACTATCTTTTCAAGTTTCATGCTGAGCGATGGGGTAGACATTTGCCGGGCTCATTTTACAGCTTACCCAGTAAGCTCTTTGCATATTCCTTGGCATAAAACGGACGCAGCTCTCAAATTGGGTGGTTCGGAAACCAAGTCCTGGAGTGCTCTAATTTATCGCTACAAGCTCGCCATCTTGAACCTAAACACGATGCCGACCGACACGCGGTAGTCGTTCTGGAAGTCGCGCGCGATCGTCTCAGGGAAATGGCTTCGAATCCAATCAGCCTGGCCACGGATCGCGAAATGGTCGCTCAGGTTGAAGTCCGCGCCGCCACCGAAGGCGTAGGCCCATGCCGTCTCCGAAGCGGGAGGACCGACAAAAGCGAAATGGAAGCGAAGTCAGCAAAACGGTATCACATTGAAAAAGCAGAGTGCTACTGATTTCGCGGGGTTTGTGGTTTTCTAGTGTTGAGATTAAAAGTCTCCTGCTGGCTTTGAATATCGCCGATCGAGCGCGAGCGGCCCGACCGTAACTCGCCACGCAATCTGGCTCCATCCTGTTCCAGAAATTGCGGCCTCCACCGGCACCGGAGCGTTCGCCAGTCCCAATGCCGGGCGATCCGCTGGTCGTCTTCCCGGAAGCGCTCAGCAACACGATCCGCACCTTAATTATCAGCCCTGCGGGAAGACAACGCGAATGTGCCGTTTCTTCCCACTGCTCGCGCTACCCCAGACTCAACACGGTGCGCTTTCGGCCGTCCATTGCATAAACACATCCATCCCGCACCCGAGATGCCTGTTTCAAGTCATTACGATTGCCCCTTATTTATGGGCCAGAACACCAGGGGAGCGCTCAGGCTTGGATTGGCGTTCGTAGGGCGCATTTTCGAGGAAGAAGACGGCGACGAGCCCCCCCATGACGAGGACGGCAGCAAGCGCGCAGTCCGAGGCGGTCTTCAGGCGCGGGACGAGAAGCGCGAGAGCTCCATACAGAGTCGCGAGGCAGTAGAGGACGAGCACCGCACCGCGATGTCCGAGGCCAAGATTGGAGAGGCGGTGCGCGGTGTGGTCCTTGCCCGGCGACGTGAAAGGGAGCAAACCTCGGCGCGCGCGGGAGATGGAAACGAGAGTGGTATCGAAAATGGGGACACCGAGGATCAGGATAGGGACAAGCCAGCCGATGGGGGACGGCGTGCCTTCGTGGCGGATCTTGAGACCGAGCGTGGCCATCAGAAAACCGAGAAACATGGCGCCGCCATCGCCCATGAAAATTTTCGCTGGGTTGAAATTCCAACGCAGGAACCCAAGAGTAGCTCCGAGCACGGCGGCGCCAAGCACAGGCACCATGGTTTGACCGCCAAGGATGGCGGCCACGGTGAAGAAGGCCGCGGCAACGGCTGCAATTCCCGCACACAAGCCGTCCATGTGGTCGAGGATGCTGAAGGCGGCCGTGATGCCCACGACCCAGAAGACGGTGAAACCGGCGTCTAGCAGCGCGCCAGCCGTTCCGGGCATGAACTGCGAGAAAAGTTGGGCACGGATTCCAGAAGCCACGAGAATTAGGGAGGCGAGCGGCATGGCGACAAAAAGCTTGATCTGATGGTGCAGCAAGCCGCAGTCATCAAGAAAGCCCACAAGGGTCACGAGCGTCGCGCCAGACAAGATCGCGACGATTTGCTGCTCCGGCACACCGCGGTGGCCGACCAAAATTGCGAGGATAAAGCCAAGATAGATGGCAATGCCGCCCATCAAGGGAATGGGCTTGGCGTGAACTTTGCGCGGACCGGGAAGATCCACCATTCCGTAGTGCAGGGCCAGTTTTCGAACCGGCACGGTGATGAACAGGGAACCGAGGAACGCAACAGCGAAAGCGATTACATCGGTGGCGGCGATCATGGTCGGTCGGTTTGAGCCGCTCGATCAGCGCGCGGTAAGCATTTTTTCGAGGATGCCGCGCACTTCCTGCTGCTGCTTACTGGCGAAATACCAGTCCATGGTTTTCTTCAAACCCTCGCGAAACGGGGTCTTAGGCTCCCAGCCGAGAAGCTGCCTGGCGAGATGATTGTCGGCCACGCGATTCACAGGGCCGGTCGGCATATCGGGGCGCAGGCGGATATGGGCCTTGTGGCCGGAAGACTCGAGCACCATCTCGGCGGCGTCCTTCACGCGAATCCGCTCCATGGTGCCTAGATTGACGGCGGTGCCATCGCTGATTTTTTCAGCCGCGAGAATCGTGCCACTGACGATGTCGTCGACATAGGTCCAGTTGCGAATTTGCATGCCGTCGCCCCAGACATCGAAGGGATCTTCCCGGATAAAGGCTCGGGCGATCATGGCGATGACGGCGTGATTTTCGACACCGCGCGGGCCGTACACGGTGAAGTAGCGACAGGAAGCCGCTCCAAGTTTGTACTCGCGATGATAAGCCTGCAGGGTGAGTTCGGCCATGAGTTTGGCCCAGCCATACATGTTGTCGGCGTCGTGGGGAGGCTTCACGTCCTGTTCGCGGAGATAAAGTTCCTTCTTGGGATCGGTCTGCATGTAATTGGGATAGACGCAGCCGGAGGAGGCATAAACAACTTTCTCAACACGCGCGCGCACCGCTTCCCAGAAAATAAGTCCATCGAGAAAAAGATTTGAGGCTGGGCCAGCCTGATGAAGATCGACGTAGCCGCGGCCGCCGTGATCGGCGGCGAGATGGAAGACGACCTGGATGCCGTTCATGGCCGCGCGAGTGACGCCGGGCTCACGCAGATCGGCTTCGATGAAGGTGACACGACCGCCTGGAAGATGCGCCTCGATGTTGCTGAGCTTGCCGCTGCTCAAATCGTCGACGACCCGGACCCGAGCCTCGCGTTCGACCAGAGCATCCACCAGATGCGAACCGATGAAGGATGCTCCCCCGGTGACAAGTACCTTTTTATCCTTCCAGATGGCGGCCTCCATTTTTTTCGCGTGCAGCGTCTTCCAGAATTCCCACGAAGCGATCCAACTCGTTCACTCTAGCATATTTGCCGGCGATTTCACGCGCGCGGCGCCCCATCTCGACGAGCCGCTCAGGGTCGTCACGGAGGGTGCGGATGGCTGCGGCGACCGCGGCGGGATCGTCCGGGTCGGCGGCAACGCCGCAACCGGATTCGACCACGATGCGCGCCGCATCGCTTTCGGCGGGAGCCACAGCGAGCACGGGGCGGCCAGCGGACAGAGTCGAATAAAGTTTGCTCGGCACCACAATGCCTTCGAGACCTCGGCGCACGGTGACTACGTGCAAATCGCCGGCCATCATGACGTGCGGCACTTGCTCAGAGGGGCGAAACGGCAAAAAGCGAACGTTGGACGACTCCGCCGCCGCGGCCTGGAGCGACGCGCGGTTAGCGCCGCCGCCGACGAAGACGAGGCCGGCATTCTCACCGCGCAATAGTTCAGCGGCCCGCAGCAACGTGCGCCATGCTCCATAGAATCCCAAATTGCCTGCATGTAGAACGACGAACGAGAATCCGCAGCGAATTTCCTCGACCACCGGATCGGCCGGTCCGGGGAGAGGGCCTGGGAATGACGTGCCGTCGCGCACCACTACCACCTTCTCAGGCGCAACGCCCTTGGAGAGAATGCGGTTGCGCATATCGTCACCCAGGACGATAACGCGAGCGGCTTGCTTGAGAGCGCGCCGGTGCATCCTCTCCCAATAATCCACCCATTTCGTCGCGCGCACGATACCGCCGCCCACCGCCATGTCGGGATAAAGATCACGGATGTTATAGACGAACGGACGACCGGATAGGCGCGCGACAAAAGCACCGGCAATTCCGGCGATGGGAGGATCGGTCATGGCCAGAATCACATCGGAGCGCAGGAAGAGCGCGCGGGGAACGGCAAGAGCGAGATAGGACAAATAATTCGAAACGCGCCGGCGCATCTGGTGGCGCGGATAGGCGGTGGAACCGACGCGTTCGACGGTCACATTGTTGCGCGTATCGCGCCGCAGAAAGGCAAACGGATAGTACTCATCGGGATCGTAGGAAGGCCGGCCGGCGATCACCGTCACTCGATGGCGCCGGGCCAGCCGTTCCGCCACTTGCGCCGCAATCCTTGCGGTAGCGGAAGTGTCCGGTGGATAGTATTCGTTCAAGAGCAAAATGTGCATGATCGGTTCGCGCGCCCGCGAAGCACAGAGATGCGGCTCTTACATCGCGCCGTTGGCTAGCCGCGCCGCAGGATCCTCAGGCGCGGCGGACGCATATTTTTTCCGCAAGAGAAAGCCGCCGATGGCCAGAACATCCATTTGCGTGCGGAGAAAACAGTCGAGCGCTTCTTCCGGCCGGCAGACGATAGGCTCGTTGTCGTTGAACGAGGTATTCAGCACGGCAGGTACTCCCGTCAAATCGCCCACCGCGCGCAGGAGCTTCCAGTAGAGTGGATTGGCGGAGCGGCTCACGGTTTGCAGGCGCGCGGTGCCGTCCACGTGCGTGGGCGCTGGAATTGCAACGCGCTTTTCCGGACGCACGGGATAGGCGAAGGTCATGAAGGGCGACGGGTGGGTCTCCTCGAAGAATTCACCGGTGGCCTCCTCGATAATGGAAGGCGCAAAGGGACGGAAAGTTTCACGGTGCTTGATGCGCCGGTTGAGAATGTCTTTCATTTCAGGACGGCGCGGATCAGCAAGAATGCTGCGATTGCCAAGCGCGCGTGGTCCCCATTCGGTGGCACCCTGAAACCATCCCACGATTTTTCCCGCGGCGATGTGGCGAGCGGCGGCTTCCAGGAGAACCGGCTCGGCGAGTTCTTGGATTTGCACGTCCTCCCCCGAGGCATCGAACCGCCCGATGGAGCTTCGAATCTCGTCCGAAGAGAAGGCAGGGCCCCAATACGCATGGTCCATCACGAACGATCGAGGCCCTTTCAGGAATTCGTGGTACACGGCAAAGGCAGCACCCAGCGAAAGGCCGGCATCGCCCGCGGCGGGCTGGACAAAGACACGTTCAAAAGGCGTGTGATCGAAAATTTTTCCGTTAGCCACGCAGTTAAAGGCGGTGCCACCCGCCAGGCAAAGCGCTTTCTGTCCCGTTTTCTTGTGAAGCGCGTTCCAGTGGGCGAGAAGGATTTCTTCGAGGGCGGCCTGAAGACTGGCGGCCAGATTGTAGTGCCGCTGGCCGAGCGGCTCATCGGCCTTGCGCGCGGGGCCCAGGCGCTTTTCCAGATAGAGCGAAAAGATTCGCCCTATCACCGGCGTTCGGTCGGCGTCGCGCCAGCTCATGCCGGGCCCTTGATGCTGGTGGGTGAAATACTGAAGTCCCAGCCGGAAAGACAGCGGCCGATTCACGCGGACGATGCGGCGAAATTCCTCGATGAATTCGGGCTGGCCATAGGCCGCAAGGCCCATCACTTTATATTCGTCGCCGAACTTCCAAAAGCCGAGGTATTGCGTGAGGGCGGTGTAGTACATGCCGAGCGAATGAGGGAATGTGATTTCACCCAGCGGGGTCATGCGCGAGCCCTCACCCACAGCCCACATGGCGCTGGCAAAGTCGCCGAGACCGTCGACGGAAAGAACGGCGGCCCGATCGAAGGGCGAGACAAAATAGGCGCTGGCGAGGTGCGCGGTATGATGCTCGATGCGATGAAAGCGGGCGCGAATGCTTTCCGGCGCGACGGCAAAGGCAGCCGCCAAGTCTTCGCGTATTCCGGCAAAGCGCTTCATTACGCGGACACGGTCAAAGGCGAAGCGTGGCATGCGCAGTGCGTAGCGCAGTTTGGTGCCGAGGCGCGCCGCCGGATCGCGAGGAATAGCGATGTGGTCAATGTCCGAGAGCTTCGCGCCGATTCGGTCGAGGCAAAACTGAATGGCGCGAACCGGAAGCCCGGCCGCATATTTCACGCGGTTGAGACGCTCTTCTTCCACGGCGGCGGTCAGCCGGCCGTCGACAACCACGGCGGCCGATGCGTTGGCATGATACGCGTTAATCCCAAGAACGATCATCGATTTGATGGGAAGCTTTTTCGACCGGCGCCCGCGCTCAGGTGACCGAAACAGTGGCGCCTCTGGAACGCGGCGAACAATCCGCCGCACCCGAGCGCAGATGGCGCTTCACCCATTCGTTCAATACGTACAAGCTCCAAGGACGCGACCAGGACGTGCGGTGCCCGAGAAAATCGTTCCAGGCGCTCATGGCAAATTCCCGGCTGAGTGAGGATGCAAGCACGGGCGACCAGTCCGCCAACCCCTCGGCGACTCGCTTACCGAGCGCTCCGCGGAGCCAATTATCCCACGGAAATGTGAATGTGCGCTTCCGCTGAGCGACGATTTCTTTGGGTAAAGCGTCTCCGATGGCCTCGATCAGAAGCGCTTTCGGGCGACCCAGAACGACCTTGCAGGATCTCGGAAGCGAGAGAACGCGTTCCACCAGCGGCAAATCGAGGAAAGGAACGCGAACCTCGAGTGAATGGGCCATGCTCATGCCGTCGGTATCGCGTAGCAACGTATTCAAGAGATAAGAGCGCAACTCCAGCCAGGAGACTTGTGTGAAGCGATCAAGCGAGTTGCTTCGGCGCGTGGCCTGGGAAAGCCATTTCCACCAGGCCAGGGCGTTCCAGGAGTAGGATTCCTCGTCGAGGCACGAAGCAACAGTCCGCGGGGTGAAAAGCGAGCGCGTAAAAAAGTATGGATGCGGGAGCGAAGCCGGGTCAAGCCATGCGGCCAGCGCTTTGCGGGAGGCATCGGGCGAAGCACTAAAACCTCGGAAGCTGTCCAAAGCGCGGGTGGTGAGGCATCGAAGTGGGCGAGGGATCAAGCGAGACATTGCCGCCACGCGACTGAGTAAGGCAGTTGATCGAAACGAAGTATAGCCGCCAAAGATCTCGTCACTGCCCAGACCCGAGAGCGCCACATTAAGACCGGCCTGGCGAGCCGCCCAGGAAACAAAATAGGTGTTTATGCCATCCATGCTGGGTTGATCGAAGGAGGCCACGGCTTCGTCGAGTCGCGCCACCATTTCCTCACTCGAAAGCGTCAGCTCGCGATGCTGTGTGCCCAAGCGCTCCGCAGTACGGCGTGCCTGTTCGGCCTCGCTAAATTCAAGGTCGGGGAACGCGACGGTAAAAGTGTGGATTCCGCTCCCCGCGCGGCTGGCGAGAGTGGCGAGGGCCGTGGAATCGAGGCCGCTGCTCAAAAATACGCCGACCGGCACATCGGCAATCAGATGGCCGCGGACGGCCGCCTCGAGAAGAGAACGAACCTCAGTGACCACCGAAGAGCGATCGCGCCGGGGGGAAGTGGAATCGGCGGGGACAGTGGTGAATCGGTTCAGATCCCAGTAAGGTTTTGGCTCCGGAACGCGGAGGGATGCGCCGGGAAGAATGTTCAGCATGTGACCAGGCGGAAGAGAAAAGACTCCTTCCACAAGGGTGAGTGGCTCGCCCACTGAGCCGAAGAGCAAATAGGAGGAAAGCGCTGCGTTGGATAGCCGCGGTAAAATGCGCTGGCTGGCCAAAAGCGCCCGCACCTCAGAGGCGAAAAGAAGGGTGCCATCGGCGAACGTGTAATAGAGAGGCTTGATGCCCAGGGGATCCCGTGCAATGAAAACGCGCGCCGGCGGGCCGCCGACCCCTTGCGGCATTTCCATCACCGCGAAGGAGAACATTCCGTGGAACCGCCGAACGCAGCTTTCGCCCCAGGACTCGTATGCGTGGACGATGACCTCGGTATCGGAATGGGTGCGGAAGCGGTGGCCAGCCTGTTCAAGCTCGCCGCGAAGCTCGCGGTAATTGTAGATCTCGCCGTTGAAGATGACGGCGAGCGTGGCGTCCTCGTTCCAGATGGGCTGGCTGCCACCGGGTAAATCGATAATGCTCAGGCGGCGCATGCCAATGGCCACGGCAGATGCAAGCAGGATGCCTTCCTCGTCAGGGCCGCGATGAATCATGGGCCCCAGCATGCGGCGAACGATCGCCTCGCTCGCTTCCTTCGATTCGATTCCGATGACGCCGCAAATCCCGCACATGTGTCGAAATTTCCCTGTCCAGGAGGTCAGTCTGGCTCGCCGCGAGCTTACTCCAAATGGCGAGAGCGGCAGTATACCGTTAAATGCGTGGAGTCACGTTTACTGTGCGGGTCAGTTGGCAAGGGACTGGTTGGTGAGAAGGAGCTTGCCGCCGCTGGTGGCGGCGACGTGAAGATGGCCCGCTCCAACTAAATCCTTGAGGTGAGGCAGAGCCGAATCGGATGCCAACAGATAGGAGCGCACCGGATCGAGCCACAGAGCTCGCAGGCGGGAATCGTCGATGAAAACCCGAGGCGCGCCGGGAGCATTCGAACCATACTCCAAGTTGACCCGGCGGTTCGTCCAAAGCAAACCGCTGCGATCCGCGTAGAAGAATACCGAAGAAAAGGGATAGTAATGGCCCTGGCTAATCAGTTGGCCTTTCGGAGAATGAAGTAAAGCGTTTGCCAGCGGCCGGGATGAAAGATACGGGTCAAACTTGACCATGGCCAGGCGCGCGGCTTGAAAGAACAGCACCATCATCAGGGTGGCCGCGACGAATGCCCGCTGGCCCACCGCGCGCACACTTCCGAAAGCACCCATCAAAAAGGCTATGCCGGCCATTAGCAGAGGCACTCGGAGATAGGCGAAAGATTCGAGCGTGAGATCGTCCATGTGTCCGAGCGACAGCGTGTAGGCTTTGGGATGCGGCGAGAGCGCGGAGGAAATATCTCCGGGCGTGGGAACATGGCGGACCAGGAAGAGAATCGTGAAGGCGGTCAGGGCCGCGCACCCTGCAACGATGGCCAGCGTGCGAGTGCCGCGCCGAATCCAGTTTCCGCCACCGGCCATGGCGGAGCCCAACAGCAGCGCAAGCGCCGGATAGCAAGGCATCGAATAATATTCCTGCGTGGTCGAAAAGGTGAAGAAAATCAGGATGAAAGCGGCCCAGCAGAGGGCCAGCAATCGCGTCTTTCCCGCACGATCGATAGGTTTGTACGAAAGCTTCACGACCGCCGGAAAATAAACACTCCAAGGGAAAATCCAGACAAAATGCAGGAGCCAGAAATAGACTCGCGGCACCGTGTTGTAGTCCCGCGGGTAGCGTAAATTCAGGAAACGCAGAAGCTGCTCGTTAATGAAGAAAAACCAGAGAAAACCGTGGTACTGGCCGGGACCGCTATGCAGGGTAAATGCAAAAAGGGGCGGATTACGAAGCGCCGCCAGAATGTGCCAAGGAGCCGCGATGAGGAGCACGAGGGCAAGCCCGCTGGCGAGATGCAGTCGCTTCCAGGTTCGTGCAGAAAATAACTGGCGCGTAAAGCAGAGATAGACCAGGGCCGCACCCGCCGGAAAGACGACGCCGATCAGACTTTTCAAGAGCAGGCCCGTGCCGAGACTGGCAGCCAGGACGAAGGCCCAGAAGCGCGGGTGAGGTTCTTCTTCGTCGATCGCGCGCAGGAATGCCCATAGCGCCAGAGCGATGGTGAAAGTCTGCATCACGTCGGGAATCAGGACGCGTGTGAACAGGAACAGGCCGAGACAGGTGGACATGCATAAACCGGCATAGAGCCCGGCGCGTTTTCCAAATGCCCAGGCGCCAAATGCGAATGTGAGCCAGCAGAGGGCCATCGCGGACAAAGCGATGGGGACGCGGGCGGCCCAATCGTGTACGCCGAAGACTGTGTAGGAGAGCGCGATCGTCCAATACACCAAGGGTGGTTTTTCGAGAAAGACGACTCCGTCAATGCGCGGTGTGACCCAATCCCCGGACACCAGCATATTGCGGGCGATCTGCGCCTGAGTGGCATCGACGTCGTCCATCAATGACGGGGGAGAAATCAGGCAGCCGAGATAGACGACTCCAGAAACCAGTAAGACAGCCAGCCAAAAATAAGAATGGCCAAAGCTGCGGGCGGGCTCGGAGGGTGCGACAGTTGGAACGCTGGGGGCGAAGGAAGACTTGCGTTCGTTAATCAGCGGCGCGTTCCGTTTGTGTCTTTTCGGCCAAGAGCTTCTTGACTAAATCGCGCTCTTCGCGTTCCAGGCGTACATGTTCGGCGCCAGTGGCGACACTGGCGAAACCGGCGTGTACGCTACGCACGCGACCGTCGCGCCCGATGAAAATGGTCGTGGGATAAACACCGAAATTCACAAGCTGCGGGAGCTTCTGGGCGACTTGGTCCGGCGTGCCGCAAACTAACATGGTATACGGGATGCCGTAATGCTTGATAAACGAAAGGACGCGCGGCCGGGCAGCCTCAAGTTCGGGTTCCTGCTCGAAAAATAATCCAACGACCTCGAGCCCTTGTGCGTGAAATTCCTTATAGAGTTCTACCAGGAAGGGCGCTTCGTCGTGGCAATTCGGGCACCAACTCCCGCCAATAGTCAGCACCACGACCTTGTCCTTAAAGCGCGGGCTTGCGTCTGAGACGGTCTTCCCTTCGAGATCAGAGCCGCTGAAATGGAAAGCTTCGGTGGGATCCTTCACGCTGGTGTAGCGCGACGGATCGGGGGGCTCTGGAATTCCCTTGGCGCGAGCGTCGCTAGTTCGCGCGGCCTTATAGGTGAACTGGCGGTCGAGAGTGATCGCTAACGTGCCATCGGGATTGAGATGGGCCTCGAAAAGAAGGGGCCGTTCGCCGGCAAAGTGGCTCATCACTAGCTTGCCGTCTTGCCAATGACCCGTGAGCGTGCCTGTGTCGCCGGAAGTTTTCAGAATTGCGCCGGAAACCTCGGAACCGGATTGCCGGAGATAGAGACGCCAGGACACGGGCAGCTTGGAATTGTCCGGCGCGGTCCGAAACATCTCCCAATTCCCGGCGACGCGGGGCGGAGGGGACGTGCCGGCAGGAGCGGGTGCGAAGCGATGAGCGCTGAATTCCATGGGTTTGGCATTGGGCCGGTTGTTACGATAGGTGCCGTGAAGCTCGCCGTCATTGAGCGTGGCCACGAGGGTTGTGTTCAGGAAATCGTAGACCAGCATCAGCTTTCCATTTTGGAAGCTGCCCGAGGTCGAGCCGATTTTGCGGTCGGCATCAAAAAAGAAGCCTTGGACCTGTGACCCATTTTGCGCGATCTCAAACCGGAAGGGGATCTCCGCCTTGTTGACGACCACTGTAGCATTCCACAGACCGCTGATTCCGGAGGCGGCGGAAACCGGAATCGCGGCCAGCAGAAAGATACCGACCAATAAAGCCTTACGCATACGACCCTTCCCTTCCCACTACCTGAATCTTACACCGATGTACTGTTGGAATTTGCCGCGAGTTACTTTTTCGCGGAAGGAGGTGTCATGCCATTCATCCGAAGATAACTGGCCATTTGAGAGTAGTGATCTTCCAGATCGTCGGTCAGTTCAACCAGCGCCCGCGCGCGCGGCTTGTGAACTCCGCGAAAGTAAGTGATGGTGTCGCCCAGCTTGGAATCCTGCAAATTGGCGAGCGCTTTGTCGCAGAAATCGAAGGAGGATTTGACAGCGGCGACCAGCGTATCCTTCGGGTCGGTCTCGCTGATTTTCGAGCTGTCGGGCGCGGGAGTATCGGAAAGCATCGCGCACACGGCATTGCTCGACTGCGCCACGTGAGAGGCTATTTTCCCAAAGGTCCACTGGTCCGGAGTAGGATGGTAGTTGTACTTATCGGCTGGCATCTCCTCTGTAGCGGCGGCGATATACTTGGATTGACGCTCAAAAATCTCACGCGCGCTTGCAACCACGGGATTCGCTGTAGCTTGTGCCTGCGCCAGCAGAGGCGCGAACAAAGCAATCATGGCCAGCCAGATACATTTCCTCATTGATTTCTCCTGTGTGATTTTGAGCAGCGCGACGAGCGCATCTACCGCGTAAAACCATAAGCCTCGTGTGGGCCGACTGTCAATCCCGCAAGTGGCCCGCGGAGCAGTAGTGTAAATCTCATTCCAATCGCCCAATAAAAGGTTCTCCGTGATTGATCGCAACCTTGGTTCTTCGAGAGATTCATAAATTTGAAACTTATCCTCCCGAGCTGAGCAAGCATTGGTGGAGAAAGCAGCAGTTGCCAGCATCGTGAAGAAAGTCGCGATAGGCAACCGGCAAACCGGAGCCCAAGCATGCTGCCTCAAGATGGCCGGAGGAATAGAAGACCACCGATAAGACCTCTGAACACCAATAAGGCTCCCGCAATTCCCAGCAGCAGACTCGTATCGCGCACCGGCAAAAGTGGGATTCCGAGGATCACGATGCCCACGAGAACCAGTGATCCGGCGCGAACGTGTGTTTGCAGGTGGGACTTTTCATCCTGACGCCGCATCCAGGCACGCACTGCCGAATAGATAAACAGTATCCCCAACAGCGTCAAGGCCGCCGGCCGCGCCGGGAGCCCAACGCGGCCGGAGATTGCGAGAAGGATCAGTAGCCCCCCGAGGAGCAAGAGAACAAACTCGCTCAAAAGCTGAAAAAGGCTAGCCGTATTGAGCTTAGTAGCCCCCTGGTAAAGCCGCATTGTGATCATCATCGCGCAGGGGGGCTTCCCAGTGCAAACGGGAAGGTAGAACCGTCAAAGTTAGGGATATCTCGTAGCCAGTGCGTTCCGTCGAGCCGCCGTTTGATTTCCGCACGAGCGCCCCGCAACCCGTGCGGACTTCTTCATCCAGATCATCAATAGTCGGGATCCGTGCGCGCCACCCGCATAATGGAGTTGCGATAGAAAAGGCGTTTTTACTCCGCACCCCGGTTTGCTGTATCTCTGTTCGCAAGCTGCCCGGAACTCGCCAACTTGTAGGTACCACGGTAACTGACGGTCATTGTCCCGATCTGGATCAGGCGGGGTCACGCACGAGCGAAATGATGGCGCCGAACGTCCTCCGCGCGAATGTTCACGCAAGGCAGTTTGGCTGGCAGGGCTCACCGTTCGCCTGGTCCATGCTTCAAAGCAAACTCGGCCACCTGCCGCCCGACCATGACGAGTTGCGCGCGAGATCTCTCGTCCGTACACGTACCCTCCGAATTAAAAACCTCGTCAGCCGTATTGATTGTGACGCCAAGCGGCGTCGGCCAGCCGCGGAGTGCATGCACAATCGAACGAAGAGCCAGGAGCGTGCTGCCGCAAGCCTGCCAACCGAGCGACGTAACGATGCACCCGACGGCCCGCCCGTCCAAATAACATCGCCGGTCTCCGCGAAGATCCTCCAACAAATCGAGGGCATTCTTTACCATCCCAGAAACTCCACCGTGGTATCCCGGAGTCGCAACGATCAATCCATCCGCCGAGCGCACAGCTTCGACCATCTGCTGCTGCTCTGACGTGCGCTCAGGGCTTTCCCAAGCATAGATGGGAACTTTCCTCAGAAAAGCACCGCCGAAACACGTCGCGCGCGCCCCAGCCTCTTCAGCCGCCTTAAGCGAGATCAGCAAGGCTTTTTCGGTCACCGATTCTCGTCTTATGCTTCCGCCAATGCCGACTATGAGAGGCTTGAACGGAGTTGCGTCCACATATCTATTCATCTAGGGCCTATGAGCATGATCGCTACCGGAAAGAGGGCTGTAATGCACGACCGCATTCTATCAGACTGCATCTATCCTCTCTCTTCCATCCGAACTGAATTGGGGATGACGTCAATGGTGGAGCTCCGGAACTGCATCGCAACTATAATCAGAAACGAAAGCAAAATGATCCTCCATGAACTCAGCTCGGCTGGAATTGCGAAACCACGAATTCAGTGTAAGCCCTCACACCTTCGCGAATAGGAAGCTTGTTGCAATGGCGTAGTACATGCGCCTCCAAGATTACGTCTCGGAAAAGCTCGGTTGTTAGCGTCCGTCAAGCACGATGGGCTTCTGGTTTGCTCGGTTGGCATACCAGCATGGCCGATAGCCGAATTGAGGAAATAAGGATTGCACGCATGTTTCCGTTTCCGTGTCGCCGAAATCGAATTCGCTTTTGCCATCCTTGTGCGGAATCGCGTAAATAGGACGAAATTCCAGAACTTCCAACGGTCGATTCGCCACGTTGTGAGCCATCCTGTACCGGACGGAGAGATAATCCCCGATATAAACTAGCGCCAGCAACGCGGCCATACCGATCGCCATCCATTTCGCAATGCTCGCTGCGAAGCGCACCAGCCGATTCTCCTAACGCCCGCGGCTCTCAGGTTCTCCGCTGCAGCCATTATTGCTTTTTTCCACGCCAAGGACATGAAAAGTTGATTGCGGAGGCGCCAATGTGCCTTCCGAGCCCTAGATTTTTGTGGCCCGGCAGAGCGATCCAGGAAGAGAAGGATGCTTCTTCGTCTCGCAGGTTCCAAGTTCGAGTCCCTGCTCAGGGAGTTTCTTCTTCGTGAATTTGAGTCGCTCGCTGCCGGCCAGCAATCATCGTTCAAGTAGAGCTTGGGGGCGCACTCAAAATCTCCAAATCGCTGCGAAAGAACAGCGAGAGGAAGAGCAGTCCTTGGACACCCAGAAATCCAGCGGCACACGGACCCATCACCGACTCTGGGAGGCGATCCATATGTATCCACGCTCTCTTGCGATGCTCCACATCAAAGCGAGCACCTGAATCCCGCCAAAGCAGCCCGGAAGGTGGTACGAAAGTTGTTCGTGCTGATCTAGAACCCGTCATCAATTAGGCAAAGGGAGAGAGGAGTCTGGCGGGAAAATTTCCCAGGAAAAGTGAGGCATGATTTAGTGAGGTTGGCCTAATAGGAGGGGCGATCCCATCGCACGACGGTACGGATTGCGCGACGATTCGTGGGAACGGATTTTACATTCAGCGTCTGTGCTGGGCCGCCTACCGCAGCAATTCCGTGCCATCGCCACCCACTACGACAAAACGGCCCGCAACTTCCTCGCTGCCTCCGTCATCTCCTCGATTGATGACACACCCTAAAACAGCCGTCGGAATTTCTCGGGCCAAATCCCTTTCTCGCCAATCCAACGCGCGCGGGTGTATATTAGTCGCGGGTTGACAGATTAAGTCGAATATTTCTTAGGGGCATGTCCATGAAAAATCTGCTTGATCGCCGCAGCTTTATGATTACCCTCGGCAGTGCGGTTGGGGCCTCCGTTTTCGCCGGAACTGCCATTGCGCAGTCATCCGCCAATTCCAAAGCAAAACCCGCCGAACCACCCCTGTCGGGCGACATGCTGATCCAGCCCGAGGAACTGCACAAAATGCTTGAGTCACCCAGCGGGGAAAAGCCCCTCGTCTTTCAAGTTGGTTTCCACATTCTCTACACACAGGCGCACATTCCAGGCTCTGAGTACGTAGGCCCAGACTCCAAAGAAGAAGGCATGGCGATGCTTCGCAAGCGGGTCGCATCCCTTTCGCGCAAGTCCTTAATTGTTCTCTACTGCGGTTGCTGCCCGTGGAGTCACTGCCCCAACGTTAAGCCTGCTTACGAAGGATTGAAGTCTATGGGCTTTACGAACGTGAAGGTCATGTACGTCGCCGATAATTTCGGCACGGCTTGGGTCAACAAGGGCTATCCCATCGCGAAGGGCGAATCGTAGGAGCTTGCATCGCGCTGAGCATCTAAAATTGCCTGCCAGCGGCAGGTTCGTCGCCTGAGCGGCCTAATGCGCGTCGGGATATGCTCGCCTTTTCATCCAACGACTGCGTTTTCATTCTCACCGGAGCCGGAACCAGCGCCGAAAGCGGCATTCCGACATTCCGGGATGCAGGCGGCCTTTGGCGAAATTATCGTTTTGAAGAAGTCGCTTCACTCGCAGCCTGGGAGCGCGCCCCTCGTCTGGTCTGGGAATTCTATTCCATGCGCCGGCGCGTCGCGTCCGCGGCAAAGCCGAATCCCGCCCATTTCGCGGTGACAGAGCTTGAACGCGCGTTGCAGGATCGTCTTTTTCTCTGCACGCAGAACGTCGACAATCTTCATCGGCAAGCCGGATCGCAACGCGTCGTCCACATGCATGGCGAGCTATTCAAGAGCCGTTGCGATCGCTGCGCCCGTTCACCCTTTGACGACACGAAAACTTATGACAGCGATCCCAAACTCCCTCGCTGTGAATGCGGAGGCCGGATCCGGCCACATATCTGCTGGTTCGGAGAAACGCCCTTCGGCATGGATCACATTTTCCAAGCACTCGCTAGATGCTCGGTCTTTATAGCCATTGGAACATCAGGCGTGGTCGAACCCGCTGCAAGCTTTGTCCGTCGTGTCCGCGGCCGGGCGCGAACGATCTACATAGGCCCCGAAGAGCCTGCCAACCGGGATTCCTTCACGGAGTGCCATCTCGGCCCAGCGGGCCAAATACTGCCCCAGTTTCTTATCGTGTGATTGAAGGGTGGGCAGGCACTGGGCCGCGATGCGCAGCGGGCCGACCTTTCCCTCGATCCGAAATTTGGAAAAGACGGTACATCGGACATGCAAACCTGTTAATCACGATTCTTTTTCAGTGAGTCATTCCGTAGATGATGTAATTGATTCCAATGCGGTACGCCAGCGATGCGGCATTCTCGGGATATTCCGGGCTATCAGCCCACTCCCAAGCGTCTCCCACATCTGAGTTATGGCAGGTTGCTACGATGATCCGGCCTTTATCGTCGCGGATGCCCCTCCGTTTGGGTACGGCGCTATCCTCCGTGTAACGCCGCCTGCCTCAGATATACCGTGTCCCCGGTATTTGGAATCGGTCACCCAGATCGTACACCACGTGAAATAGCGGGTCGTCGCCGTTCACATCTTCGATCGGCCGGTTCGGAAAAATCATCCGCATTCCCACCATGAAATTTTCCCACTCAGAGTCACCGTGAGAATCGTCCACCATCATGAATCCGCCTCGGAGGAGGTACTCGCGCAATCGCTTTGCCTGGGCTCTGCCAGTTCCTGCGCGGCATGCATGTGGGATCGCTCCAGATTGGGCAGGAAAGCGGCGAGCAGTCCCACCGCCGGCAGGAACGAGCAGACATGGTAGACGAAATTGATGTTGGTTAGATCCGCCAGCTCCCCCAGAATCGCCGCGCCAATCCCGCCTAGCCCAAACGCAAACCCGAAAAACAGGCCGGAAATCATTCCGATTCTCCCGGGAACCAATTCCTGAGCGTAGACAATGATCGCCGGAAAAGCCGACGACAAAATTAAGCCAATTACGATGCTCAGAATGCCTGTCCAGAGGAGGTTCGCATAGGGCAGGATCAACGTGAACGGAAGCACGCCAAGAATCGAGTACCAGATCACGTATTTTCGGCCCACCCGATCGCCCACCGGTCCGCCAATCACCGTTCCCGCGGCGACTGCGGCGAGAAACACGAACAGGTGAATCTGTGAATTCCGCACCGACACGTGGAACCGATACATGAGATAGAACGTGTAGTAGCTCGTCAGGCTCGCCAGGTAAAAATACTTCGAGAAAATCAGCGAGATCAAGATCCCTACGTATCGGCGCACTTTAGCGGCAGGCAGAATGGGTTGCCTCTCGACATGGGCTGCATGAGCTTTCGGCCAGTTGGCCATGTGTCGTTTAGCCCACCCCCCTACCCTGGCAAGCGCAGCCATCCCCACCAGCGCTACAATTGAAAACCAAGCAAGTCTCGATTGCCCCTTAGGCAGCACAATGAATGCGGCAAGCAAAGGCCCCAGCGCGAGTCCCGTATTGCCGCCGACCTGGAAAAGCGACTGAGCCAGCCCGTGCTGTCCGCCCGACGCCATGCGGGCCACGCGAGACGATTCAGGGTGAAATACCGACGATCCCGAGCCAACCAGGGCCGCAGCCACCAGAATCGTGGTCAAGTTCGGAGCCACCGATAGCAGGAGCAATCCCATCAGCGTGAATCCCATTCCCACTGTGAGGGAATAGGGCCGTGGCCGCCGATCCGTATAGTGCCCCACCAGGGGCTGCAACAGCGAGGCAGTCAGTTGATAGGTGAGCGTAATCAAACCCACCTCTTTGAAATCGAGGTGAAAGGAATCCTTCAACAATGGGTAGATCGCCGGAATCAGCGATGAAAGCGTATCGTTCAAAAGGTGGCAAATGCTGATTGCCGCCAGGACATTGAAGGCCACCTTCCCACCGGCATTCGTTAGAATCTCTGCTCGAGTCGCGGTCACGCGTTTAACATATCTTCCAGAAAAGATTTATACGTTGGAATTGCGACATGCGGCGCCTTCATTGTAACTTGGCTTGCTTTGCTACGCCCTTGCATTCTCTCCCATTCGTCGGGACTAGGGTGTGTCATCAATTGAGCCAGATAAGGGAAGCGGCGAGATAGATGGCCGCGAGGAAGTTGCGGGCGGTTTTGTCATCGCGCGTCGCGATGGCCCGAAATTGCTGAGTCGGGCGAAGAAGTTTTCGATCAGGTGACGCGTCTTGCTTCGGCGATCACGGCATCGGCTTGGATTGTCGGAAGCAAAAGATCGTCTTCCTCCAAATCGTGCGCTTGGCCCGGCATCAGGGCGAAGCTGGTGGGCTTGCCAAAGCATCCACGGTGACGTGAATTTTGCTGCTTAGTCACGCCCCGGCTGCGCCCGAGGGCTTGGTTGTCGCCACCCTTTTTCTGCGCCACCGCACTGTGTTGATGGGCGCGAACGATCGTGCTGTCGATCAAGGCGTATTCGTTGTCCGCATCCACGGCCAAACATTTGAAAATCTTCTCCCAAACGCCGCTTCGGCCCAGCGGCTGAAGCGCATGTGCACCATCCGAAGTTCCCGAACCGATCCGGCAAATCTCGCCACGGAATGCCCGCCCGTAGCGATACAAAACAGCGTCCACAAACAAACGGTTGTCTTTGGCGGTCACTCCCACCGTTTCTTTCCGCCCGGCACCAAATCCTGAATCCGTTCCCACGGATCATCGCGCAATCCGTACCGTCGGGTGATCGGTTGGCCCCTCCCCTGTGCTTATTTGATGACACACCATAGGCACCAATTCAAGCCCGAGTTCAGCAACTGGGCTCCGCTGTCGTTTTTGCGGTAGTGGCTTGATGCTAGGTAATTTCGGAGCCGCGTTTCGAGCGCAGACGGCATCGGCAAATCCACGATGCTGGCTACGCTCTTCGGCGTACCCAAATTTACCACTATAGGTAGAACATCGGATGTTGATGAGCTTTCGCCTGAAATCCAGGAACGCTAATACCTCGTCAATACGCATTCACGTGACCGAAAGAAGGAAGTAGATCGCACCTAAGGGCTTATCGACGAAAGACACAATCTGGGCCATTTCTTCTTCACATCCCGTTGGGGCAATGACAGGTCCGAAAGCGAGAACTTAGGCACGGAGTATCCCTATTTGCGGACGAACCCGAGAATCGAAGACAGCGTCAAAAGAACATTTTCGACGGTCTTTCGCTTCCGTTTACCCACAGAACGTTTACAAAACCCTGATACTCTTCGTTGTCAACTCGGTCAAAGCACAGTCTCCCAGCAGCGGTACGATATGCCGTCGTAAGTGTGATTCGGCGGATTTCCGACTGCTAGGTTTGAGTCCCTCGGCTACCTGGGCTCTCCACTCCAAGATGAAAATCTTGAGCGTCAGGGATGTTTTGGGAACAGGCGGTGTGGTTTGATTCGCTGCATTGACAGCATCGAGGATAGGGCTGGAATGCGGCGCGGGTTGCACGTTTCGGATAGCCCAACGAACGTTTTGCACTGCTGCTCTCGTCTAATGGTGCGATCAGGTTGCACTGCGTCCACGCGCCACATACCGACCCAATTCCCTTTGCATTTAACGAAAGTGCCTTTCTGAAACCGTCTCTTCGGCACGTCCTTTCGTGCCCGTGGATGACGGCGTTGCGTCGGTGACTGTACTTTGCGGGTTGGCGGAAGGCAAGCGCACCACCTGATTGAAAACTTCTTCGCCCGACTCAAGCAATTCCGTGCCATCGCCACTCGCTACGACAAAACGGCCTGCAATTCCCTGGCCGCCGTTTACCTCGTCGCTTCCAGGATTTGCCTCAATTGAGGACACGCCCTAGTCCTGTATCTAGTATTGTATTCGCACGGCTGCGGGTATTTTGCGCTCTACAACGGGAACCACGGAAGGAACGATGCGGCGAAATGGACGAAGACTGAAAAATTTCTCGCGGCAAGGGTCGCAGCGATACGCAGGAAAATGGAGACAGCGCTTAGCGAAAATCAGCATTCCTATTTCGACTCGTTCGCCAGAAATACGATCCAAATCGAAGTTCCCGCATTTCGGACAGTGTACATATCGCCAGAACGGTATCGCCACTCGCCAGGCATAGAACCTTCGCTCGCACGACTGACAGCGCCACGGTCTCAACCTATTCAGAGTGCATAGGAAATCCCGTACACCTTCGCGATGCGATCGAAAGCAGTTGGCACTACGGCACTGAGGACAAATCATCGAGTCCAATACCCCCGCGGCGCGACAGCATACCCAAAAACATATCCCGTCAGCAAGTCTTTGTACACGTCCACTAGAAGCTGTTGGGTTCTGTTGATATCTTCGCTACGACTCTACGACGATGAGATCTCGAGATGGCCGGCGCATCGCGTTTGTAGTCGTGCGAGCGACGTTCGGGTTGGCCCGGACGCATCGGCGGTAGCGGTGTGGTACGAAATTGGACTCTTTTGGTCTACACAGAGAACCAGCGCGCGGTCGGAAGGGTGGCAGATAAAGCTCGACGATATCGCGCACCTTGTTGATGAAGAGAGGGTCGCAGCTCAACTTGAAGGCCTCGGTGCGATGCGGGCAAGCGCGAAGGCATGCCAGATGCGGCTGACGCCGCTCTGGTTCAGGGCGCAGGTTCTGCCAGCAAACGGGTAGAACAGCACGGCGCCTTTCAACAGCGTCTCCAGCGTGTATGCCAACATCCGCTCCACCACAAAATCGCTGAGAGGCGTGGCGTGCTCGGACGTGGTTCGACCAGGTCGTCGATGTGGCTATCCAGGAAGCGCTGTCGCCACCCCTGGCGGTGGGAAGCGAAACGCTAACTGGCGAGCCACCTCCGTGTTGCTGCTGTCTGCGGCAGCAGCACGATGCGCGCGCGCAAGGTCAGTGCCGCGCCGTTTTTGCCCGCCGAGAAGCGGAGCGGCGTAAGCGAACGACCGTTGCGCATGGTGTCCCTCCTGCTTACATCGCATGCAAGAAGGACCGCAAGTTATTCAAATAACTTTAGACTCAGTGCACTAGTTGCTTTTTCAAAGATCCGGGCCTCGACGAATATTGTGAATAAATCGGCATCTAATTCCTGGTAGCGGACTGATGTATTTAAAATGTCGAGCGCCCTCTCGGCTGAAACGGCCTTCTTATAAGGACGATCAGATGCATACAGAGCGTCAAAAATATCGCATATAGTCATCATCTTTGCTTGCAGAGGGATTTCTTCACCTCGAAGATGATATGGATAGCCTGTCCCATTTGACTTCTCGTGGTGTGCCCGTACGATCCATGGGGTATATTTCAAGTCGCTTGTCCAAGGGATTTGAGCCAGAAAATTGAAGCTATGGACAACGTGCGATTCAATCTCTTGTCGCTCCTCGTCATTTAGACTTCCGTGCGGTATTGAAAGCGAGGCAATCTCGCCAGGTGAAAGAATCGGTTGGTTTCGACCATCGGGATCGCGATATGTTTTGCGAGCAATCGTTGTTAATCGTTGGATTGCTGCTTCGTCCAATGCCAATCCATCATTTACGCTCAAAAGGAACTGAAGAATTTCATCCACTTCAGCTCGTCTCGACCGAAACTCGGCGTCAATAAGGGCGAACGCAGCAGCATCGTCGCTCCCCGTCATAAAGTTGTCCAACTTCTTTTGCACACGCTGTGTTTCTAGTTCTTGATGAACGCAATCGAAACGCTGCCGCAAGATAGCAAGTTGAGCAGGATAAAGCTTCTTAGCTTTGACCAAAACTTCCTCGCGTACGACAATCTTGCCAAAGTCATGTAGCAGTGCTGCGTACCGGAGCTCTTTAATCTGTTCGAAGGTAAAACGCGTTTCCGCGTAGGGGCCGCTTTTCACCTGGTTCAATGCGTCCGCAAAGGCAACGCTCATGGTCGCCACGCGGATTGAATGGCCTGAGGTCGTCGGATCGCGTTGCTCAATAGCCGTTACGGAGGCCTGAACAAACCCCTCAAAGAGAATCTCAACTTCGTGATAAAGCCGACTGTTCTCATATGCCACGGCTGCTTGTGAGGCAAGCGATTCGGCGAGCCGTATGGCACGCGGTGGAAATGGCTGAACCTCATGTTCGACATCGGCCGTGTTCAGTAATTTGGCGGTCCAATTGCGCTTGCAATTGAGAAGCTGCATGACTCCTATGACGATTCCCCGGGCATTTTTCATCGGAACACTAAGAAGCGATCGCGTACGATAACCAGTCTCTTCATCGAAATGCGGATTGAAGCGGTAGGGAAGGTTAGAAGCCATGGAATACACATTATCGAGCGCGACCACTTCTCCATGGACCGCAGTGTAGCCTGCCATCGATTCTTCATTCAGAGGCAAATGGTCGGCGAGGGTGACTTTTCGACTGTCGTTCTGAATGAATTTGAATCGTAGCCATCGCTCGCGGCGGCCGGAGAGCCCATTATCAGAGCCGGATGACTCGATAATATACAGTGAGCCGGCATCGGCTCTCGTGATTTGGCGCATTTTGGATAGAATCATTTTTAGTAATGCATCGAGATCTCTTGTAGATGAGAGGGCAATACCTATCCGATTCAGTTCCTCTCGATCACGGTCCGCCGAAAACGCTGCCTCCCGACGATCTTTCTCGGTAATCTCAATATTTGTGAAGGCGGCTTCAATTGTGTACGCGAAAATGTCTGCTGAGACATCAGCGGATAGCAGCGCGAAAAAATGGCCAGTTTCTCGAGCGTTCAAAGCAGAACACGTCAGTGCGCCGGCTTTGGGAAAAAGAGCAATGACCCGGATACCTGTCTTCGTATTAAGCCCGCGAAGCTTCCTGATATCGGCGTGTGCCAAATCAGCCACAATCACAGTTGGTGCTAGCGAGCCGGTGAAGTCATCCATATATATAGTAGCTTCATCTTTTTGTCGGGAGTTCAGAGTTCGAATTCGGTATCGGCCGCCGAGCTGTGTCACAAGGGTACGGATGGCATCGCTATCGTGACACCAAATTTCTCGATTTTCGCTCATGACATACCCCTTATTCGGAGGGTATCGGTCTTGTTCTTCATTTAAAGGGCGGTTTTGCAGTGACCGACATAGGATACAGGCCAAACCCAACAAAAGGCGTCAGCCACAATCCGAATTAGTACGAAAACGTCATACTGGGGCATGCGGCTCTGTTGACATGCTCGTGAAAGGGCGGGGATGCCACAGGCGATACAGATTGAAACGATCAACGCGCGGCGACGATAGACCCGTCGCGGAAACTGTCGCCGCCTCTGTGCTCGCACGCCGTGGATACGCCAAGTTTTCTTCCCGCGCTTGGCGGGAATCACGCTCTGCGCGCGGAGTCGCTTCCGGATATAGGTGCGATCCCTCTCGCTGTCGAACTCGGCGTCGGTCCGTACCAGGCCGATCCGTGTTTGCTGGGAAGTCGTCTGGACGACGGCAGGCAAATTCGCCCGTCGTTCCAGGGGCAGTGACGCGCGATCTGGGCGAACAAGAACTGCTGATCCAAATCGGCCACGACCACCCACTTCAGCCAATGCCGCTGGAGAAGCGATTTTGCCCATGAGGATGCATGCGCCGCACGAAGAACGTGCTGACCGCGCCCTGCGCAACCGACGCACCGTCTAGCCTACGGCTTTGTCAATGGTCTCATCGCCCAAACGTTCGAGGAAGCGATACAGAGTCGTGAAGTCGGGCACGCTGGCAAGGCCCCAGCGTCTGAGGCAATTCGCGATGCTCGCTCAGTCGGACCTCCGCCTCGCGGAAGGTCCAGTCCTCGTAACGCATCAGGAAGAGAATCGCCAGCAGTTGGGGTTGGTTGAACAGGCGCTTGCTGAAACTGGGGAACCGCGGAAGCACCGCCTTGCAGACTTGCAGGGTGACACAGGCAAACGGCAGGAGTTCGACCTCCGCCATCGCACCTCCTGCTCCGATAGAAAACAACAATTCCGAACGGCCGAATATGCGAATTTTTGCCGTCGTAGCTAGGATGTCAACATAGCTAGGGCGTGTCATCAATTGAGCCGGATGATGGAGGTGACGAGGTAAACGGCAGTGAGGAAGTTACGAGCTGTTTTGTCATAACGGGTAGCGATGGCGCGGAATTGTTTGAGTTTGGCAAAGAAGTTTTCGATCAGGTGGCGTACTTTGTAGAGTTCCCGATCATACGTGCGGGGATTGTTGCGGTTGCTGCGGGGCGGAATAACGAAGGCTTGCCCGCTTGTTCCAGCAGACGAACGACGCATTCGTAGGCTTTGTCGGCAATCACGGTATCGGCCTGGATCGCCGGAAGCAGAAGATCGGCTCCTTCCAAATCGTGCGCTTTTCCGGGTGTCAAGGCGAAGCTGGTGGGATTCCCCAACGCATCTACGGTGGCGTGGATGTTGCTGCTCAGTCCGCCCCGGCTGCGCCCGAGAGCTTGGTTTTCGTCCCCCCCCTTTTCTGCGTCCCCGCACCGTGATGCTGATGCGCGCACACGATCGTGCTGTCGATCAGAGCATATTCGTTGTTGGCGTCCACGGCCAAGTGTTTGAAAAGCTTCTCCCAAACGCCGCTTTTCACCCAGCGGCTGACGTGCGTGTGCACCATCCGAAGCGCTCCGGCAGATTCCGCCACGGGATGCCCGGCCGATAGCGGTACAAAACCGGCGTCCACAAACAAGGGGGATTATGCACTTGACACAGAAGCATGGTAAAGTGGACAGGCCGTGACAGGACAAGAAAACGAGCGCGTATTATGTGGGAAAATCTGTGCAAATTGTAGTTGACGCCTGTAACGCGTTTGGGAAATGATGTAGCCTATCGAGCGCACGATTAGTTCGGCTTGATACGGGCACAATCTCCCAGCCCTGCAAGTGCCTGTCATTCGGATAGTCAAGGGAAGTCTTAAGGAAAATTTTGTAAGAGTTTTGCGGAGAGGGTGGGAGTCGAACCCACAAATCCTCTAGGGATCGCGATTTTAAAGATCGCCGGGCTTACCGATGCCCAACCTCTCCACGAATGGCGGGGGCGGCTAGATTCGAACTAGCGAACCCTGTGCGAGCAGGGTTGGCCGATTATAAGTCGGCTCCATTCAACCGCTCTGGCACGCCCCCGTTTTATACGCGGATAGAATTTGACAGCGTGCGGAGTCTTCGGTAGGATGCAGAAGGATATCCGCTCGCGGGTTCTATCCGTGAGCCAAGCGCGGCCTACCATTACTAGTGGTGGGCCGTACTTGCATATAGGCTCAGTTGTGATGAGACTTCCGAGCCACGGTGCATATCTTGGTGGGTTGCCAAATCTACGTCAAGCTAAAAGTGATCGTAAGCCCATCATTATGCGAGACGTATCTGGTAAAATGGGCAACAAAAAGCGAAAAAGTCAATAAAGTTGATGGGGATTTATACTGTGGAAAAACCTAAGCCTGTGGAAAAGTCGAAATTTGATGCACTTCTGTCCCGCATCCTAAAGACTAAACCTGCACCGCGCGGGAAGATAAAAGCGCGTGGGAGGCACGCGGCTAAGACTCCGATACTTGCGAAGCCGTGAGCGCTTTGTAGGGAAGATTCTTGCCGTTTAGCAAGTTCTTCGCGGTCATTGCAAATAGTTGTTCCTGTTCATCTCTCCGATTGAATCGGTATGTGAACTCCGCAAGGTAGCGGTCCAGATGCTTTATCGAAACCTTGTGGTAGCTCCCTATGATTCCCCGCTTTAGTAGCGACCAGAAATTCTCAATCGTGTTGGTGTGAATGTCACCACGCACATATTCTC
>DATLST010000086.1:0-4005 GCA_035534055.1 Candidatus Acidiferrales bacterium | reverse complement strand
GAGCTTACGGAGACCTACATGCGCATCATGGTTCCCAGCGCTTTGATCGTCGCTGGATTCATGGTGTTCTTTGCGAGGGCCGTCGTGTTGTTGCTGGGACCGCGATATAGGAGCCTGGAGCAGTTGATATGGGTCGGCGCACCATTTGCCGTCGTGGCAGCGATGAATTGGTTTACGGGAAATATGCTGAGTGCATGCGGCCGGCCCGATTGCGATGCGTATACGAAAATTCTTCGACTCGGCTTGTTCGTCGCGTTGTTCTGGCCGATGTGGCACCGCTACGCGTTGCTGGGAGCCATCCTGACGTGGGGCGTTTGCGAGGTGTTTTATCACATTGTTAGCCTCTACTGGGTTCGCCGGGTAGCTGGATTCCGTTTCGCGGTCTTTCATACCTACTGGCCTGCCGTTGCGATGCTTGTCGTGCTGCCAATCCTGCAACGCTTTGTTGGGAATTCTTCCTGGGTACTTTCGCTGATCCTGTGGGCGGCTATGATCTTGCTGTTCTTTTGGCTGGCTGGCTATTCCGTAAGCGAAATCAGGAGACTAGTGAAATTGTTCCTCCCCGGCAGTTGGGCGTTGCCGCCGAGGGCTGCTCAATGACCTACGCGTCAAAGATAGCGGTTCGGTACGGCCGTGGTGCGTAGAGAGGTTTAATTCCATGGTAATTTTCGGCGGTCTGCCATCTGCGATAATCCCCCGCCCACGTGGAATCGGCGAGATGGACGAGAGTCTTGGATGAAAATTTTGCACGTCGAAGTCGGGGGCAGCTACGGTGGGTCGCTTCGCGCACTCGAGGTTTATTTGGCGCACAGCAACCGAAAGGAACTGGTCCACGATCTGCTTTTCTACTATCCGACACCGGGCGCCGAAAGGTTGGTGCCTTACGTCGAGAGGCTGTGGGCGCTCTATCGGGCAGCTCCCGCTTGGCTGCGCGAAACTCCGGGATCCAAACGCGCCAACACGGCGGGATTGCGGCGCGTTGCGCACCTCCGCGGCGTGGCCGCGCTGCGAAGCTGGGCGTCCGTGATCAAGCAATTGCCGACAGTGCTTCGGTTGGCGCGAGCCATTCGCGGCGGGGGCTATGACATCGTCCACGTCAACAACACATTCACGTATCAAATTCCAACGCTCCTCGCCGCGAGACTCGCCCGCGTTCCAGTTATCGCGCACGTTCGCAACCCAGTCCCGGAAGGTCCGGGCGTGCGTTTTTTCGCGCGACGAGCACAATGTCTGGTCTCCGTGGCCGAGGTGCATTCGGAAAACCTTCGAAAAATGGACGGCTCGCTACGCGTCGTCACGTGCCACGACGCGGTCGAGCGCGTTTCCGCCGATCCCCAATCATCTCAGTCATTGCGCCGTTCTCTTGTGGACGATGGAGAGGTCCTTGTGGGCTCCTTGGGCCGGCTCGATCTGCAGAAGGGATTTGAATTCCTGATCGAGGCCGCGGCGCGCGTAGTCACGGAAGCACCGAATGTCCGATTTGCGATCGCTGGTGACGGCTCGCAGAGGAAGCAACTCGAGGAGCTGATAAACTCCTTGGGCTTGCAAGAACATTTCCGTCTTATCGGGTTTCTCTCCGATTCCGCCGATTTCCTCGCCGCGCTGGACATCTATGCCGTCTCATCGCTGTGGGAAGGCTTGCCACTGGCCTTGCTTGAAGCCATGCAACTGAGCAAGCCGGCAGTAGCAACTGTGGTCGGCGGGATCCCGGAAGTCATTCAGGACTACGTGAATGGCCTTCTGGTGCCGGCGCGGGATGCCGGAAAGCTAGCCAGCGCGATTCTGGAAGTAGTTCGCGATCCCCAGTTCGCATTCCGCCTTGGCGCGGCTGCGCCCGCTGCAGCAGAACCGTTTTGCGATTTGGAAGCACGCGCCAGAGAGCTGGATTCCATATTTCTTTCCGCAGCGAAGATTGCGGCTCAGAATTGAAAGAAAGTTTAGGCTCTCGGCTCGATCCGCAGTGAATTAAATCATAGGATAATAACATGGACAGTATTTTAATTGAGAGAACGCGGAAACGTTCTTTGGCAGCGTGAAGGACAAGCTTCATTGAAGATTGGCCTGATCGAAAACAAGAATCAATGGAGCGACGCCGTTCTGTCACTGAGTGGGACATTGTATCATTCCTGGGAATGGGGAGAGGTGCGCGCCCGCCAAGGCTGGCATTCGTGGCGAGTGATGGTTCAGGAAGGCGACGACCCATGCGCGGGAATTTGCGGAGAGAGTCATTGAGCTATTCAAGGAACCATCGAAGGCCGAGCAACTCGGCGTGGCCGCTCGCCAGCTTGTTTTGGAGAATTACAGTTGGGAGTCAAGGGCGAGGACCTTCGAAAAGCTATATGAGAGTATCATTACCGAGCGGCGTGGCGAGGGGCGACAGTGTACGATTCCTATAACTAGCAAACAGGACATCGCCTGGTGAAAAGGAATGGCTTTATCAATGAAAGTATCCGTCATCATGCCCGCGTACAATCGCGGATACATCATTGCGGAGGCGCTGGGAAGCATCTTCGCACAGACATTTCCCGATTTCGAGTTAATCGTAATCGATGACGGCTCCACAGACGGCACGGCTCGAGCTCTCGCACGCCTTGATGACACCCGTTTGCGCTACGTACGCCACAACGTCAACCGAGGCTACAGCTGTGCGTGCAACACGGGATTCCGCGAAGCGCAGGGGGAATATGTCGCTTTGCTTGATTCGGACGACCTATGGAAGCCGGAAAAACTCGCCAAGGATGTGGAATTCCTCGAGCGTCATCCCGAAGTGGACGCGGTGTTCACGGATCTCGAGAAGCAAGACGGCTCGCGGCGGGTTCCGTCCTTCATGCGCGAATCGCCCTGCATGGTTGCATTGCTATCCGCTAAGCACTGGCCGATGGAAGTCAGCTTTACGCAGCGCGAAATGTATCTGTGCCTGCTCCAGGAGATCCCGGTAAAGCCCACCGCGTTCGTCATACGGCACACCGCGCTTAATGCGCTCGGGTCGTTCTTCGATGAGTCTTGGCCGGCTGGTTTCTCGGATTGGGAGTTCCTACTGCGGTTCTCAAAGCGATTCCGGTTCGGGTACATTGACAAGCCTCTTGCCGTTCTGCGCGTCCAGTCGGATGCCACGCACCGGCTGCGCGCTGTCGCGGACAAAACGAGCGTTCTTAAAATGCTTCGGGCCGAGGCCACCGCCGCGCCGGATAGCGAAGTTCGCCGGGCCGCTAACGCGGGATATCGAGACACCGTCCGCCATCTTTCTTGGGAATACCTCCGGCGCGGTCAAAGGCTGAACGCGGCGACGGCGCTGGCTCGAGGTTTTCTCAACAGCGGAGACTTGGGGCTTCTGAGCAGAGCTGCGTTCGCCTTGGTAAGGCCAAAATTCCATAGCGGTCGCCATGAAATCAAAACTAACGCTTGCAAAAAGCCTGACAACACGAATTAAGCGCGAGGGATTTTGGCGCGCCATACGCGATGCGACCGGTACACTCTTGCCGACGCGATTTGAAGTGTGGAAGCTCTCGCGCGAAAAGTTCGCAGGGCGAAATGCCGTGGAGTCCGGCGCAAATACTCTTGCGGGCCAACGTGCCGTGGAGAATCTAAAGCGGCTCCGCGAAGCAGCTTCGGGACTGCCGGTCGAGTTTTATCGCGACGAAGTCGACGACATACAAAGCTGTTTTTTCGCGTCCGTCGGTGGCCACCCCGCTGCCATCGCCTGGTCATACGACTCTACGAAGCCGGCGCATTTCCTGCGCATGGGCCCGGGCGACGCGGAGATTCGCAGCGTATATTCCCTGCCGGACTTTCGCGGGCGCGGGCTTGCCAAATCTGTAATCGCCGCGAGCTGCGATTCGCTGTGCCGGGAGGGCTTTCAAAATATTTTTGCCGTCATCCATTTCCGGAACGAAGCTTCGCTGAGAGCGTTTCGATCCATTGGATTCACAAAGGTTGCCGAGCTGAACCGCCCGCCGCTTTTCGGCCCGCGATACGTCACCGCAAACGGACAAACCGAAAGCTGGC
>DATLST010000085.1:0-8557 GCA_035534055.1 Candidatus Acidiferrales bacterium | reverse complement strand
TCGCGCTTGAGGCGTCGCGCCTTGGCGCCCATCTCCAGGACGGTGGATGAGGCGGAGTCGTCAATCCAGATGGGAGCGTCGGCCAGGCTCGCCAGTGCGCCAGTCACCTTGGCCCAATCGTCTCGACCCATGTGCCCGGTGCGAAACTTGTGAGCGTCCACACGCGCTTCGGACGCCAGCAGGCGCAGCAACAGCGATTCCTTGGACATTTCCAGGCTGAAGATGGCTACGGCCTCGCGGTGCCGCAATGCCACATTTTCGGCGATATTCAATGCCAGGGCTGTTTTTCCCATCGAGGGGCGTGCCGCGAGAATAATGAGCTCAGACGGCTGCAAGCCGGCCGTCTCATTATCGATCCCCGCGTAGCCGGTGGACAGGCCGGTGATGCGCCGTCCCTCACTGAATATTTTCTCGAGGCGCTCGAAACCATCCTTGACCAAGTCCTTGATGCCGATGAGTCCAGCCCGCACGCGATCTTCCGCGAGCTGGAAGATGGCGGATTCCGCGCGGTCGAGAATGATGTCCGCCTCGTCGCCGGCCGCGAGCGCCTGCTCCTGGATGGCCGATGCGGAAAAAATCAGGCTACGCAGGATGGACTTCTCTCTCACGATGCGAGCGTAATGTTCGACGTTAGTGACGCGCGGAAGGCCGTCCGCGAGCTGAGAGAGATAGGCCACTCCGCCGGCCGCTTCGAGCCTTCCATTGCGGCTGAGATCTTCCATCAGCGTAACTGTATCGATACCCTGCTGCTTTTCGCCGAGCTGAACCATGCGCTCAAAAATGTGGCGATGCTGCGAGAGGAAGAAATCCTCCGCACGCAGCTTCTCGACCGCCGTATTCAGGGCGTAATTGTCGAGCAGGATAGCGCCCAGGATGCTGCGCTCGGCCTCGAGATTGTGAGGGAGCGGCCGTTCGAGAGTGATTTCGCTGGCCATTTAATGATTCGCCTTATGTTCGCCCACGCCTTCCCCGGATGCAAGGACTCGTTATTGTTTGTTGCCGCGTGTTTCCGGCGGGATTGTCCGCAGGATTTTCCGGAGCGCATCGCATTGTGAGGAACGCCGGTTCGTGAGTCAACGCCCGACTTCGCTCTGTGGCTTGTGAAAATCTGGCAGGCTGTGCAAATGTCCCGTGAACGGAACGGGGCGAAATGAAAAGGAGCGCGAGATTCGCGCCCCTATCAGCAGATGAAAAATTCGCAGCGCTCTTATTCTTCCTTGCGCACTGTCAGTTTTACATTGGCGGTGATTTCGCGGTGCAGCTTGATGGGAATTTCGTATTCTCCGATGAGCTTGATCGAATCGGTCAGCACGATCTTTCGTTTGTCGATGGTGTAATCCTTGGCTTGGAGCGCCTCGGAGATGTCGGCGGAAGTGACCGACCCGAAAAGTTGGTCGTTTTCTCCAGCCTTGCGCGCCAGCTCAAGCGACACGCTGTTGAGCAGCTCGGCGAGAGTCTGGGCGGCCTCCTTCTCCGTGGCTTCCTTTTTTGCAAAAGCGGTGCGCATTTTCTCGAGCCGTTTCATGTTGCCAGCGGTGGCCTCAAGCCCAAGCTTGCGGGGCAGCAGAAAATTCCGCGCGTAGCCCTCGGCTACGTCCACCAATTGGCCGCGCGTGCCGAGCTTTTCAACGTCTTCTTGAAGAATGATCTGCATTGTCCCAATCCTCGGACTTCTCTAAAGTATGGAGATTTTGGTTGTCCCAAGCTTCCGCGCCTCGGCGCGAACTGGGCGTTGCGAGCGGAGCCAGCCTGGGCGTCGGCGATTACAGCTCTGCGGCAAACGGCAGCAGGGCGATATTCTGCGCCCGCTTAATCGCAACCGTGAGCCAGCGCTGGTGGCGCGCGCAGGTGCCCGTCATGCGCCGCGGAAGGATTTTCCCGCGCTCCTGGATGAACGCCCCCAGAACCTCGGCCTTTTTGTAGTCGATATAGTCCACCTTGTCGACGCAGAAGCGGCAGACTTTCTTTTTGCGGGCGAAATTTCGCTTGCCGCGCCTTGCCGGTCCGCCTGGCCTGGACTGCGACCGCGCTCCCGGCGGGCCACCCGAGGGGCCTGCGCCTGACGGCGGTCCCGCATGATGCTGTGGTGCGTGTTCTTCTGCCATTCGGATTCTCCCTGATTATAGTGCCGCGGCCGGTTGTTCGCCGCCAGGCGCGGACGGAGCCGCTGGAACCGTCTTGCGCGGACGACGTGCCGCGCGGCGTTCACGATGCTGCTTGAGCTTTTCCTGGCGCTTCAATTCTTCGTCCACCCGAACAGTGAGATACTTGATCACGGCATCGGAGACCTTCAGTCGGCGCTCGAGTTCCTTGACCACCTCGCTGTGGCTCGAGCGCACGTCCATGTAGACATAAAATCCCTCGCGCAACCGGTTCACGCGATAGGCCATTCGCTTCCGGCCCCACTTGTCCGTCTTCTCGATCTTGCCGCCCTTCTCGGTAGCGGCGTGCTCGAGTGTCGAAATCACTTTATCGATATCCGCCTCCAGCGTGTCCGGCCGGCAGATGAAAATTAGATCGTACTGACGCTCTTCCATAAGCCCTCAATTCGTTGCCCTTTGTCCGGCAACTTTTCTCACTTACTGCAAACGTTCTTCGGGCGGTCCAACGCGCCGATTGAAGCGCGCCATCGCCTTGCTGACGCCTTCCGTCACAATCAGCTTCGCCGCTTCGGCGGCATCGGCCACCGTCTGGGCGGCGATTTTCCGCTCGGCGCGCCCAATGGGCGTGAGCACGTAGTCGCTCAGGTCGCCCCAGACCTTCTCCGGCCCTACTCCCAGCCGGATGCGAATGAACTCTTCGGTTCCGATCGAGCGGATTACCGATTTCAGGCCATTATGTGTTCCGCCGGTCCCCCGCTCACGAATACGCAGCATGCCCCAAGGCAAATCCACATCATCGACCAACACGATCATTTCCGCCGGATCGCATTCATACCGCTCGATCAGCATCTTCACGGAAACGCCGCTCAGATTCATCATCGTTTGCGGCTTCGCCAGCACCACTTCCTGTTCCGCGACTTTGCCTCGCCCGGTATACGCTTTGCCCTCCGGCCGCGTGACTCGAATTCCCGCTCGCTGCGCCAGCTCATCGAGCGCGAGGAAGCCCAGATTATGTGGCGTCCACTCGTACTCAGGGCCGGGATTGCCGAGACCGACGATCAATCTCATAACTTATCCGCGCTCGCCGGGTGCGCCAGTGCACGCGTGAATGGAGACCACCGAACTGCTTACTTTTCCTTGCCTTTCTTTTCGGTTTTCTCCGCCTTTGGAGCGGCTTCCGCGGCTCCCTCCGCTTCGCCTTCTTCTTCCTTCTTGCCCTTCTTGATGACTTCGGGCTCCGCCGGCGCCGCCTCGGCTGCCACGGCTGCTTCCGGAGTGGGCTCTTCTTCCTTCTTCAGCGTCACAACGTGCGCAATCACGCGCTGCGGGTCCGTGAGCAGCTTGATTTTTTCCGGATCGAACGGCAGATCGGCGGCGCGAAGCTGCTTGCCAATCAGCAGTTCACTCACATCCACCTTGAATTCTTCCGGGATGTCGCCCGGCAGGCACTCCAACTCCACCTCGCGCGTCACCATTTCAAAAATACCGCCTTGCATTTTCACGCCCTGCGGCTCGCCAAAAGTATGCACCGGCACGCGCACGCGCATGCGCACGTCCATGGCGATGCGCAGCAGATCCACGTGCAGCAGCGATCCGCTTAGCGGGTCCACCTGCCAATCCTTCAGCATGGCCCTCTCTTCCGGTCCGTCAGCCACCCGCACAGTGAAGATCGTGTTGTGTCCCGTCTCGGAGCGAAGAATGCGCGCCACCTGCTTGGCGTTCACCGCCAGCGAAATCGAATCCTTGCGGGCCCCGTACAAAATCGCCGGAACCATTCCGGTCAGGCGCGTGCGGCGCGCCGCGTTTTTGCCGCGCTCCTCGCGAAGCTTGCCTTCAATTGTAAATGTTTCCATACATCCTTCCTTCTCGGTCCCCGCTCACTCCGGGCTAAATGAAAAGCTCGCTGATCGAAGTCTCTTCGTGAATCGACTGAATGCCGCGAGCCAGCAGTTCCGCTACACTCAGCACCGTGATCTTCGGAACCTTCTGAGCCGTTCCGTTGAGCGGCACCGAATCGGTCACCACCACTTCCTCAATCTCCGACTGCATGATGCGATCGGCCGCCGGCCCCGAAAATACCGGGTGGGTGCAAGCCGCGAATACCCGGGTGGCGCCGTGCTCGCGTAAAGCCTCGGCGGTTTTCACCAGCGTTCCAGCCGTGTCGATGATGTCGTCGATCACCAACGCGGGGCGTCCTGCCACGTCGCCAATCAAGTGCATCACCTCGCTGACATTCACGTCGATGCGCCTCTTATCCACGATGGCCAGCGGCGCATCGATTCTCTTGGCGAAAAGCCGCGCACGCTCCACGCCCCCCGCGTCGGGCGAAACCACCGTAATCGGCCCGAGCTTCTTTTTCTTGAAATGCTCAACCAGCACCGGCGCCGCATACAGATGGTCCACCGGAACGTTGAAATATCCCTGAATCTGCGGCGCGTGCAAGTCGAGCGTCAGCACCCGGTTTGCCCCCGCCGTTTCGAGAAGGTCCGCCACCAGTTTCGCCGAGATCGCCACGCGCGGCCGGTCCTTGCGGTCCTGGCGCGCGTACGGATAATATGGAATCACCGGCGTGATCCGCCACGCCGACGCCCGCTTGAACGCATCGATCATCAGCAGCAACTGCATCAGGTGGAAGTCCACCGGATTCGAACACGGCTGCACCACGAAAACGTCCGCGCCGCGGACATTTTCGAGAATCTGATAGCGCGTCTCGCCGTCCGAGAATTGACCGTGCTCGGCGCGGCCCCTAGGAACGCCCAGATAGCGGCAGATAGAATCGGCCAAAGGCAGATTCGCCGTCCCGCAAAACACTTTGAACTTGCCGTCGGCCAAGGTTCTCCCGTCAGCTAGCGACACGCCACCCTAATGCGCGGCCATACTTTTCCCTGGAAAGTGTTTCGACCAAGAAGACCGAATCTTCCGGGAACTCACGAGCGGCTCGGCGCGCCTGCGCTGGGTTTCGGAATACTCCAAACACCGCCGACCCGCTACCCGCCAGCGCGGCATCCACAGCTCCTCGCTGAAGCAATCCCGCCCGGATTTCTCCGAGGCGCGGATAGCGGCAGAAGACGGGCTCCTCGAAATCATTCGAGACCGCTTCCGGCAGGCTCCAGCACAGAGCGCAGAACCCCCAGATGGTATGGGGTTTGGTCCGATTTGTCAATTCCTCGCTGATCCACTGATAGGCTTCCTTCGTGCTGACGCCGATGTTGCGCGGCGAGACCACCAGAATCGTCCGCTTCGGCGCATCCACCAAGGGGTAAATTTCATCCCCGCGGTTGGTGGCCAGCGCGCGTCCCCCAAATAGGAAAAATGGCACGTCCGCGCCCAAGCCTGCTGCAATTTGCATCAGCCGTTCGAGAGGTATCTTCTTCTCCGTAAGGCGCAGCATTCCAATCAGCGCAGCCGCGGCATCGCTCGACCCGCCTCCCAGTCCACGGGCCACAGGAATGAGTTTCTCCAAACAGGCGCGGATGCCGCGATGAAAACCGATTTCGGAACGAATGGCTTCGATCGCCCTGTAGACCAGGTTTTCGCGGCCGGTTGGCAACGCGGGGTCGTCCGTCTCGAGCGTAATCCCAGGGGACGATGCCAGGGAAAGCTCCAGGGTATCGCGAAGCGAGATCGCTTGAAAGATCGTGCGCAGTTCGTGATAGCCATCCGGGCGACGGCCCATCACGCGCAAGCAGAGATTGATTTTTGCAAAGGCCGGCAGGCGCACCGATTTTTTCATGCCGGCACTTACTGTGGCTTGACGGTCTCTGGAGAAGATTTCTGCGCCAGGCGCCGCTTCAGAGTCTTTAATTGTGCGTCGATTTCATTCACTTGGTCGGACTCGTAATCGGCGGGCAAAGCTTTTTGCCACTCAGCGAGAGAGCGTTCCAGTAGCTCCGCCGCGCGCTCGTTCTGGCCGAGCTTGATATATACATCCCCAAGATGACTGAGGATGGTTGGTTCGTGGCTCTCGCGATCGACGGCCTTTTGAAGATACTCTTCCGCTTCCGCAAGCTTGTTTTGCTTGTAGTAGGCCCAGCCCAGGCTGTCGAGATAAGCGCCGTTGTTTGGGTCCTGCTGCACGGCCTGCTGAATCAGCGAGGTGGCTTCGTCGAGCCGCACGCCGCGGTTAGCCAGCATGTATCCGTAATAATTCAATACGGCGGCATTGTTCGGGTTTACATCCAGAACCTTCCGGAATTGCTGCTCGGCCTGATCGAACTTCTTCTGTCGCTCGTAGATGGCGCCGAGCATGTACCAGGCGGTCTCTTTGTCCTCGTTATCGCGAGCCATCTGTTCGGCCTTTAGAGCCGATTGTTCGGCATCCGCGTATTGCCGCCCGCGTTCCTGCACCTGCGCGATGTCGATATAAATTTCCTGATCGGCATCATTGCCCTGCAGCAGCCCCTGAAGAAGCTTGGTTCCCTGGGCCGTCTCGGACTTTTCGCCGTACAACATCGCCAGCGTCACGGTCAAGTTGGTGTCTTTGGGAGAAGCATCCAGCGCTTTCTTCGCTTCGGCAATGGCTGTGTCGATGTCCCGGCTCTCGCGGTAGGTATCGATCAGCAACATTTCAGCCCGCTTCTGCGCTTCAGGGCCCAGTTTGGCCATTTCCTGGAAGGTTTGGACCGCTTCAGGATACTTGCGCTCTTCGCGATAGGCATGGCCTAACTGCTCATACAGAATCGTTAGAGCGCTGGAATTTTCCTGTCCGCCGCCTTGGCCCTTGATTCCGGCAACAGCATCCGTGAGCACCTTGACGGCGTCGTCATAGCGGCCCTGGTCCTCGTAGAGCAGCGCCTGATTGTAGAGGACCTCGAGGCTTCCCGGAGAAAGCTGCTTCGCTCGCAGGAGGCTGGCCTCGGCTTGATCGAACTTTCCCAACCGGCGGTCCAGTTGCGCCATGCGAAGATAGTTTTCAGCAGTTCCCGGCTCAAGCTCCGAGAGCTTTGTGTACTGTTCGAGCGCCTCGGCGTACTTGTTCTCCGCCAGCAGGGTCTGAGCCAGCCCGTGTCGGTGATCCGGATCGTCCGGATCTTCATCCACGGCCTTGCGGTAGGCATCCTCCGCCTTGGCGTAGTCCTTTTCCCGCGAATAGGCGTCGCCTAGCAAATCGTAAATGTCGGGAGAAGACGAATCGCCAGCCGCCTTGGAAAGCAGGGTAATCGCATCTTGCGACCGCCCTTCATCAACCAGCAGCTCGCTCAGCTGCTCCAGTGCCGCTCCATTTTCCGGGTCCTGCTGCAGAAGGTCGCGGAGCACTTTCTCCGCTTCATCATGGCGATTTTCAAAGCGGTAGAGACGGGCGAGCCAAAGCGCGGAGTAGCTGTCGTCCGGCTCAATTTTCAGGATGGCCTGGAATTGCTCCACCGCCTTTGTCAGATTTTCTTGCTGCACCTCCCCGGCATTCATATCGCCGAGCGTGCGAACGTAGGTGCGCGCGAGCAGCCGGTGCGCCGCCACATTATTAGGGTCCGCCTTCAGCACCTCTTGCGCTTCGGCCACGGCATCGCGAATGCGCTGAGTTTTTGCATAAATCTCGGCCAGGCGCTCCATAATCACCGTGGAGCCCGGATCAAGCTGCAGCGCTTTCTGGTACGATTCGATGGATTGCGAGGCCGCATCTGCGTTGTTCGTCAGTTCGTACTGCTGCTCCGCCAGATGCCCAATCGTGAAATAGTAGTAAGCATCGCCTCGGGGGTCGGAACTGGCCGAGCTTGCGCTAGGCGATGATTGGGACGGAGGCGTGGCTTCAGGCTGGGTTGGTGCGGGAGCCTGTGCCAACGCTGGCGTCAGCCATCCAAGAATGGCCAGAACTGCAATATAGGAGGCGGCTTTCATATATGTAGGCGCTGGCGACTATTATGGTACAGCGCTGCAGAAGCGTCAAAGTTTTCCGGGATGCAGGTTCCTCTCGTCGTGACCTCATACTCTATACTCTACGATGACCACAGATGGTTTCGGGATGCAACTACCAAAGAATGATGTCTTGATCGTGCTTGGCACGGATCGATGGTACTGATATGGTTCAGGCCGCAGCAGGGTTTGGCCCAAGAAGCTGAAGTCCTCGGTGCAGTATAGCTGTCGCGAAGGGGGGGCTCATTTGCGAGACGGATGCAATGTAAAAATTACAAAAAGGCGCCCGCTGCTAAACGGGTAGTGCATCAGTTTGACAGCCGCACAATTTCTTCAATCGTCCAAACATGGTCGGCAATCCCCGCTTCCATCGCTGGTGTGACACGCAACATCTTGTGAACTCTCGCGAAGTTGTACACATGTAATGCAGGGCCACTGAATGCTCCAAATTCTCGACCTTCTGGGGCTGTGTAAAGATTTTTGTGTAAACTGTTTTGGTTTTTATTGTTTTAAGCCCTCTATCGTTCCAGTAAAAACAACCGCCGTCGGAGCTGTGAGAATGTGGGAATCTCTCCGGTTTTGGGGAGATTTCCAAGGAGCAGTGG
>DATLST010000084.1:0-13587 GCA_035534055.1 Candidatus Acidiferrales bacterium | reverse complement strand
ACGGATCCCCAGGCCAGAATCTCCGCCAGCGAATATTGTGTGTGGCGGCTTCCAAACTCCCACAATGTCGCGATCATCGCGGCGTTCCAGACCACGGGCGCGGTGTATGAAAGAAAAAAGCGGCGATGGCTATTGAGGATGCCGAGGCACCAGGCCGAAAACACCAGTAACCCGGCGCCGAGGAAAAGGATGCGCACGAGCTGGATCGTCAATTCCCGTTTAGCGCCGTGGAAGCCGGGCGCAATCGCATCGATCAAATAGGGAGTCGCCAGGACGCCGACCAACACAATAATCGACGTCGTGAGCGCTAGAATTGCCGCCACGGCGCCGGCCGTGCGCCGCGCTTCCTCATCGTCCTTTCGCGCCAGCAGATTGGCATACACCGGAATGAAGGATGCCGAGAGCACGCCTTCGCCAAATAAATTCTGGAGGAAATTGGGAATCCGGAAAGCGGCTTTGAAAGCGTCGGCGGCGTCGGAATTTCCGAAATAGTGCGCGAAAACACGCTCGCGAATCAGTCCTGCAATGCGGCTCAGAAATATTCCAGCAGCGACCAGAAAGGCGTGGCGCTTCGATGCTCCGTGGTGGGCCATGTCTTTCTCGGAGCGATTTACAGGCAAAGTGGGACTGGCTCGGTGCATCGATATGGAGTCAATTCATTACAGAAGTTACCCGTCGGGATGTCAACCACGATTCTGGGCGCTGTGCGTTGGTAAATAGCCAATGATGTCTTTATCGGCGGTCAATGGAACACGTCAGGGGAAAAGGACCGTCGCCAAGGAGGGAAGGCTGCTCCGTGGCCTTGGCTGGCTGCCGAGGCAATAGCATCGCCAGTAATCGCCCATGTACCGGCCGTGTACCGCCAACATCAGTCAAGCTCTAGCGACGGTCTGCGCGCGATTCCAATGGAAACCGCGTCAATGTCCTTCGCCAAGGACCGCGTGCAAGGTGAGTTGACTGTCCTTCAAAACTTGCAGATTTCGCTGCCAGCTTTCCTTGCCTGGAATCTTCAGCTCAATGTGATGTGATCCAACCGCGAGGTGGATGGTCGAAGGAGTCTGGCCCACAAATTGCTCGTCGACGAAAATGTCCGCATGGGCCGGATCCGATGCGATCGTCACGCTGCTTGTATCCGAAGCCGTTTTGTCCTCGCCGGGTTGCGGACCGGCATCGGAAGGCGGCGGGATGGGGCCCTCTCGCCCGCTCATTTCAAGCGCTGGATCGTCTTCGCCAGCGGTAGCTTCCATTGAAACGGCAAAGTGGTCCGACTTTAGCAAAAAGTAACTTCCCCGGCGGCGCCCTGTTATGGCAACCCACTCGAACGGACCATCGGTCAAGGTAATTTGCCGGGAGAGATACCCCTTTTTCGAAACCCGCGCGACCATGGCATGTTCCAGCCGGGCGGCGAACGCGGTATGGCTTTTATGGAAGTATCCGCCTGGATAATCGGCCTGGAAGGGAGTCGTGCCGACCACAGCGCCGTTGATTTCAACCGTGGCGCCCGGCGGGGAACTTGTAATCGTCAGTTTTTCCGCATGCGTTCGCGGGGCCAGCAGGACGAATGCGAGCAGCGCGAGCGATGCATGGAGACAGTGTCGCCTCGATGGCTGCATCGGAGCCCTCCGAGGGAATTAGGCCATCACAATGTCACCGGCGATTCAAAATGTCAATTCAGCCGGAATGTTTTTGGTATGCCGCGTTAATTGAGCACTAACCATCCGTATGTGAGAAGAAAACCCGTCAGCCATTAAACTTATATTTGCAGTTATGGTCAATTATATGTAAATAAAAAGCCGTGCGAAGACACAACTTCTTATGGAACGCAGTTTGTTTCGTGACGCTTCTGCTTTTGAGTCCCCAATCGATTCTTTCGCAGGACAACGCTGTCCCTTCCGCCACTCCGTCATCAGCCTCGTCTACATCTGCACTAAAGGAGCAATTCAATACGCTGGCGGTTCGACTGGCGGCTCGACTGGCGGATACGATTGCACGTTCGAAAGACCACTCAGTCATGGTTTTCGATTTCGTCGGCCCCGATCAGACGCTGGGAGCACTGGGGGCCGCGCTAGCAGATGATCTCAGCACGACACTTGCGGAATCTCCCGTAAAACTTCGCGTTAAAGATCATTCCGATTTGAACAAGCTGATGGAAGAGAATGGCTTGGAATCCGAAAATATATTCGATCCGGGTATCGCAATCTGGCTGGCGGAAGACCTGGATACACAAGCCTTCGTGCTAGGCAAGCTAGAACGCGATGCTGGAAGTATGAAGTTGTCTGTCATGACGTATAACGTAAGGGACGGTAGGGCAATTGTCGGTTTATCTGTTGCGATTCCGCTCACAGATGAGATGAAAGGTTTAATCCCTGATACCATCGAGAAGCAAGCTGCCAACACATTCGTTTCTCCTGATGGGAAATGCAGTGCAATTGGGTTGCCGCCCTGCGGCGGCGCAAACGGATATTCAAACCCAAAATGCCTTCGTTGCCCACAACCTGCTTATTCTGAGGAGGCGATAGACCGGAAGGTCCAAGGGACCGTACTGATCGTTGTTATTGTCGACGAGAAAGGAAGAGCGGAAGATATCAGAGTTGTGAGAGCACTGCCCTACGGTCTGACTCGACAGGCAATACAGGCTATTCAGAAATGGACGTTTCAACCCGCAACCGGACCCGATGGAAAACCAGGGGCGGTTCATCAGTTGATAGAAGTGAGCTTTCACCTGTTTTGATAATTTTGTGCGGCAGCTTTAAGAGGCCAAGCTCGAATGACAGACCTCACTTTTTAGCGGAAGTAACCAAGCTGTGCACCCAACCGCAGACATTGGTTGCACAAACTCCCGGTTAGCTGGCTAATTGGAAACCGTCCCACCACCAGAATGTCAATTCAGGATGGCCCCGCCCGAGCCTGTTTGGCGATTGACCGGGCACCTGCGGATGGCCCGCCGGCATCCAATACATAGAACAGCCTTCGGACTCTCTGTCGCATGCGGGTTGCGAAGTTCGCTGGTTCGTTCATTTCTTATTTCATAGGAGGAGGCAACTAGATGTTCTCAAATATCAAGCTTTACCTTGGCGGGCTTGCAATTCTTCTTCTGGCACTTCCTGGTTGGGCTCGCCCGTCTCGAACGGACACCGCTCAATGGGACATCCTGCAATCCGCCACAATCGGCAACACGCAGCTTAAGCCCGGCAATTATCAATTGAAAGCACACGAGACCGAAAATACGGTCGATGTCGTTCGTGACGGCAAAGTCGTGGCTCAGGCTCCATGCCACTGGATCCAGCTTCCAAAGAAAGCGCAGGATACCGAAGTCGTCATGAACAAGAAGCAGGTCGTCCAGGTGCAATTTGAAGGAAAAACCGAGGCGCTTCAGCTCCAATAACCATCCAGGGGCGGGCGATTGCCCGCCCTTTCCTCTTCCGAGGAATCTATTGCAGGTACTTCGAGAGCCACCCGAGAAATGTCTTGTACCACAGCTCGCTGTTTTGCGGCTTCAGTATCCAGTGGCCTTCGTCAGGAAAAATCACCAGCTTCGACGGAACATTTTGCCGTTGGAGCGCCGTGAAGAATTCGAGATCCTGCGTATAGGGCACGCGAAAATCGAGTTCGCCGCCGACCACGAGCGTGGGAGTCTTGAATTTTCCCAGCGCGCTCGCATATTCGCTCGGCGACCATTTCCTGTAGAGCTCTGGATTTGACCAGGGCGGTCCGCCGAATTCCCAGTCCATGAACCACAGTTCTTCCGTCGAGCCGTACATGCTGACTTCATCATAGGGACCGGCATGGCTGATCAGGCATTTGAAGCGGCCCGTATGTGTTGCGATCCAGTCAACCATGTAGCCGCCGTAGGATCCCCCCGCCGCTGCCAGTCGCGTGCTGTCGATGAACGGATATTTGGCAAGTGCTGCGTCGACGCCTTTCATCAAGTCCTCGTAAACTTTTCCGCCCCAGTCGCGGCTGATCTCTTCCGTGAATTTCTGGCCGTATCCAAATGAGCCGCGCGGATTGATCGCCACCACCACGTAACCCGGCGCGGCCATCGTCTGCTCGTTCCAGCGATATCCCCACGAGTCGTCCCACTCGCCTTGCGGCCCGCCGTGAATCAGAAGCAGCATGGGATATTTCTTCGAGGGATCGAAATGGGGAGGGCGCAGCAGAAGCCCCTCCACCTGCGTCCCTTCCGCGCCCTCGAACCAGAAAGGTTCTGGTGACGGCAGGTCAAGCTGGGCCAGCAGATCGGCATTTTGATGTGTGACTTGGCGCACGTCCGTGCCGTCGGAATTCGCCACAAAGACGTCCGCCGGCAGCGACAAGCTTGTGCGCGTAAACGCAACCATTCGCCCATCCGCGCTCTCTTCCAATTCATCGTTGAAGCTATTCCCCAGAACAACCTTCGGCGAACTGCCACGCCCGATTCCGATCGAATAGACCGGCATCTCCGCCTTATCCTCCGTCTCGAAGTAGATCGTTTTGCTGTCCGCCGACCACGCAACCGATTCCACGTTCCGGTCGAAGTTTTCGGTCAGATTCGTCGATTTCTGATTCCTGCGGTCATACAGCATCAGCCGCCAGCGGTCGCTCTCATATCCCGGCTGCACTTGCGCGCGATAGGCGATCCATTTCCCGTCGGGAGAATACGCGGGGCCCCAATCGTCCGCGAGATTGGATGTAATCCGTTTCGGCCCGGTCGCGCCGCTCACGGGCACCGTGAAGATATCCCCATTCGTGCTGAGCGCTTCGTCCTTGTCCGTATTCGCGGTAAAGGACAACTCCTGGCTGTCGGGTGAGAAGGCGATCGCCTCCGGCTCGCCAAGGTTGAACGGAGGAACGTCGTAGTCCGCTCCTGGCGTAAGGTCCCGCGGGGTTCCGCCGCTGGCCGGCACGACGAAAAGATGGCTGCGCTTTCCGTTCCACCAGGTCGTCCAATGGCGATAGAGCAGCTTTTCATGGATGTGTGCTTTCACCTTACTCTGCACTTTTTCGGCGTCGCGTTGCTCATTGCATGCGTCGTCTTTGCAGTCCGGATAAACGCTGGAAACGAACGCGATCCATTTCCCATCGGGCGATACGAGTTCGTTGTCCGCGCCGGTCGATAAGAAAGTGATTCGGGACGGTTCCCCGCCATCGGCGGGGATCGAAAAGACCTGCGGTGTGCCGTCGCGCGATGAAAGAAATACGAGCGTTTTCCCGTCCGGAGACCACCGGGGGCGTTCGTCCCGGCCGCCCTCGGTCAATTGTCGCGAGTCGCCGCCGGCGGCGGGGACGATCCAGATATTACTCGCCATCCGATTGGCGTCGAGGTCCGGTGTTGCAACGGTATAGGCGATCCATTGTCCGTCGGGTGAAATTTGCGGATCGCTGACGCGGTGAAGCGAGATCAGGTCTTGGAATCCAATGGGCCGCTTCTCGGGCGCCTGCGCGTTTGCCGCCAGAGAGAACATCAGCGCCGCGATCAAGAGTGCGATGCAACGAATCCCGCGATTCATCCATCCTCCGAGTGCATAGCCTGCGTGATGAGAATCTCCCCGTTTCACGTTTGGGATGATTGCACTTCTATTCGCATTTTCCAAGAGTCAGCCCGTCGGAGAAAACCCATGCAAGTCTTGCCTCTCGAAAGCCGCTGATAGTACTGTCGCAGCGTAGCCCTTGGTGCTTCATCCGTGTTCGGAGGACTTATGGGGGATGCCCTGGCCGTCGATCGTCTTCACTTCGCCTTCACGGTGACCTTTCACTACATCTTCCCGCAGCTTACGATGGGCTTGGCCCTGCTGATTTTCATCTTAAAGACCGTGGCGCTTCGAACCGGCAATGCGCAATGGAACGATGCCGCGCGCTTTTGGGCCAAAATTTTTGGCATCAGTTTCACCATCGGTGTGGTCACCGGTATCCCCATGGAATTCCAGTTCGGAACGAACTGGTCGGAGTTTTCTCGGTCTGCCGGCGGCGTCATCGGACAAACGCTGGCGATGGAGGGCGTCTTCTCGTTTTTTCTCGAGTCCAGTTTTCTCGGACTCTTTCTCTTTGGCGAGAAGAAGCTCGGTCCGCGCGGCCACTGGTTTTCTTCATTCATGATGTTTGTTGGTTCCTGGCTTTCGGGCTATCTGATTGTCGCGACCGATGCCTGGATGCAGCATCCGGTCGGTTACTCGATCGGCGCGGATGGATCATTCCAGTTGCAAAGTTTCTGGGGACTGCTCCTGAATCCTTGGGCGCTCTGGCAGTACGCTCACACTATTACGGGTGCCGTTCAGACGGGCTGCTTTGTCATGGCCGCCGTCGGCGCATACTATCTACTCTCGTCCATTCACCAGGAATACGGGAAGATATTTTTGCGCCTGGGCGTGATTGTGGGGGTGATGGCTGCTCTCTTGCAGCTTTATCCCACCGGCGACGCCCAGGGCCTCATGATCGCGAATCACCAGCCAGTAACGCTAGCGGCCATGGAAGGCTTGTTCCACACGCAGGAAGGTGCGCCGCTTGCCATCTTGGGCCAGCCGGACGTCTCCCAGGAGCGCTTGGACAACCCGGTTACGATTCCGCGTGCTTTGAGCTTTCTCACATATCGGAGATGGACGGCGCAAGTATCCGGTCTGGATCATTTCGAGCGGACCAACTGGCCCGACCACATCGAATTGCTCTACTTCAGTTATCACATCATGGTGGGTCTCGGGACAATCTTCATTGCCGTTCTCCTGATTGCTTCCTGGCAATTGTTCCGGGGAAGATTGTTCGGTTGCAAGACTGTGTTGTGGATGCTGATGTTGGCGATGCCATTCCCCTTTATTGCGAATACAGCCGGATGGATCACAGCCGAAGTCGGGCGGCAGCCTTGGCTCATCTACGGGCAGATGCGTACCAGCGCCGGTTTCTCTCCCCTCGTCTCCGCCGGTAGCGTATGGTTCACCTTGCTTGGTTTCCTGGGGATGTACACGATTCTGGGCCTCTTGTTTTTGTTCCTCGTGTATCGCGAGATCGAGCGAGGCCCGGAGAGAAACGCAACCAGCGCAACGCCCGCCTCTGCGAGTTTCGCGGCGAAATGATGGAGGAGGACTGTTATGGGGAGTATCTGGTTTTGCCTGATCGCCATAATGCTTGCTGCCTATGTCGTGCTCGACGGATTCGATCTGGGGGTAGGTGTCCTTCATCTATGGATCGCACGCAGCGATGCCGAGCGGCGTCTCGTTCTTCGGTCGATTGGGCCCGTCTGGGATGGCAATGAAGTTTGGCTGATTGCCGCTGGCGGCACCCTCTACTTCGCCTTTCCCTTGCTCTATGCCGCGAGCTTTAGCGGCTTCTATTTGCCGCTGATGATAATTCTCTGGCTCCTGATCATTCGCGGTGCTTCTGTGGAGTTCCGCAGCCATGTGGGCGGCCCCATCTGGTCCGTTTTCTGGGATGCCGGTTTTGCGCTCGCCAGCACTCTTCTGGCCATTTTTTATGGAGCGGCTCTCGGCAATGTTGTTCGCGGGGTGCCACTCGATGCGCACGGCCGGTTCTTTGAGCCGCTTTGGACGAATTTCCTGCCCTTTGGCCGCACCGGAATTCTCGATTGGTACACCGTGCTGGTTGGCCTTGTGGTTCTGACGGCCCTGACGGTCCACGGCGCCACGTGGCTGGCGTACAAAACCAGGGGTGAATTGAGCGCTCGCACTCTGCGGGTCGCGTCGCAACTCTGGTGGCTCGTCATGCTGCTCACGATTGCGGTCACGTTCGCCAGTTTCCGTCTGTTGCCGCAATTGTTGGTGGGCTTCCGCGTGCATCCTTGGGGATTCCTCTTCCCCGTAGCTGCGGTCGCGGGACTGCTGGGCATCCAGTGGTTTGCTCACGCCAAAGCGGAAGGCATGGCGTTCGGCGCTTCCTGCCTTTACCTGGTGGGGATGCTCACAAGCGTTGCCTTCAGCCTTTATCCCAGCGTCCTGCCGTCCAGCACAAATCCGCTCCTGGGCCTGACCGTTTCCAACGCGAAAGCGGCTGATTATGGGCTCAAGATTGGACTCATCTGGTGGGTCATCGGGATGGTTCTCGCCGGTGGATACACGGCTTTTACCTATCGAAATTTCACGGGGAAAATTCAATTCACCGAATCACAAGAGCACGAAGGCTACTGACGAACAATACGCCAGGCTGTTTTTCAAGACCGCCTCGTTCCCAGGAAAATCAGCCCAGCGCCGCCCAGTATCAGCAATCCACTCAATAGGCGAGGAACCGATACGATGCGCCTTGTTTCGATCAATACTCTCTGCTGTTGGAGTTGCACTTCCTCGCGTTTGGCTGGCATTTCGATGTTGGGACGAATCAGCGCCCCGATTCCCAGCAGAATTAGCACGATACCGCTCACCAGCCACACTCTTCCTCTCATCGCACATCCTTCTGCCTGCGCATGTCCACTCACCCGGTGAAGCTGCCGAGCCGCCAGGCTGCCATGTTCGACAAAACGTTCAGCGGGCCAGCGGTTTGAATATTTCGGTGAGGAAGTCCGGGCGATTGTTCTCTCGTTCGAGATGAGCGTAACGCAACCCGCCGTGGTAATCGACCGAATACGTTTTCACCTGCACGCCGTTCGCAATCAACAATTCCATGGGCGCCGTCGAGGACTGCGCTGTCCCAATTGCATACTTCAGTCCCTCCGGAGAGAATTGCTGCCCATCCACCGCCGTAATCTTCATCCCGGGGCCGATTCCCGCCTGGTAGGACGGCCCGTCGTGAATCACGTCGATAATGGTGCCGTCGTTTTGTATCGTGAGCCCCACCGATAGAGTCAGGTTTAGCCGCCTTCTGGTGGTTTCCACATTCTGCTCGAATGCATTCGGCTGTGCGTTGTAGACAACCTTCCAGCCGCTGTTCTCGACAGCCTCGTTCGGCAGGTTGGTGGCCGTCGAATCGAGTCTCGTGCGCAGAAAAGCCGTCCAGTCGTACGGCGCGAGGCTGTTCAGCGTCGAGACGATGTCCTCGAACGTGTACGTTTTGAGAGCGGGCTCACCGCCGGGCCCCCCGTCGAAAATGCGGCAGAAATCGTTGATGGATTTCTTGTCGTTCGACAAGCGGCGCAATGTGGAATCGACATCGAGCCACAAAAGTTCGCCCTCGTCATAAAAATCCGTGCCACGGCGCCAATTCGACCAGTCCGGCCCGGCATCGTAGAGAAACACAGCTGAATCCGCCGTGTCTTGCAGCGGCCTCCAATCCCGCCCAGGACGGTGATCGTAGATCGCGGCGATTTCCGCGAGCGCTTCGCGCGACATTTCATCCGTCAGCAGCCCGCTGCGCGCCGTTAGCACTTCGCCCAGATATTCCGTCAGGCCCTCATAGACCCACAGGAGATCGTCCTTCATTGGCGTTTGATAATCCGGCGTAGCGAGATCCGCCGGCCGGCGATATTTCCCGTTCCACGAATGCACGAATTCGTGCGGGAGAAGGTCCGCGAAGTCAATCCGGCCTCCTTCGGTAGTCAGGCTGTCCTCGGACGTGCGATCGTCGCTCGACTCGTGATGCTCAAGCCCGAAATGCGCGACGTCGTCGCTCAGCGTCACCAGAAAATGGTAATTGCGATAATGCCGCGATCCGAAGAGCGCGCCGGTTTCGGCGACCAGTTGGCGATAGTGCATTTCCATCTCCGGAGGCATTTCGAGCGCAGCGGCGCTGTCCGCGGCAATGTCCATTTCATGCGACGGCTTCTCGCCGGGCGTCAGTTGGATGGCCCGGAAATAGCGGCCCGCGAGGACCGGGGAATCCACCAGTGTATTGAGCGGCACGGGGGCGAAATCGATCATGGTGCCGTTCTGCTTCGCGCCGGGCAGGGCCGTGCCAAATTTCCATCCAGCCGGGAGCCGCAAGCTCGGCACGAACGTGATATCGCGCGCCGCGTAGCCTTTGGGATAGACGAGAACCTGGTTCCAGCTCAGTACGTTCAGAAAGGCCGTTGCAGAGGCTCCGCCGGAAAATCCCGCGGCGGGCGCCGAAAGCAGGAAGTCGAGATCCACGTCCAGCGAGTTCGTTTGTTGCGGGATGTTCAAATGGAAGGCGAACATGTCCACCAGGTCCCGCCGCCACGGAATCGTTTTTCCTCCCGCGGTAAATCTTAATCCGGCTACGTCGACGATCGGACCGTCGGGCATGTGCTCGCCCGGAATCCATTCCGGGTAATACAGCGTCAATGGGCCCGGCTGAACCGGCATCTGCAGATGGGCATGCAATATCTTTTGCGGGGCCTGCGTGGCGTCCACCGAGATTCGAATGGGGCCTGGCGGAGTTTGAGCTGTTAGAGGGGCGCTCGCAGCCAGAAATATAAACGCCAGAAAAACCATGAAGGAAATATTTTTGCGGCAAATCCCAGCCATCCTATTCCTCTCATCTGGCCTAAGCCAGGGTAACGTCGAATAAATGGGCCTGATAGCCTTCGAGGCGCACGAAGAGTCCGCGTTCCCGAAGTTCCTGGCCGTTCCGAGGGTAGCGGACGGCATGGAGCTGATCGTAGAAGATGTAATCCTTGTCCGGCAACGCGCCATCTCCGAATTGGACGCGTCCCTGCGATGCGTTGCCTGCCAGGTTCACTACGATTACTTTCCGGGCCGTTTCCGTGCGCCATTGGTAAGCGACGAGCTGTGTCGATGTCGTGTCTCCCTCCGGCGTCGCTTGCAGCAGATCCCATTGCCCCTCATGGAAAACTTCTTCATTCGTGATCGCGAGAATGGATTCGAAGAATTTTGTAATCGCCGGGTCATGCAACGCGTCCGCTGGCATTCGCAGCGTGATCGGGAGTTGAGCCTCGCGGCCGATTAGCTCTCCGCGATGGTAGAAGCGCATTCCGGGTGCGGTTGCCATCAGCGTTCCGGCCGAGGCGATCCGTTGCTTGCCGAAGGCGGCAACACACCGCCTCTCATCATGATTCTCAAGAAACCTGGCAAATCGGCTCTGCCGGGTGATGTTGGCGCCGAGCCGCCGCCGAACTTCCTCGGCGTTTTCGTCGCGCACGGCGTCATAAAGTCCCTTGTCGTAGACAAAGGAGAATCCAAGGTCCAGCAAACGCACCTCCGTTTCCCAGTAGGCCTCGGCCAGCCAGATCAAATCCGGCACGCACTCTCGCGCTTCCGTCCAGAACTCCTTCTCGGGTGGCTTGCGGCCGTTCAGCAAATGTCCCCAAATCTTGCCGAAAATATCGTTCAGTTGCAACATGGCCATGTCGCAACGAACGCCATCGCAGTGGCTCGCAATGGTTCGTAGATAGGCCAGCTGGGCGGCGCGCATTTCTGGCTGAAAATGATCGAGCTGTGCCACATCCTTCCACGGCGGGAAATAAGGATCCTTGCCCAGCGCCAGAAAGGCCGGGCCTTTCATGGTTTCCACCGGATAGAAACTTGCCGGATCTTTTTCAAAATCCTGTTTCATGCCCTGGACGTAAAACTCCGGGTGCTCCCGCGTCCATGGATGATCGAGGGCGGTATGATTGCCTACAAAATCTAGAAAGAGGAGCATACCGCGCGTCTTCAATTTTCTGCGGGTTCGGTCCAGATCGTTCCAGGTTCCGATTCGCTCGTCGGGGACATATTGAGCGACAGCGTATGGAGATCCGATCACGTCGCTGGGTTCCCAGTCGGGCAAAGCGCGGTCGTACAGCGGAAAATTTGTCGGATCGGAGAGCGCGATCCGCCGCGACTCCGGGCTGCGTTTCCACACCCCCATCAGCCATACGATGTCGAATCCCAGCCGCGCGAGGGAGTCCCACTCGGAATCGGGGACGTTGCCAAGCTTTATGACGCGTTCATGCCGCGTCGAGAGTTGTTCGAGCCAGGCCCAGGTGTTGATCTCGTAGAGATGTGGATGAGGTCGTAACAATGACCGCTTTCGTGCCGCCGGCGCGAGCGCCATCACGGTTCGAGCCTAGTCTGTGCCTCGCAGCCATGTCAATATCCACATTTTTTTGCTTGCGATAACTCGAAATGCGTCGCGGCGTCCAGTGGTTTGCTGGACAAACCGTCCGATTGATGCCAAAGTAATCGTCGCCAAGCCCTAGAGTGGTGGAAGCGCTCGGGGCGTGTTGAGGAGGGAAAGGCACATGCTGAAGCGATGGATGATGTGTTCGGTAGCGCTCCTGTTCGTTGCGGGCCTCACGCTTGCCGGTCAGGCGGAAAGGGCCAAGTCAGGTTCGTGGTCGGGCGTCGTTACCGACAATCTGTGCGGAGCAAAGAACGAGGGTGCCTCCGCAGCTGCCTGCACAAAGATGTGCGTGTCGCAGAAGGGCGCAAAATTGGCACTCTACGACTCCGCAAGCAAGCAAGTTTACATTCTCGATCCGCAAAGCAAGGCTACCGGCCACGAAGGTCACGACGTAACCGTGAAGGGCACGCTCGATAAGGACACGAATACGATTCACGTCACGTCCCTTACAATGAACAAAGCGAACGGCATGTAACTGCTGTTTGAGATCGCAAGGTAAACAAACCATTTCCGCAAGGTTCTGAATCACTTGAACGGGCAGAGGCGCTCCCTCTGCCCGTTCTTCTCAACGCATGCTACAGCCGACTGCGCTCGATCTCGCTTTGCTCTCCGCCGCCGTGCTCGGATTCAAGCACGGCTTCGATTACGACCACATCGCTGCAATTTCCGACATCACAAGCGTTGAACCCGAGCGGGGCAGCGCCATGCGACTGGGCCTGGTTTATGTTTTTGGGCATGCAGCCACCGTAGCCACCCTGGGCGGTGTGGTGATCCTGTTTCAGCGTTCGTTACCCGCCCGCATCGACGGTTGGGCCGAACGCGCCGTCGGTTTCACTCTGGTACTTCTCGGTCTCTACGTGATCGGAACGCTCCTGCGCCAAAAGGCTGCGTTTGTGCCAAGGTCTCGCGCCTCCATTCTCATGGGCGCTTTTCAATGGCTGTTCTGGGAAATTAAGAAGATCTTCAACCCGGGGACCGAGCGGAAGCCGCACGCTGAACCGCGGAAGTACAATCGGAATTCCGTTTTCCTCGTTGGGGTGATCCACGGGCTCGGGGCGGAAACGCCCAGCCAATTGTTGCTTTTCCTGCTGGCCGCAAATCTCGGAGGCGTCACACGGGGATTGCTCGGGCTCGCCATGTTTCTCGCGGGGCTGTTGATTATGAATACCTTGATGACCGCGTCTGCTGTCGGGATCTTTGGAGCAAGCGCCGCGAGGCCTCGGCTGATGCGGTTTGTCGTGGCGCTGACCGCGGCTTATAGCCTGGTCGTCGGCGCGATCTTTCTCTTTGGTTCTTCCGCGTTGCTTCCGCCCCTGGGCGGATAGCCCGGCCCGCGCGTTTCCGCGCAAAATCCTCGCCGATGGTTCAAGGCGCTTCAGACGGGTATTCCTTCTTTTTCCCGACAAGTTGGACTGTGCACCATGCTGATCCCGCGACCCAGCGGACGCCAGCCGTAGGCTATCGCGTCATGCAATCGGGTGTGGAGAACACCAGCATGACCTCGCTGATGCTTGGATCGGACGCGTCAACGGAGACAGGCCCGGCGTCGATTCGCGCGGGAACGGTGCAGGCAGGGGCATTGCGTCGCGGGGCAGTGTGTTCAGGATCGAGATCCTCCCAGGCCGAAATTGTGTAGTGCCCGGAGTCAAG
>DATLST010000083.1:0-12592 GCA_035534055.1 Candidatus Acidiferrales bacterium | reverse complement strand
CGTTGAAGATTTCGCTGACGCGACGCTACCGCTTTTCGGCCTCGCACCGGCTGCACAGGGCTGAATTCAGCGAGGAGGAGAACCAGCGGCTCTACGGCAAGTGCAGCAATCCGTATGGGCACGGGCACAATTATGTGGTGGAAGTGACGCTGACCGGGCCGGTGGATCCGGCGACGGGCATGGTTGCGAATCTGGGCGATCTCGATCCTTTCGTGGAACGCGAAGTGGTTGAGCAGTTCGATCACAAGTACATGAACGAAGAGATCGCGGAATTTCGGGACCGAGTGCCGACCACCGAGAACGTGGCACGGGAAATTTACCGGAGGCTCCGGCGGTTTCCCCATGCGCGGCTGGAACGCGTGCGGATCGAGGAGACGAGCAAGAACAGTTTCGAGGTCAGCGAAGAGGGGGCCCCGGCCGTGCCGGGCATCGATTAGCGAGATGATGAAAAGCAGACGCGCGAAGAAATACAGATCCGTCAGGGCCGTTCGAGAGCGATGCTTGCGAAGGCGGAGTCGATGAGGAGCGAGAAGATCATGAGCGAAACTAGCAAAATCGCCGTTCCGGAAATGGCGGGCTCGGAAAGCATCGCCGAGCTGGTCCGGAAAATACTGACGCAGCTCGGCGAAGATCCGGAGCGGGAGGGGCTGCGGCGCACTCCGGAGCGATTCGAGGAGGCGCTGCGCTACCTGACGAGCGGCTACCGGCAAGATGCGGAGAAAATTCTGAACGGCGCGATGTTCAGCGTGTGCTACGACGAAATGGTGGTGGTGAAAGACATCGAGATTTACAGCCTTTGCGAGCACCATCTGCTGCCGTTCTTCGGCAAGTGCCACGTGGCGTACATTCCGGACAAGAAGGTGGTGGGACTGAGCAAGATCGCACGGCTGGTGAACATGTACGCGCGAAGATTGCAGATTCAGGAGAGGCTGACGAGCCAGATTGCGAAGGCGCTCGAGGAAAAACTGAGCCCGCAAGGCGTGGGCGTGATTATCGAAGCGCGCCATTTGTGCATGGTGATGCGGGGCGTGGAGAAGCAGAACTCCATGGCGGTGTCGAGCGCTATGCTGGGTGTTTTCCGGGACAACAAGCAGACGCGCGACGAATTTCTGTCACTGGTACGCGGCGGGAAGGCATAAAGGTTCCGCGCGCGTCCTGTTGCCGGCATCTCTGTATCTTGATTTTATATTGACTGTTTTTTAGATGCCTTCCGCGAGCGACGCTGCGGGAGAAAAAGGTTGTAGCAGTTGTTCCCGAGTCTGTGCTAGCATTTTGTGCTGAAGAAGAGGCAAAGAGCATAGTGCAGGGCGCGACGTTTCAGTGGGGGAGGGGCGAGTTGAGCGAAGCCAAAGCCGGACTGATCGAGCAGTTCCGGGCGCATCCGACAGACACAGGATCACCGGAAGTGCAGATAGCGTTGTTGAGCGAACGCATCAACTACCTAACCACCCATCTCAGGTCTCATGCAAAAGACCATGCTTCGCGGCGAGGGTTGATCATGATGGTCAACAAGCGCCGGCGGCTGCTGGACTACCTGAACCGTCGAGACCCGGATCGGTATCGCGAGATTGTGGAACGACTTAGTTTGCGCAAGTAGCGCACATTCCCTGAGCGGCCTTGCGGGCCGCGCGTTTTCCTTCCGCACAGAGCATAGTTGTCGGGTGACATGCGGTCCGGCAGGGCCATGCTGCGCGGAGTCGCTTGTCCATTAAGTCTTCCGCTGCGCTTCCTTCGCTGGTTGCCTCCTTCCGAGCGGTATTTCCCGAGAGAAATCTCTCGTATCTGATCGCGGTCCCGTGAGCGGGGCAAAAAGGATGTGATTTGATGTTTGAACAAGTGAGTTTGGATCTGGGCGGGCGCAAGCTGACGTTTGAAACCGGCAAAATGGCCACGCAGGCGCATGGCTCAATCGTGGCGCGCTATGGAGACACCGTGGTGCTGGCCACGGCCTGCATGGATACGAGAGCGAGCGACAAGGACTTTCTTCCCCTCACGGTGGATTACCGTGAATACACCTATTCCGCCGGAAAGATTCCCGGAGGATTCTTCAAGCGCGAAGGGCGCCCTTCGGAGCGCGAAATTCTGGTGTCGCGGCTGACGGACCGGCCGCTGCGGCCGCTGTTCCCGGAGGGATGGGCGACCGAAACGCAGATCGTTGCGATGGTGCTTTCCGCGGACAGCGAGAACGACCCCGATGTGATCGCCGTGACGGCGGCTTCGGCGGCGCTGTACATCTCGAAAATTCCTTTCAGCAATCCGATCGCGTGCGTGCGCGTGGGACTGCTGGACGGCAAGCTGGTGGTGAACCCGACGGTGGCCGAGCAGAAGAGCAGCCTGCTGAATATCATTGTGGCGGGCACCGAGGAAGCGATCGTGATGGTGGAATCGGGAGCGCAGGAGGTTTCCGAGGAGGCGGTCGCGGACGCGCTGGAATTCGGGCACGCCGAAATCCGCAAGATCGTCGCGGAGATCCGCGAACTAGGGAAGCGCGTCAATATACAAAAAGTGGCCGTGACGCCGCCGGCATTCGATGAAGCGCTCTACAAAGAAATCGCGGGTAAATGGACCGACCGGCTGCGCGACGCGCTGGACACCGCCAAGCACCCCAAGCTCGAGAGCTACGGCCTGGTGGATACAGTCAAGAAAGAAATTCTCGCGTCGATTCCCGAAGAGGACGAAGACCGGCGCAAGCTGGCTTATCGCGCCTTCGAGCGGCTGCGCGAACACATCTTCCGCGACGACATGCTGGTTCGCCGTCGGCGTCCCGATGCCCGCGCGTTCGACCAGATTCGCCAGATTACCTGCGAGGTAGGCGTGCTGCCGCGCGTACACGGCTCCGCTCTGTTTACACGCGGGGAGACGCAAGCGCTGGCCACGGCGACCCTCGGCACGAAAGAAGACATGCAGAGGCTGGACCTGCTGTTCGAGGACGAAGCGTTCAAGAGGTTCATGCTGCACTACAACTTCCCGGCGTTCTCGGTGGGCGAAGTGAAATTCCTGCGCGGGCCGGGGCGGCGCGAAATCGGACACGGAGCGTTGGCGGAACGGGCGCTGACGAACCTGCTGCCGCCGGAATCGGAATTTCCCTACGCGGTGCGCTGCGTATCGGACATTCTGGAGTCGAACGGGTCGTCTTCGATGGCCACGGTGTGCGGCGGGTCGCTGGCGCTGATGGATGCGGGCGTGCCGCTCAAGTCGCCGTGCGCGGGCATTGCGATGGGGTTGGTGGTGGAGGGCGACAAGTACGCCATCCTGACCGACATTGCGGGCGCCGAGGACCACTACGGCGATATGGATTTCAAGGTTGCCGGAACGCGGCAGGGAATCACGGCGCTGCAAATGGATATCAAGGTGGGCGGCGTGAGCATCGCGATGATGCGGGAAGCGCTGGCGCAGGCCAAAAAGGCCCGGCTGGAGATCCTCGACATCATGGACCGGTCGCTCCCCCAAGGACGAGCGGAGATTTCGGCCTACGCGCCGCACCTGCACATGCTGAGCATTCCCACGGACAAGATTCGCGACCTGATCGGGCCGGGCGGAAAGAAGATCCGCTCGATCATCGAGGTCACCGGCGTGAAGATCGACGTGATGGACGACGGAAAAGTACACGTGTTTGCGAACAACGGCAAGGCTGCCGAAGAAGCGCTGAAAATGATCCGCGACGTGACGGCCACCGCCGAAATCGGAAAGACCTACCTCGGCAAGGTGGTACGCATCGCGGAGTTCGGCGCGTTTGTGGAGATCTTTTCGGGAACCGACGGACTGCTGCACATCAGCGAAATCGCGGACCAGCGGATTCGTGCGGTGCGCGACGAATTGAAGGAAGGCGACCAGATTCTCGTGAAGGTGCTGGCCATCGAAGGGAATAAAATTCGGCTGAGCCGCAAGGCCGTGTTGCGCGACCAGCGTGAAAAACAGCAGAAGGGCGAAGCGGCGGGATAACAGAGCTCGCTCGATCACCGATTCCTGAAGTTAAGAAAAAAAAGGGAGGCCGAATCGGCCTCCCTTTTTTTGGGGCCGAGTAAAAACACAGAGTAAAAAAGACAAAGACGAAAGAAGATCGCTCTCCGCGCTTTGTATTCCGCAGACGACATCACGAAGTCGGGTAACTCGCCAGCCGCTGATATTTATCCGATGCGAGCATCGTTACTAATCGTTACTAGGGTACTAGTGGCCTGTCGCAGTGAATTCGTTAGTACGCGATTTTGGGAAAAGAATGGGCCAAATAGCTGGCACCCGCCATTCGTACAGTTGCTCTTGGTTTTTGCGTGTGGCGTCGGCAGTAACACTTTCTCCGCGACAGGGAAGAGGCGCTGAAGATGCTGGCGAACGATCCCCACGCCGCGCGATTTATCTCCACCGAACTGGCGCGCCATTTTGTTTCCGACCATCCGTCGCAAACGCTGATCGATCGCATGGCACAGAACTACGAGGCTACCGGCGGCGACATTCGCAGCGTGCCGCGGACGATGATCTACTCGCCGGAATTCTGGTCGAAAGACGCCTATCGGGCCAAAGTGAAGACGCCTTTCGAGCTGGCAGCCAGCACGGCGCGCGCTCTCGACGCCGACGTCTCCGTCTCCCTGCCGCTGGTGCAATGGGTGGGGCGGATGGGCGAGCCGCTATTTTTGTGCGAGCCGCCCACAGGCTATTCGGACGAGTCGGAAACCTGGGTCAACGCCGGGGCGCTTTTGAACCGGCTGAACTTCGCCCTGGGATTCGCCTCCAATCACATGGCTGGGTCGAACGTGGATTTGAGCGCGGTGCTTGGGAATGACGCGTCGAGCAATGCGCAAACGGCGCTTTCCGAGGCACTGGCGTATTTATCGACGGCCAAGTGACCGACGGGACTCGGCAGACACTCGAAGCACGCCTGAACGATCCGCAGATTTTGCAGGCCAAGCTCGACGATCCGGTGAAGCAGGTCAACGAGGGGTTGATATCCGGGCTGGTGCTGGGCGCGCCCGAATTCCAGCGGCGCTAGGCGGCCTCGGCGCAGCGGGAACGCGATTCACAGTCTTTTTCGCAGCGGGAGAACGACAATGAATATTTCTCGGCGGTATTTCCTGAAAAGCAGCGGCATCGCGATGCTCGGCATGGCCTCGCTGCCGGCGTTTCTGCAGCGCGCGGTGGCAGCCACCGGCGGGCCCAACAAGAAGAAAATGGTGGTGCTCTTCCAGCGGGGAGCGATGGACGGCTTGAACGTGGTAGTCCCATTCGGTGAGCCGAATTATTACCAGATGCGCCCGACGATCGCGATTCCACCGCCGAGCCGCGGCGGCGCGGACGCGGCCATCGATCTCGACGGATTCTTCGGGCTGCATCCGAGCCTCCAGCCGCTCCAGCCGCTCTTTCAAAAAGGCCAGCTGGCCATCGTGCAGGCCGTGGGCTCGCCCGATCCTACTCGCTCGCATTTCGACGCCCAGGATTTCATGGAGTCCGGCACGCCCGGCGTGAAAAGCACCGAGAGCGGCTGGCTCAACCGCGCGCTGCAGACAATGCCGGAGGATCAGCCTTCGCCCTTCCGGGCCGTGGCGCTCGGCCCCTATCTTCCGCTTACGCTGCAGGGAAGCGTGCAGGCCGTGGCTATTCCGGATCTCAAGCAGTTCAAAATGTATGGTCCGCAGCAGACCGTGGAAGGCGGATTCGAAGCGATGTACGCGCAGACCGTCGACCATGCGATGCGCGGCGTGGGCCAGGAAACCTTCGAAGCCATCGACCAACTCAAGAAAATCAATCCCGATCTGTACGAGCCGGAAAACGGCGCGGATTATCCCAAAAGCCGCTTCGGCAAGAGCCTGATGGAAATCGCCGAGCTTTTCAAAGCCGACGTGGGATTGGAGGTGGCTTTTCTCGACAGCGGAGGCTGGGATCACCACGTCAACGAAGGAGGCGTGCAGGGGCAGCTCTCAAACCTGCTGCGCGACCTCGGGCAAGGGCTTGCCGCCTTCCATCAGGATATGGGCGACCGCATGAGCGACGTGGTATTCGTCAGCATGTCGGAATTCGGACGCACGGCGCACGAGAACGGAAATCGGGGAACGGATCACGGCCACGCCAATTGCATGTTCGTGATGGGCGCGAATGTCCAGGGAGGGAAAGTCTACACGCGCTGGCCCGGCCTGAGCGAAGGACAATTGAATCAGGGACGCGACCTTGCCATGACCACCGACTATCGCAGCGTACTCGGCGAAATCATTTCCAGGCACGTTGGAGAACGTAATCTGGATGCGGTGTTTCCAGGCTTCGCCAACGACTCGCGACAGTTTCCCGGACTCATCCGGGCCTGATTGCCGCGGAATAGCCGCATAAAATAAAAAAGGGGGAGAGCAATGGCCCTCCCCTTTTTTATTGCAACGGTATGTATGCAGCCGGGAAACTTACGCGTTCTCGATTCCGGCGCGGCCGGCCGCCCGGTGCTCCTTTTCCATCTTGATGCGCATGCCGTAGAACGACCGGTACACGAAAATGAAGGAGATCACGAAGAACACCGCGGCCAGAATCTGCGTCAACTGCGGATTCTTCAGCGTCATCTCGACCGCCAATTCGACGGCAAGCAATCCGAACAGCGTTGTGAATTTGATGATCGGGTTCAGGGCCACTGAAGACGTGTCCTTGAAAGGATCGCCCACCGTGTCGCCGATGACGGTCGCGTCGTGCAGCGCCGTACCTTTCTGCTTCAGCTCCACCTCGACGATCTTTTTGGCGTTGTCCCAGGCGCCGCCGGCATTGGCCATGAAGATGGCCTGATACAAGCCGAAGATGGCGATGGAGATCAAGTAGCCGATGAAGAAAAACGGCTCGACGAAGGCGAAAGCAAGCGTGGCGAAAAATACGGCGAAGAAGATGTTCCACATGCCCTTCTGCGCGTACACGGTGCAGATTTCGACCACCTTCTTGCTGTCCGCGATGGAGGCTTTCTCGACGCCTTCGAGCTTGATATTCGCCTTGATGAATTCCACGGCGCGGTAGGCGCCGGTGGTGACGGCTTGCGTGGAAGCGCCCGTGAACCAGTAGATCATCGCGCCGCCGGTGATGAGGCCCAGAACGAAAGGCGCATGCAGCAGCGAGAGCTTGTCGACGTTGGTGGTGATGCCGTTGGTCAGCGCCATGATGATCGAGAAAATCATGGTCGTGGCGCCGACCACGGCGGTGCCGATCAGCACCGGCTTGGCGGTTGCCTTGAAGGTGTTGCCGGCGCCGTCGTTTTCCTCGAGCAGATCCTTGGCGCGCTCGAAACGAACATCGATTTTGAAGTCCCGCTTGAGTTCCTGTTCGATGTTGGGGATTTGCTCGATGAGAGAAAGCTCGTAGATCGACTGCGCGTTGTCGGTGACCGGGCCGTAGGAATCGACGGCGATGGTGACCGGGCCCATGCCGAGGAACCCGAAGGCGACCAGGCCGAAGGCGAAGACGGGTGCGGCAATCATCACGGAGCCGAGACCCTGTGTGCTGAAGATATATCCGATGGTCATGAGCGCCACCATCGTCAACCCCAGGTAGTAAGCCGAGAAGTTGCCCGCCACGAAGCCGGAGAGGATGCCAAGCGAAGCGCCTCCTTCACGAGCCGAGCTGACGACTTCCCGGACATGCCGCGATTCGGTGGAGGTGAACACCTTGACGAACTCCGGAATGATGGCGCCGGCCAGCGTCCCGCAGGAAATGATGGTGGCCAGTTTCCACCACTGCGTGGTGTCGCCGCCCAGGTCGGGGATGATGAAGTACGAAATGACGTAGGTGAGCGCGATCGAGACGATCGAGGTGATCCACACCAGGGAGGTGAGCGGAGCCTCGAAGTTCATCTCGTCGACCCCTTCATATTTTGCCTTGGCGATGCCGCCGTTAATGAAGTAGGCGGCTGCGGCAGCCACCAGCATGGCGACGCGCATGACGAAGATCCAGACGAGAAGTTGCACCTGCACGACGGGGCTCTTCACGCCCAGCAGGATGAAGGTAATCAGTGCGACACCGGTGACGCCGTACGTCTCAAACCCGTCCGCGCTGGGGCCGACGGAATCGCCCGCGTTGTCTCCGGTGCAGTCGGCGATGACGCCCGGGTTGCGCGCGTCGTCTTCCTTGATCTTGAACACGATCTTCATCAGGTCGGAGCCGATGTCCGCGATCTTGGTGAAGATGCCGCCCGCAATTCGCAGAGCGGCCGCGCCCAGCGATTCGCCGATGGCAAAGCCGATGAAGCACGGGCCGGCGTAGTCGCGGGGAACGAACAGCAGAATGATGAGCATCATCAGCAACTCGACGCTGATCAACATCATGCCGATGCTCATGCCTGCGCGCAGCGGAATCTGGTAGATGGGGTAGGGCTTGGCCGCGAGGCTGGCGAACGCGGTGCGCGAATTGGCAAACGTGTTCACGCGGATGCCGAACCAGGCCACGCCGTAGCTGCCCGCGATTCCCAATACGCTGAACGCCAGGATAACTATTACCGTAATGGCCGGGTCATGCAGCAATACGCCGAAATACAGAAGGATTACCGCCGCGATGAACAGCCACAGCAGCAGGAGGAACTTGCCCTGCGTCAGGAGGTACGTCTTGCACGTCTCGTAGATCAGCTCGGACATTTCCCGCATCGAGCGATGCACCGGCAGATTTTTCAGCCGGACGTAAATCGTGAGGCCGAAGGCCAGCCCAAAAATGCAAAACAGGATTCCCCAAATCAGCAGCGCGTGGCCGTTGACGCCCAGGAACTTGACCTGTGACAGGTCGGGCAGCTTCAGGTCGGCCTCGCCGCCGGTGCTTTCCGCCGCACCCTGGGCATGCGCCGCGAGCGCGGTCATCATCACCAACAGCATAGACGCGCCTCCCTTGGCCATCTTCCCAAGCCGGCCTCGGAACGACTCCTTGCTTGCGAGCCTGTCGTGCATCAGATTTCCTCCATCATTTTCCATAGAATTTTCCGGGATCTAATCCGCAGCTGCCGGCGTTCCAAATCTCATCGTGAGAAATCAGCTTGGGAGCCCATTATTAGACGTGTCCGCAATGCCGCATCCGGGCATACTTATTCCGAAAATAATTGCCGATTTTCCAAGGCAATCGACTGACCACTTGCGAGCGGCACACAATTGTGAGACCTCGCAAGAGCGACTTCTCCCTCGGATTAGGACTCTGTGAGCGGGAATCCGCTGGGCGCGACCAATCGCCCTGAATTGTTCTTTGTAGCAGGGTTTGGCGGCTTCGTCAAGAAGGGGCATGGAGCGAGACAGCTAGTTCGGCGTATTCGGTTACACACTCGGATCCGGCGCAGAGGTCGGCAAAAGGAAGTTTTCCTCCCGCTCGAGCCCGGCTTTTTCCCTTCGCTTGCCAGCCCGGCCCAAAAATGGAGCGGAAGGCGTTTCGACTCATCGTTGTCATTTCCGCCCCGCCTCCACGTCGGGGGTGAAGTCCCTGGACTTGTTGCGTGGCACGCTCAACGAAGTCCAGCTTCCCGTCGCGTTTACCGTTAAATGTTTCGCGAGAAAAACGATTTGACCCACGTGATACGAGTAATGAGCGATTTGCCTGTTGATCGCTTGCATCACGGAGTGCGGCTCGGTGCGAATCGTAACCGTGCGCGTCAAGTCCGTTTCCGCCAGCGGCTCCAGCGCATCGAACAGCGATTTCCAGCCGCGTTCCCACATTGCGATCAACTCGGTTCTGTTCCTCGGCGGCGCTTCGAATTCGCTATCACGGTTCCGGTCCGGTTTCTCTCCGTCGGTGGCCAAAAAATCCGTCCACCGCGACCGCATATTCCCCGCCATATGTTTCACGATGATGGCAATCGAATTTGACTCGGCATCCAGCGTCGAGAATAGCGCTTCCTCCGAGCATTGTTCGATCGCCCGTTCGGCGAGCCGCTTGTAATACCGGAATAGATCCACCGCGTCTTCGGTATAGGAGGTGGTCAGACGATGTGCCATGGCTGGATTTTGCCGCCAGGTTCCCTCGAAAGCAAGTATGCCGGCGCGATAGTAGTATCGTAATTTGCGGCCTGTATCTACTAACGCTGTCTCCCGCGTCCCGCTACGCGCTCGGATGTGGCATGGAGGGCGAGCGACAGGAAGTTTTCCTCCCGCCCGCACCCATCCTGTTTCCTCTACCTGTTTCTCTACCTGTCTACTTGCCGGACTCCTTCACCATCTGCAGCCCCCTTGGATCGTGCGATTTGTCGAGGGGTACGGCCGTCATCACGGGCGAGGCGTTAATGTAGTTATGATAGCTTTCCATCATCATCCACGTGCCGTTCAGTGGTGCGAAGACGCGGCTGGCCCAGTATGCCTTGTCGCCATAGGTGGGCTGGCAAGCGATCATCACCACCGCGGTTCCGAAGTCCCAGGTGCGAACCCACAATGCCGGAACGGCCGCTACCTCAGGCCGATTGGGGTTTTCCTTCCGTGCCTTTTCCTGCATGGCGACCATTTCCGTCTTGGACGGTCTCGGGCCGCCCCAAGTGGTTGCCGCGCGCTGGTCAAAATTATCGGCAATATGCTTAGCCCACATTCCCGGCCTTCCCGATTCCTGTTCCTGCCAGGCTGCCAGAGCCGCTTTTTCGTTGGCCGTCACAGCCGTGTAGGGAACCGTCATGCAGGGATTGATGCAAGGCACCACATAGTCCGGGCGCACCGTGGAGAAATCGCGGTTGTGCACGTCCACTTCCGTGATATGCAGCAACTTCCAGCCCGCCGGGCGCTTGACCCAGAAGTGCGCCGCATATCGCTTGCCCTGATTCTCCTGCAGCCACACCACGTTGCCGTACTTGTGCTCAAGGTACTTTACGTCTTCGGCCGCTGGAACCGCCGGTTTTACGCCCACGCGAAACACGTCTTCCTTGACGCGCATCACTCCCTGGGTATCGATCCAACTGAAGTCCGCGTCGAGGTATTTTTCCGCCGCAGCGCGCTCGCCCTTAGACAGATCCGATGTCACCGCTTTGTCGGCGGTAATGATGGGATCGTCCGCAGCAGCCGCCGTCCGGCTGATCAGCGCGGCGAGGATTCCGCCGCCGATGAGTGCCATTACCAGTAAACTTGCAACCCTCCGATTCATTTCGAGCCTCCCAATGTTGGGTACATCCTTCCGACTTACGAGGCGGAGTCTACACCCAAAAACAGAACGGGTGAATTGGAAAGCTTGGAGATGGAGGCGGGGCGAGTGCGGCTCGTCTTGGACGGGGAACTCCGATCCGAGACACCGAGAACCCGGACGATTTTTCGCCCGGGTTGGCGTCGATGCCGCACACTGTGGGGGCAGTCTAAAACCTAACGCCCAAAATACTCCGCATGAACGTAGTGGCCTAGGCGAGCATTGAACAGCACATACCAGCCGGGATGAACGTCGTCTTCATATACGCGGACGTCATCGTGGCCCCACCGCCAGTCGCGGCATCGGTCGAGATCATACGAGGCGATGACCCAGTTGGAGTGGTCAGCGAGAATAACGCGCCGCGTGTGGAAATCCAAGGTTCCGAGCACAATCGTTCGGCGGACGCCGTCGTAGTGTCCGTGAGGATAGTCACGGTCGGCCTCAACTCGGGCATGCTCGTAGTCCCATCCGCGGTGTTCGTCCCGGTCCTTATCATCGTGGTGCTTGTCCCAACCCAGATGGCGTCCATTATCGTGGTGTTCCTCGTGATCGGAGTGCTCGTCTTGACCGTGATAGTTGTCATGGTGGTCCTGCCGAGGAACGGCGCAGGCCAGCGTGGCAGACAGCGATAGAATCAGCGCGCCAACAGCGAATTTACGCATTCACTCTCCCGTAACTTCCAGGCAGCAGCTTATCCGGGCCCGCCCCCGCAGTAAAATGTCAAATCCCTCCGTTGTATACAACTTGCTCCTGTTCCTGGGCTGTCCCCAGGAACAGGTAGCGGTCGCATTTGTCCCGCAGGCCAAAAGCCGAGTGGCGGGCTGCTTGCTATGTTCCCAAGCGCCGGCCATTGACACTTTTGGCTTCCGCCCTTAGGCTAGCGCCGCGGCTGGTGGCGGGCGTCCATCCACGCCCAAATGGCCGCATGATGGGGGTTAACGCGCATGAAACGAGAAGACATCTTTGCGATATTTCAACGGGCAGGCGCGGTACGCACCGGTCACTTTGAACTCAGCAGCGGCCTCCACAGCGACACCTACATCCAGTGCGCGCTGGCGCTTGAACATCCCAAGCAGGCCGAACAGCTAGGCCGCGCCCTGGCCGAACTGTTTAAAGAACTTGGCATCGCCTGCGTGGTCGCGCCCGCGCTGGGTGGAATCATCGTGGGCTACGAAGTGGCGCGGGCTCTTGGCGTGCGCTCCCTCTGGGTCGAACGCGACCGATCCGGCCACATGGCTTTGCGCCGAGGCTTTGAATTGAAGCCGGGAGAGCGCGTGCTGGTGGTGGAAGACGTGTGGACCACCGGAGGATCGACGCGCGAGACGATCGGCGTGGTCGAAGAAGAAGGCGGGCTGGTGGTGGCCGCCGGAGCCCTGATTGATCGCACCGGCGGGCTGCTCGAATGGAATGTTCCTGCCCGTGCTTTACTGGAAATGGAGGTGCCCAGCTACGAACCGGTGGATTGCCCGCTCTGCCGCGCGGGTAGCGTAACGACGCGGCCCGGCTCGCGAATGAC
>DATLST010000082.1:0-40330 GCA_035534055.1 Candidatus Acidiferrales bacterium | reverse complement strand
CGATTGCTCTACTCCGCAAGGTGCGGGCATCGGGGAACGTTGAAGGTGGACTGGATGTTTACGTTCGCGTGTGCGGCCTACAATCTGGTGCGCATGCGAAACCTGATGGCCGCCGCGGTTGGGCGCAGTAAGTCCGGGCTGGTGGCCTGTCGCAGTGAATTCGTTAGTACGCGATTCTGGGAAAAGAATGGGCCAAATAGCTGGCACCCGCCATTCGTACAGTTGCTTTGGTTTTTGCGTGTGGCGATCGATCGTCGATATGAAAGAGGGCGCGCAGATGGTGAGCGCCATCGCCGTCTGTACCGTCGCACGGCTAGAGCACGCTCAAGCATGCGAACTGCCGCCGCGACCTGCTGCTCCCGAGAAGATTTTCCATCAAAGCCTTCGCGGAGCTCTGAGGCGATGAACTCAGCAAGGGTATCGCCGGAACCGGCCTTGCGCCCGCCACTTGCCACATCGAAATACACAGATAAGTACTTTTCATCATAGTGCTTGTTGGCGGCATTCAAGAGATCCATCAACGTCAGTCTCGTGAGTTGGGTGACAGTCATTCGTGTACCTCATTTCTCCGAATGCATCCGAAGGACGCTCGCCATGTCTCGGGTGCGTGCTTGACAGCGTTCTCTAGCGGTGGCGCGATAGTAAAAATGCGTGGTTCCAGTGCGAACAGGTGCACGCGATAAATCCGCCACTCCGCGGGGCGCTCTGCTGCAAGGCTGCACTCGTTGCGGGTTATGAAAAAGGGCGTGCGAGCAGACCCATTAGTAGTCTTGACCTCAATTAAGCGCGACTGACCTTCTATGTTGAAGGACAGTACATCGTAGCCTGCGCCATCTCCATCTTCAGCGGCGATCCAACGGACTTTTCTCGCCAAGTCAGGGCGGTCAGCTTCAGTGAGCTGGCGTCTCTCAAGATCGACAACAAAAGCCTCACCAGCTTTGCCAAGAGAGTGGTTGCGATGGTCCCGTTCAACCGGATCAAATTTCTGAACGAGCCGCTGCAGACGTTCGGGAATCCGCTCGTTGGCTGCCGTACGGGTTGGCAGAGTGACAAAGATTTCACCTGACAAAGGCGGTGGGTGTGGCAGACTTTGGGTAGGCTCAAGTGCGGCTGGGTGATTGGTAAGGTAACGGTCTATCGCATCGAAAATGGCATTCTGATAATTTTTCTTTGGCTTGTAGCCGGGAATCCAGGGCATGCCCAGTTCATCCAATACAGCCGATATGTTTTCGAGCTTGAACTCTACCGAGCGGTGCGTCCGACCAATCCGAGCCATGACGGCCGCGCTGTGCCTGGATTTGACGTACGGTTGCCCGGAGATGTCTGCAGCAAGCATGGCGAAGTAGGCAGCGACGATCACATCGAGTTCGTCATCCTGCCAGTGCGTCCCGCTCTTCGTTTCGTCAGCCATTTACCGAAGCACGCGCAGGTTGGGAAACATCGTTCCGCAAAGGACCACAGGATCAAGCAATGGCGCGCCATCGACGTTTTCAATGACATACGGAAGGCCAGTCTTAATCAACATTTTACGGACGGGCTCAATTAGGCGAGGCCATTCATGCCCGTTCCCGTTTCTCTTGGCTAAATCGGAATACGACTGGCACGGCGGCGACGCATGGAGGGCGTCAAACGAAGCCAAAAACTTTGCATCAAGTTTTAGGGCGTCTGCTTGGATAAAAGGAAAAGGATAGTTGGGTTGTGGCTTGTTGTCGACGCCGACAACCTCAAAGCCCGCCCTATTGTACCCGACGCCAGCGCCGCACGCGCAGCAGAACAGATCGAGCAACCGGGGCCTATGGCCATTTCCGGAGGCAGAACGTACTTCCTTCTTCATCGGCGGTGCAATTATAGTGCGACGCGGCGGAGTTAGGCAATTCCGTGAACCCGTGCAGTAGATTGGTGACACATACAGTCCTTTCGATGAGCGTGCCATTGTTGCAGACACTGGACCTGATGCGGCCGCCGCTATCCTGAATCACAGCGCGCAAACGGCGCGTGCGGCGGACATCGCATCGGGCCGTTGCCTTAGGAGACAGAAGTGAACATGCTGACGCTGTATGTTCTGAGTGTCGTTTTTATCGCGACGCTGATTCGGTCCGCCTTGGGATTCGGTGAGGCGCTTGTAGCCGTATCTTTGCTGGCCCTGCGAATTCCCGTTCAGATCGCAGCTCCGCTGGCGGTGCTTGTATCGATCACGGTTGCCGCGGTGGTCGTCGCGCGAGATTGGCGGGAGATTCACGTGCGCAGTGCGGGATGGCTGGTGGTTTCGAGCCTGTTTGGCATTCCCGCCGGCGTTCTGATTCTAATGAACGGCCACGATCGCGGTGTCAAAGCGTCCCTCGCCGTCATCATCATCGCGTTCTCGGCTTATTCGTTGATTGGCCGCACGCCGCCGGAATTAAAAACCGATAGCCGGCCTTGGCTCCTCATCTGCGGATTCTGTGCTGGCGTGCTGGGAGGCGCCTATGGAATGAATGGGCCGCCGCTTGTCATTTACGGGGCCATGCGCCGCTGGTCGGCGCGGCACTTCCGCGCGACGTTGCAGGCATATTTCCTTCCAGCCAGCATCATTGGTTTGGGCGGTTATTGGCTGGCTGGTCTGTGGGTCCCCGCCGTGACGCGCTACTACGTGTTATCGCTGCCCGTGGCATTGCCGGCAATATTTCTCGGAGGAGCGGTCAACAGGCGCCTCCAAGGCCAAGCCTTTTTCAAGCTGGTCTATATCGGGCTGGCCGGGGTCGGGGCAATTTTGCTGATGCAATCGCTGGGCGCCTAATTGCCAAGAGCATGCACAAAAAAATCGCATCCGCAGTGGGAACTCGGGCTAGAATGGAGAGGGGAATAGGGTGTTCTAGCTTTTCTTAGACGTCCCAAATGGCTGACCTTACCGAGAAGATCAAGAAAAAACTGAAGGACGAGATCGCCGCCCTCGAACACGAGCTGCACGATGAGCTCCCGAAGGAAATCAAGACGGCTCGCGCCCATGGCGATCTCTCCGAGAACGCCGAATACAAGTACGCCAAGGAAAGGCAATCCTATGTGTCCGCGCGACTAGGGCAACTCCACCAGCGCATGGCGGACCTTTCCATGCTGAATCTGAATAACTTGCCTAAAGACCGAGCCGCGTACGGCTCGCGTATCGTCGTTCTGGATGTTGCCAAAGACACCAAAATCGAGTACAAGCTTGTAACCGTCGAAGAGGCCGATGCGGCAAAGGGGCTGATTTCGACGACCTCGCCGATTGGCCGGGCGTTGCTCGGGAAAAAAGTCGGCGATGAGGTAACGGTCACCACACCGGCAGGGGTAAAAGAATACGAAGTTGTCCGTCTAGCCACAATTTACGAAGAGGAATAAAAGGGGTGACGCCGATTCCATGCTGACGCGGACCCTTGGCCGATACCTTTCGTGGCCTATCGACCTTCTCGCAGCCGCTCTGGCTCCCACGGGAATCCCTCCTAATGTCATCACCTGGTCGGCACTGGTAGCCAATCTGTGGGCAGGAGTGCTGTTTGCCGCCGGTCGATTTGCGGCGGCGGGCGGGATGATGCTTGTCGCAGCGCTCTGCGACCTGCTCGACGGGCCCGTGGCGCGGCGACAAGGCCGCGTGTCTCTGTTTGGCGGTTTTCTCGAGTCCATCCTGGACCGTTACGCGGATCTGATTCTCTTCCTCGGTCTGCTCGTTCACTATGTTCACGTCCACCGCTTTCCCTATGTCGTACTGGCCTGCGCGGCCATGGCCGGGGCGGTGATGGTAAGTTACGCCAAAGCGCGCGCCGAATCGCTCGTTCCAGGTCAGGGAGTCGGTTTCTGGGAGCGTCCCGAACGCCTGGCGGTGATGATTCTGGGCGCTTTGGTAAATCAAATGCCGATTGCACTTTGGATTTTGGCGATTGGCCCGAACATCACCGTGATTCACAACATCGTGGATACCTGGCATGAGACTGGACGCGGACGGCATGCCCTGGGCGAACTCCCGCAGCCTGCGAGCGTGGCCCAGGTGCCCGTCCGAGCTGATATTGGACGCCAGGGACAGGATTCCGCGCAGATCCTGACTCGCTCGGCGCGAGGCGGAGCCTAGGCATCTTCTTTTTTGGCAGGGAACTTTTTCAAATTCAAATGATGCGCCCCGCACGATTGGAACGGTACTAATCATGGCGAAGCTTCTCGGAATCATTGGAGCGCTGGTTGTTTGCGCGGGAATTGATCTGCTCTGGCAATCTCGCCGGGAAAGCCGCTATTGGCTTTCCGCCTACGGCCACGCTCTCCGCGCGATGTTCCGTCAACGCGGGGCTCCGCGCGTTTTTCCCAAAAAGCGCCACGCGGCGGTGCGCGTGCTTTTGGGCATGAGCTTCGCGTTTCTCTTGGGTCCCATTCTGTTGGTAGTGGCCATCACGCTGATGCTGTTCCCGCAGTAAACGCCGCTCCAAGCGATTATCTTCAAGGCGCGCTGTTTGCCAGCCGCTCGAAAGTGAGACTCCATCCTCGCGTAACTGCCACGCGAATCAGAAAAGCGTTGGACGCCTTCAGAATCGCTTGTGGCTCGCGGCGGGACTCGTTCTGTCACCGCCCCTCCGATGAGGTATTCTTGTACTCGCGATCTGCTACGGTTAGGGAAACGATTCGTCGCGTGACAGTGCTTTCAGGCCGGCGAAGGTGATCCCTTGCCGAACACTTCCATCTCACTCTAGGGAAGAATCCGCGGAAATCGCAAACCGGCATCCGGCGAGACCTGCATGAACTGGGTTGAAACATCGAATCTGGCAATCGAGGGGCTGCGCGCCAATAAGCTGCGCGCCGTGTTGACCATGCTGGGCGTCGTGATTGGCAGCGCCTGTGTCGTGTTGGTCGTGACCGTTGCACTGACGGGGAAAAAATACATCAGTTCGCAAATCGAAGCCGTGGGATCGAACATCGTCTTTGCCGGGCTCGAGCAATCGAATCTCTCGCGGAATGTGAGTCTCGCCGATCAAATCTCCCTGGGGGACTTGGACGCCATCAAGGAAGGCATTCCCCAAGTGGTGCAAGTGGCGGGAACGAATGACATGCCCATGAACGTGGTGGCTGCAGGTCGCGTGTGGCCTGTAAGCATGGTCGGCGTAACCGAGGGCTTTCAGCAAATTCGCAAATTGATTATTTTGCGCGGGCGCTATTTTGACGATGCCGATTTCTCCACCGTGAGCAAGGTTTGTCTGGTTTCCGAACACTTGGCGCAGAATGCGCTTCCCGCGGGCGATTCCGTCGGGCAAATCATTCACGTGGGAGAGTTGAGATTCACGGTCATCGGCACGTTTCGCGAACGGACCGGCACCTTCGGCGAGTCGGAGATCAGAACAGATTCCGTGCTGATCCCGTTCCCTCTGATCAAATATTATGTCGGGGATGATTTTATCGTCACCTTATATGCGCAGGCGGATCGAGCCGACGACGTTCCGCTGGTAACCGACGAAGTCAGGCAAATTTTAAAGAGCCGCCACGCTCCTGAGGCGGATTACAACGTCCAAAATCTTACTTCGATCTTGCAGACCGCGCACAACATCTCGCTGGCTTTGACGATCGTGCTCCTGCTGATTGCAATGATGGCCTTGTTGATCAGTGGCATTGGCATCATGAACATCATGCTCGTCACCGTGACGGAGCGGACGCGCGAAATCGGCATCCGAAAAGCCATCGGCGCGCAACGCCGGGAAATTCTGCTGCAATTTTTGATTGAGGCGATACTGATCAGCGGCATCGGAGCGCTGATCGGCATCGGACTGGCGGTCGCGATCCCATTTGTGATCGAAACGCTGATACGATTCCTGCCGGTGCCCGGCGGGATAACCATTCCGATTTCATGGCTTTCCGTGGTGCTCGCCTTTGTAGTATCCTGCGCTACGGGCGTGCTTTTCGGGTATCTACCGGCAAAGAAGGCGGCGAGCCTTCAACCCGTGGAATCGTTACGTTACGAATAGCGAAAGGCATAACGTCGTGCTCCGGATCCTAAGGGGGACGCAAGGATTTGGTAGCTAGCCAGTGCACGAATGTCTTCGTTTGAGTGGATCATCTGGGCGAAAACGGCCAATTTTGAGCCGAATTGGTCGCGTAAAACTCACGTAAAACTGCGCAAATGACCAATTTTTGCCCGAATTGGCCACATAAAATGTAAAAAATGCCGTCAGCGAGACGGATTTCGACGAGGGGAACAAGGAGGACTCATGAAGATCGCCGTTCTGGGAGGCGATGGCTACTGCGGCTGGGCGACGGCCCTCTATCTGTCAAAAAGGGGGCATTCGGTCGCCATCGTCGATAACTTCGCTCGCCGGCAGTGGGATTTTGAACTGGGCGTGCAGACCCTGACGCCGATCCGCCCTCTTCCGGACAGGCTCAAGGCCTGGCGGGAGTGTACCGGGAAGACGATCGAGCTATACGTCGGCGACGTGACGGACTACGACTTCCTCGCCGCAACGATCGCGGAATTTGAGCCGGAAGCGGTGATCCACTTTGCCGAGCAGCGAGCGGCCCCCTACTCCATGATCGACCGCAAACATGCGGTGTTCACACAGGTCAACAACGTGGTGGGGACGCTGAACCTGCTGTTCGCGTTGCGAGAGATCCAGCCGGATTGCCATTTGATCAAGCTGGGAACGATGGGGGAATACGGCACCCCCAACATCGACATTGAAGAAGGCTACATCACGATCGAGCACAACGGTCGAAAGGACATGCTTCCCTATCCCAAACAACCGGGATCGTTCTATCACCTGTCGAAGGTTCACGACAGCCACAATATTTTGTTCGCCTGCAAAATCTGGAAGCTGCGCGCCACCGATCTGAACCAAGGCGTCGTCTATGGAACGACGACCGAGGAAACCGGATTGGATGAGGCTCTGATCAATCGGTTCGATTACGACGAAGTGTTCGGCACGGCGCTCAATCGCTTTTGCGCGCAAGTGGCAGCCGGGCATCCGATCACCGTCTACGGCAAGGGAGGGCAGACTCGAGGATTCCTCGATATCCGAGACACGGTGCGCTGCATCGAGCTCGCGTGCCTGAACCCGGCCGCGCCGGGCGAGTGCCGCATTTACAATCAGTTCACCGAGCAGTTTTCGATTCTGGATCTCGCGCGCATGGTGCAAAGCGCCGCCAAGAAGCTGCACCTGAACGCGGAAATCCAGCACCTGCCGGACCCGCGCGTGGAAGCCGAATCGCACTATTACAATGCGAAGCACTCGAAGCTGGTGGACCTTGGGCTGAAACCTCACCTTCTCTCCGATTCGCTGCTGGATTCCCTGGTGAATATCGCGGTGGAATACCGGGACCGCATCGATCCTTCGCTGTTCATGCCGCAGGTCAACTGGAGAAATGGCACGAACGAACGCCGGACGAACAACGTCGCGGCGGTTGGCGCGTCGTCATCGTCAGCACCGATAGGCGCGCGCGCCTTTGCCGAGCGGGCTTCGGACGACTAAGGCGACTGCAAGCGCGAGCAAGGGACGAATTCGAAATCGGGACGCTTTTTTAAGCAAGATTCCGATTATCGCGGCGGCACATTTTTATCGTGATTCCTCGTGGGCTAATCTGGGGTTCGTCGTGGACTGATTGACGTGGGCTGATTGCGGATTCACCGTGGGTCGCGCCGGGGTCAAGCCCGGTTCTTTGCGGCGAAGTAGGCTTGGCGCGAGAGAAACCATTCCCAAGTCTTTTTCAGCCCCTCGTGCAAGGGCATTTTGGGATTGTAGCCGAGCATGCGGCGGGCCTTGTCAACGCTGGCGTAATTGCGCAGGATCTCTCCGGCGCGCGGCGGTTCGAAGCGCGCATCGATGGCCACTCCAGGAATCGCTTCCTTCATGGCGCTCACCAGAGACTGAATGGAAGTTTCGCGTCCCGAGGCGATCTGAAAGACTTCGCCGGGCGTGTCCGTCTTATCGGCGAGCAACACGGCTTCGACCAAATCTCCGACATAGAGGAAATCGCGCGTCTGCCGGCCGTCGCCATAGATTACGACAGGCTCTTTCTGGATCAGATTTTTGAAGAACTGCGCCACGACGCTGCCCTTGTGATACGAATACGGGCCATACACATTGGAGAACCTGAGCGCGACGGTATTCAGGCCGTAGGCGCCGCAATACGCCGAACAGTACGCTTCTCCGACGAGCTTGCTGGCGCCATATGGCGAAATGGGCCTTGGGACCATGCCTTCGTGGACGGGAGGCTCCTGTTCGCCGAGGATGGCGCCTCCGGTAGAGGCAAAAATCATTTTTTTGACGCCCGCCTCGCGGCAGGCGCGCAAGACATTCATGGTTCCGATGGCGTTGATTTCGAAGTTCAATTCCGGATTCGTAACCGACTCAACCACGCGAGTATGAGCGGCGAGGTGCACGACCACATCGATGCCCTTGCAGGCGGCGGCGACGGCGGGCAGATCGCGAATATCGCCGACCTGAAGATCGACGCCGAGCGGGTCGACGTCCTCGCGCTTTCCCAGGCTGAGATTATCGAGAATCCGCACCGAAGCGCCCTCCGCAACAAGGCGCGATATGAGGTTGACGCCGATAAAGCCACAACCCCCGGTGATCAAGTACGATTTCATTGGGAATTTTCCTTGTTTTCCTTTTCGCGCTGCCAACGCGACAGGCCGGGCTTAGCGCACGCGAGCGGCGCTTAGCCAGCGCGCAGACATGTTACTTGGAAATCACGGGCACAAGCCGCCCTTCGCGAATGCGGTAATCGACACCGCGCCACCGAATGGTGTTGCGTCCAAAGCTGGCCAGCCAAATGAAAAATGCCAGGGCATCCCACAGAGGGATGAGAGGCAGTTGCTTCCAGACTCCGTGCTGCTTCATTCCCCAGGCGCCAATGAGCAACGTCATGACGACGCGAAGCGCGAGATACACGCCCAGATAAGCGATGGCTATGGCGGCGGTGGGATGGATCGCGATCGCCACCAGCGACCAGGGCAATCCCCAGGTGAAGATCAGACCCAGATGCCCCCAGGGACGCATGCGGCGCATGACCGTCATCCAGCGAACCCGCTTATGAAGAAGCTCGTTCAATGACTTGAAATCGGCGACCGTTTGCACGACGCAGGGCAGCAGCTTGGTGCCGAGCCCCTGCTCGGAGGCGAAGCGGCCAATGAGAAGGTCGTCCGCGGGGCGATTTTCGATGGCCTGGTAGCCGCCGAAGCCCTCGAGATTCTTGCGGGTGGTCAAGATGGACTGCGCGAAGGTGAATTTGACGCCGTCCAACTGCCAGGCGACCATGATGCCCGCGAAAAAATCGGAAAGCATGCCGATGGACTGAACCTGTTCGAGAAAGGTGGTTTCCTTGGTGGAAGCGTAGAGACAGGTGGCCGCGCCGAGATGGGGATCGCGGAAAGGCGATACCACGGTGCGCAGATAATCGGGGCGAACGCGAACGTCACCGTCAGTAATCACGAGCATGTCGTGCCGGGCTTCGTTGACCAAGCGGCCGAGGCGAGCCACTTTGTCGTTGATGGCGTCGCGCCCGGAGCCATACAGGATGCGAATGGAGCGTTCGGGGAAATCGCGGACGATTTTTTTCAGGATGGGGACGGCGGGATCGTCCTGATCGACGCAGAAAAGAATTTCGTAGTCCGGGTAGTCCTGACGGCAAAAACTGGCGTAGTTCTCGTAGGCCTCGACGTCGAGGCCCCGGATGGGCTTCAGGCAGCTCACAGGCGGAGTGAAGTCCGTGTTGGGGCGGATTTCCTTTCTGGCGGACGAGAAAAAATGAACGGTGCTGTAAACGACGAGCAGGTAATAGATGGCGGGAATGGCCGCGATGGCGAGGATACTATATTCGGCAACCTTCACAATCGCAGAGCCTCTCGCATCATTTCAATAAGACATTCGCCGGGAGGAAATAAACAGGCGCAAATTCCCGAACGATGGGCGGCCCGAAAAGGCTAAGAAGTGCTGGCTTGAGGCTCAAGTACGGCGTGTGAGCCGGCCCCTTAACGTCTGGTCGAGCGCAAATGCAGCAAAACTGGCGAAAATTATAGCACAGGAATTCCGGGGAGTTTAAAGCCCACAGGCCGAAAATGAAACTAATCGAGGGCTCAAATGACCGGAATTACGCCTTTGACAAACCCATAAACCGGGAGTAGCTTGGGTCGTCCTCAAAGGAGGTGCCCAGCTATGAACGGTACTGTCTACGAAATCATCAGAGATGCAATCCAGCACAAAAAAGTTATAGAAGCGACGTATCGGCAGAGAGTAAGAATGATGTGCCCACATGTTCTTGGACGGAAACGCGGGAGAATCCAAGCACTGTTTTATCAGTTTGCAGGAGATAGCACCACAGGGTTAGGCTACCAGGGGGCTTTTTTCTCACTTTAGTTCGCGTGGTTTTTTCCAGTACGGCCCTCGGCTCACGCTTGACTTTCAGCAGGTCGGAAAGTGCCTCTTTAAATTTGAGGGGATGAAGACTCAGTGCCCTCTCATTCTTTGCCATAATTCCCCATCATCGCATTTTCAGTATTTTTTAGATTTCGTAGCGACACGTTTCCATTCTTAGATATAGCAGCCACGAAAGGACCTTCGTTCTTTCGACATAGATTTTTCATTTGCCTACGTGCCTTGACTAAGAGTGCGCCAATATCGCCGACTTCGGATGCGGTGAACACGAATTCACGTACCTTATACAGAAGGATCATTTGACGTTCCAAGTGTCTGGTACGCTGTTTCTTGTCCGCAGTGATTAAAATCCAGCGTCTTTTACCAACCTTTTTCAGTAATTCCGTATCGGGCGTATCTCCATGAAAATGAGAGCGGTGTCTTTGGAAACGAATTCCGTTACGTTGCAGGTGTTCCGCCACAGAGTCATAATCTACGCAATTACATAAATATAGCGTAAAGCCCTTAAGCGGCCTGCTCTTCGAGATAGATGGCTTCTTCGATTTCTTCCTCTGATCGGCCATAGTCAGCAGCTAGACGCGGAATCGTGGCCCCACCACGCTTTCGACTCAACAAGAACGCAGTAGAAATCCTCGAATTTACCAATACGGGCTTCCCGAATGCAATGCTTGGATCAATTACGACCACTCGCGGCGCATTCGATGGAGATTCTCGATGTTCTTTCCTAGTAAAGGGAAATAATCTTTCGGCGATTCCTTTTGTATTCCGGTCAACACGCTTCAAAAACGGCTTCAATATTTCCTTGAATGCACGTTGACCGCCAGCCGTTAAATTTACCAGTTCATCATCCCCTTCAAGGTATATTTTGCGCCCGCGTGTTGCCAGCTGGTAATCGGCCAATGGGTATTTCGAAGGTTTTTCGCGTCTCAATTCCTCCATGTCCTGACGTATACGCCTGATCCCAATATCATGAATGTGTCGCAAGCTTTCTAAAACATAAAGCTCGACCAGATTCTTGAAGGAAAGCAATAACGGCTTGCGACTGTACACAGTTGTAAGAGGGGCAGCGCCAGTTTCGCCAATTATCCAATACCGAAGCACGCTTTCGGCGACGTGCAAGTAACGGGCGCCTTCCTCTACCGTATAATTCGGAATTTCCCAAACGTTATATCTATTACGAGACACAGACATAAGGGCTCGCTTCGTATTCCTCGGATGCTTAGTGCTTGGCATTTCGACCCCCGTGAAATACTCCAAGTTGGTCGTCCGCCGACACGGACAAAATCGACCCCAATTTTAAGTTGACCAAGGCTCACTTGTCAGCAAGCTTTAGCTATTTTCGAGACTTGGTTTTGAGTCCCGTAGCATGCGTAGCTTTCCTTTTACTCCCTTAATTGCCAGCAGTGTTCTCTCACCGTCCTTTATTTGCGGGCATTGTACCGAAAATCAAACTCGCAAAGGTAACGATGTAAGTGCTGCTTTCCAACGTGGCGTTAAACGCCGTGTATCCCGCGCTTGAGATTGGTGAAGTAGCCTTCCACTGCGTTCACCGTATTCGTGAGGCCATTCTCACGGCGAGAATATTGTTGCGTTCGGGTGATCCTTGGGCCGTCTCGTTCCCCTTGCAAAGTCTTGAGGGCGGCCAGCCCGACCCTTGCTCCCGATATAGGTTTCGTCCGCTTCAATTACGCCAGAAAGCTTTGATGATAATGGTTCCTGACTCATTGCATGGCGGATCCGGTGCGCCATGAACCACGCGCTTTTGTAGGTGACGCCGAGCATTCGATGCAGTTGATGGGCGCTCATCCCCTTCTTGCTAGCACACAGAAGATGAATCGCTTTGAGCCAGGTCGTCAGGGGGATATGGCTGTCTTCGAAGATCGTACCGACTTTTACCGTAAACTGCTTCCGGCAGCCGCCACACTTCCACACGCCGGGACGCACTGGATTTTTGGAATCTGGCTTCGCCTTTAATCGATAAGATTCGCCTGACACGCCACAATGCGGACAGACCGTGCCATTAGGCCATCGCTGTGCTTCGAGGAAATCGCGGGCCTTGTCTTCGTCATTGAAATTCTTTACTAGCTCGTTGAGGTTCATGGATTGCTCCAATACAACTATTCTTTCACAAACCCACGGGTTTGTTAAGTAGTGAATCCGAATTCAGCGGTGTTCGGTGGTGCTGGGGAAGGTATGGCCGACGACGAAAACGCCGAGGCAAATAATGGCGACGCCGATCCACTGCAGGGGCCGCACAACTTCGTGCAAAGCGAACGTTCCGAGCAACGCCACAATCGCGTAGGAGATCGAAGAGGCGGGCTGGATATAGCTGTAGTCCGCCCAGGAAAGCACGACCATATAGCAGACGAAGAATGTGAGCAGGAAACCGATTCCGATCCAGATGGAGGCGGTTGTGAAGGCTCGCCAGAAGAAATGGAAGAGCAGGGCGGGAGCCCAACTGGTGACGGCGCCCACCGTCTTCATGCCCTTGCCGAGCATGACGTTGCCCAACGGCCCAAAAATCACGATCAGCGAAATCAAAATAACCGTCTTGACATGCAGACTGACAGGCGGCTTCGCGGGCAGCGTCTCGCTGGTCGAATCATTCATGGTCTTGGATGGCAAAGAATATTCCCGATGCGTCCGCGAGCCGCTCCGCAAACACGATTGCCGAATGGCTCGCGCCAGGCAAGCATAGCAAAGAACAGGATTTCTGTCGGCCCGAATGCCGGAGGATGCGGGCGGCGCATCGAAAAGGCGGCCAGCCGAGACCGAAGGAAAGCGGGAATGGCGTGGACCTTGCCTTCGATGCAGTCGGCGCGGCCACTCTCGCGACAACACTGAAAGCGTGGCGAGAGGTGGACCGCCGTTTCCTACGGCTCGGCATCGCGACCTCCGCCATCGATCGAACCGCGGCAGCTCGTTCCGAAGTGCACGCGGCTCGCCGGCGGAGCTCTATTCGCTTCTTGTGACCCGCAGTCTTTTCGGCTTCGAAAGCGAGGGCAAAGGAATGTATGGTGCGGGCGGTGGGAGTCGAACCCACACGGGCCGTAAAGCCCTGCGGATTTTCATGCCGTCTGCGGCTTTCGCCGTCCGGACGCGACGCATTTAGAGCGCGCGCCAGGTTTGCGGTCTGGACTATCCCTTCACCCTCTCCCAGGAAATCCGGGGCTTAGGTGCTGCCCGTCTAGTCTCTACACCTTCCTCGGTTAGGAGGCTTGGCTCGGGATCGCCATTTCAGGTTTCCCCGAATTTGAGCAGTTCTGCATCGCCGGTTTCCCGGCGAGCACTCAAGTTTTCCTTAAGTCCGCTGCGTATGCCATTCCGCCACGCCCGCACGGGGTGGTCGTTTCAGTTGTTTATCATAGAGCAGGCCGGAGGAATTTACACAGATCAGTTTCCAGTATCGAAGGTGGTCGCGGGTTTCAAATTTTCCGCCGCCTTCGGTTTCGGCCGCACGATGTTGATCGCCGCGGCGTCAAGGTTGGTCTTGATGTGCGCCGCGTAGTATTTCTCGATACACGGAGAAAGTGAAGTGGTCAACTGAAAGCAAACGCAGGCGATATTTTGGAGGCGCGGGTGGGAATCGAACCCACGAATGAAGGTTTTGCAGACCTCTCCCTTCCCACTTGGGTACCGCGCCACAAACAAGCAGTATAACCGAACCGAACTTCGATTCCACTATGGAATGAGCTCTGGGTAATGGGCTACTTTGAGAACGGCCTCCCTCGATGCCACTGGTGCTAGCAATGATTAGGAAGCCTAACACTCTCAGCGCGACATCGCAGGAGCCGCGATATTTTCTGCGATACGGGTCACCGCTTCAGGATTTAACTGCTTCCGTTTTGGTTTTACCTTAGCAGGCTGTTGAGAAAGTCGGAAACGTTGTAACGATATAATGCAAAGAGCGCCCAAGGTGCATGAGAGGAAGCGATCAGCAGCAGAGTTGGGTGTTCAGTGACGTTTCCCCAGAAGAACGAGTGTGCAAGGATTATCCGCTGCGGAGGTCGCGGACGAAATCCTAAAGGAACTGGGACCTTCTATGGTTGGATGGTAAAAGGAGCAACCGGTGCGCCGTCCGGGGGGGAGTTTTCTCGGCTTCAGAAGCAGAACAGAGAACTCCTGGAACTGGTAGGCGAGATCACGCTCAAGCTCTCGAGGACCCCCAAAAACAGTTGAGCGAAGGAAGAAACAAAGCAGCGATTGCCCGAGCCCTTGTCGTATCCCGCGCGAGCCTGTACTACGTCATCGTCTTCGTCGACGAAAGCGGACTGAGCCAGAGACCACATCGTTGCCGAACCAGGGCACCGCGAGGCCACGCTCCCGTGCTGCAGTATCACTTCAATTGGAAAACCTTGTCCGCGCGATGGCTGGCGTAACTTGGTGGAACTTTTACTTCCGACTCCGGGGTTGGGACGGTGAGCTATGTCGTAAAGTCGCAACTGCTGCGTGGAAATGCTAGATCTGGAGTCGTGTTCAGTAATTTCGAAGCGGAATGAGGAAAACATGGTCCCTGCTAAGCACGTTCTGCGTCTTGAAAACAGCCTTACAGTTGCAGCAATCAGAATTTGGGGAAAATGGCTCCATTAGACTCCTCGGCGGCCGTTTCGTCACCGTTTTTTAGCTCTGGACGTCAAGGCTTCGGCTCCGTTCCTTTGGTTTTCGATCTGCTGGTAGATAGCGGCTTCCCCGTCACGGCCTGCAGTTGCCGATGCTCCTCGATGCGCTGCAAGCACCCCTTCAAAAAAGCAATCTCTATAGACGATTCTGAGATGAACTGCGGAACAAACACCGTAGCCTGGGGGGATGAGTGCAGGCCGCGGTCTTGCGTGGCGCAGTGCCAAATGTGGTATCGAGACAGACGCAGCGCATCGGGCACAGCGATGCCAGCTGGGATGGCGAGACACCGTCGATTTCCTCTAATTGCCCTCCTTTCTGTTCATCCCTTGAGCCATTATCCAATCCCAGTGCTTGCCGACATCGGTAACGATGGGCGCAACATCTCCCTGTAGCAGGTAGCGCTGCTGAGCCAACCGGTTCGCCGCATTCTCCACGCTCTGTATATAATCGGCGCGCGTGGTGTAGCGTTCCTCAACCGACAGCCTCGGATCATGGCTCTCGCTACGCTCGGCCCGTGTCTTCGGGAACGGAATGAACGATCCGGCCATTGCAACGACGGTGTCCGGCGCTCCCGTGGCTTCGCTTCTAAATGCCCAATCCGTGTAAGTGCCCAAGGGCACGGCCTGCTCGGGCAGACGAATGCCTCCGATATCATTCCCGTCAGCGTCTACTCGAGGAACCAGGAATGGCAATACGGAAACGGGGCCGGGCACATCGGCCCGAAACCCGCCAGGCACGTGATAGGGCCACTCCACCTCAGGCACATTCGGAAATTTGATATTGCTCTGTGCCACGAGCGTGCCGTCCGACAGCAGAGGGTGTTTACTCGGGGGAGGCGCCACGTTCTTTCTCGTCCATCCATCGAGCGCCTCCAACAAGGCGCGTTGCACCCAACGATAATCGTTCGGGTTGGATAACAGCTGCTGTGTGCCGTTGTCGGCGGGAGGCCAGGAGCCGGGGCCGTGTTTCGTGCTGGCGAGCATGTAGACTCGCACGTTGGGTGGATCGGGAAGATCCTGTGTGCCGTCGATGGAGACATGGCGCAGTGCCGCGACGCGACCGCGATCCCAGTATTCAGAGCCCGTATCGACCAGGAATATTTTCGGTTCCTTCCCGGCCGGGACGCGCGCACCCAGACCGTCTCGCTTGCCAGTCACCGGATCGGTGGTGGTTTCATAGCGAATCGGAAACATCGTCTGCGTGAACGATCCCAATTCATCGGGTTGGGCGAACCGCTCGTTGAAGCTGCCGAACGACGCGCCTCCGGTCTGGATGAACATCGCATCGATCGCCTGGCGCCCCTCCTCATCGGTGGTAAAACCCTGGTAGATCATCTGGCGCTGCCAGCGTCCGACTTGCGACGATCCGTAGGTATACACATACTTGCCATGTACGACGGCGTCGGCGTTGTACTTCAGCGCCGATGCCATATCGCGCACGGCCGCAAATCCGACTCCCGCTACTGGCGGATTCTCGGACTCGTAGGCGACCTGGTACGTCATGCCGGGCTTGAAACCACCCTTTAGAGTTAGCCAGTTCACATCGTGGACCAGCTGCCCGTTCTCCATGCGGCCAAATTGCCAGTCCTTGCGTGGGATCAGGCGTGGCGCGGACATCAAGCCCTCGCGTTCGGTGAGCCGGTACGCGGCATCGTTTGGATCGAGCGGCGGGTACACGGGAGTGGAGTATCCCGAGGCATACTCGAATGAGTCGGATTTTTTGTCGGGGATGAACCACGGGTTCACCCAGCCTGTGAGTGGCTTGCCGTCGTCGGTGGCCATTGGGGCATTCAGAAGGATGAGGCCCTTCTTCTTGGGAGTGTCGAATTCCCAGCCAACCGCCACGATGGTATAGCCTTCACGCATCAGCAAGCCGTCGCCAAATTCGGCTTCGGTCGACGGGTCATCCGACCCTTTGGCGCGGTTAAACGTCGCCAGCACTTGCTTTCTGCCGCGGTTCACTACGTCCTCAACGCGAACGCACTACTTTTGCGGCGCGTAATCGAGACCCGGAAGCTTATCTTTGTGCCCTACTTTGTCCCACTCCTTGAGTTCCTCGACTGTGCAGGGATGCGCGTCGAGCGTCCAGTTTTTTAGCTTGTAGAAGTATGTGATGTGCCAAGGCTGCGTATACATCTTCGGATCGTCGAACGTGAAATAGATCTTCAGAGTGTCGTGGTCAATGCGTTGCCAGCGCTCGGTCTGGTGCATTGCCGTGCTCAGCGGGAGCCCCTGCCAAGTCAGAAACTGCTTGCCATTGTAGTCGACTGAATCGACGACGAAGGTGTCCCCGTCCCACTTGCCGGTCGAGTAGCCCATAAAGTCAGGGTCGATATCGTCGGGAACGGCCCTGCCGTCAGTCCATATTTCACGCCAGTTGTCATAGTATTCCCAGTGCTGGAGCAGTCTGTCCCTCGCTTTGATGATTTCAAACGGCCGGGGCGTAAAATAATTGCGCGCGGTACCGTAGGGATCACAGCTATTCACATCGCCTGCGGCAATAAATTTCACATTGGCTTCGTACTTGGCCTGTCCCTCGGGGGTAAAAGGCGGTAACAATTTGGGGTGGCCGCTGAGGTCGAGCGGATTTACCTCTCCTTTGGGCTGCAAATAGGGAGCAGTGTCCCAGACACCGCTAAAGTCATGCGAGTCGTAAGGTTGATCCCTTGTGTCAACCTTCGTGGCTTCCGAATGACCGGTCTGAGCAACCATGAGGATTGCGCAGGCGAAGATCGCAGCGAGCGTTACCATCGCACCAATCAGCCAGTTCCGCATTTAAGGCTCCTCTCGTAATCGAACGTCAACGCGCTGCCAGCGCTCGGTCGGGTACATGGTGTCTGAACCGATCGGGGGCTATTGTGGCGGTTGTTCGCCCAACGTGCCCGGGCCATATTCTTGTCCATTCGCAAGAACGAGCTTGCGAACCATTCCCACGGGAGAGCCATTCTTGCTGGGAACAAGGGTGATGGTAATCATGTCTCCGGGGTGCAACAGATGACTGTTCCAGCCAGTCCTATTCATCACGGCCGGTGCAAGAGTTTCGATTACCCAGTTTACGACCTCGCCTTTGCTGTCCTTTACGTCGACATAAATTTGGCAATGGGGATTGGCCCAGTAGAATTGCGTGACCGTGCCCTTGAGGGTTATCGGATTCTTCTGATCGTACTCAGATCCCCCGTGATGCGCGAACACCGGCGCGCAAACGATCAACAGGCCTACCACCAGGCAAAACGACGTAACGAATTTATTTTTCACAAGACACCTCTCAAGTTGGAAGAGCCGTCCTGAATACCCGGCTCCCAGCCCAATAAAAATCGCTTCCTTCCTAAATATCACGTGCGCTGGCCGATTGCATTTAGGTCTGATGCACCGCGCGCGGTCCTGCGATTCCGTTGCTGATGGTTGTTGAGGTCCGCGAAACGATGCTGGTTACGCCGGCGATGGTTACGATGGCACCCGCAATCACCGTGCCAGTTTGCCGCCGTCTCATAATTGACCCTCAGATTGAATAAGTGCTTACTCCTTCCACAATCCCGTGTCAATCGGAAAGCAGAACCCCCGGTGGATTCAAAAAGCGTTTCCCCACGCTCAAAGATTTACAAAGCCGCGGCTTTCTTTCTCTCAGCAGACGACGGCGTGATTACCAGCAGCGGAGAAATAGTTCAAGCTGACCGTCGCCAGTTCCGATGCAGGAAATTTAGCCTGAAAACGCGTGTCCGCTTCCAGTCCAGCTTCCCGTGCACAATCCAAAAAAATGGGAAGTTCGACCAAATACTGGTCTGAGAACCCGTGCGTTCCGTCATAGGCGACAGCGGGTGTCTTTTCAAGGTTCGCCGCGGCAAGTTCCGGGGGCAGCGTATGGAGCTCCAACACGAGCAACCCAAAACGGCCCACGTAGGGGGCCCACCGCCGCAGATGCCGAACCAAATTCTCTTCCAATTCATCCGCGCTAATTTCTTGCCCCAAGTAAGCGAAAGCTCCGGTCGTTCGCCCAATTCGTTCCCCTCGAATGTAATTGGCCGGAGGCGAGTAAGGGCGATTGTGATCGAGAAAGGACCGGACATGAAGCAGGTCATGAATGTCGTACCCCAGCCCTTCGAGGTCGCTCGCCAATTGTGCCGGGCGGTTGATATCGCCTGGAATCACATGAAATAAGGGTATTCCAGCCTTTCGCAGGTTCTGCTTCGCGACGCGGCGGGCTACTTTATTGAAGTCGGCGCCGATTAGCATCAATGGGTACTTATCGAGCGCGCCTCCACGCAGGGTGTGGTTCTTCACCACAACATACAGGTGCTCCAGAAGAGTGCCGTCTCCGCAGCCCATGTCACAGATTCCGCGAGGCTGAAGGTTCAGAGGACGGTTGAATATCTCGACGATAATTTCCTCGATTTTTTTGAAGTATGTCTTATGCGCTCCGCCGCTCCCCCAGACGTTCATGGCGCGGTTGACGAGCAACTCGACACCATTTTCATCGATTCGCGGGATTCGCGGATTCCCAAATAACAGAGTGCTGACGTTATCGAAGAGCGGAAGATAGGAGACCGTTACGCCATAGGACGTTGCGATCTGGGCAGCATAACGGCCACAGGGGGTGAATACAACTTTGTTCCGGTCGCACGCAACCCAGCCTTGTGTGGCCAGAAGGTCCAAGATGGCAGCCAGACTTGCGCGGTTTGCAGCAAAGGAGCTGATGTCCACGGGCCCTTGTTCCATTTGGGCCAATACCCCGCCCCGCGCCAACGCTACCATCGACGGGCCGATCAGCATACCGTCCAGTTGCCGGCGCATTTGGTTGCGTACTTTTGCTTCGGCGGGGTCTGCATGCGGGTGGATGCCCCAGGATTCTTTGGATCTGCGAACCAGTTCTTGCAGAGAAGGCATGACAGGCCCGTCGGTCTTTCCGTAAAGAAAGTCTTCGAGAAAGATGGCTTTGGAAACGAAGGAAGTCACCTCTCCGTAGAGCATCGGACCCAGTTTGAGGGCGATGCTGCCTTCCTGGGTCAATTCGTAGGAGGGCGATTGCCTGTTATCATTCGCCTTCTGCTTGAGCCAACCGCACGAAGCGAGCAGCCGAAGCGCGACGCCCATATAGCCGCGGCTGGCGTGGGTTTTCTCAACCACTTCATCGAGCTTTCGCGATGTGGAGGAAGATTCAAACAGGTCGAACACCCTCCGGTCCGAGAGCGCTTTGACCGTAGGTGCGATCACGATCCCCGCCAAGTGGTTAAAAACCGCGGCTCGAACTTCTGCTTTTTCGTCCTCGGCCATAAAATCCAGAACAACAAGAAGATCAGGCTCGGCCTTCGAACAGATCCCGCCCTTCGACTAAAACTCGCATCTTGCGATCCGCCACGCTGCGCTGCAGCATCCAGAAGCCACAATCGGGATTAATATAGCGGAGTCGCTCCGGCCCAAGAGTTTTCACGATGTGCTCAATCCGCGACGCGATGAGTTCGGGCGCCTCGACTTCATTGTCCTTGATGTCCACCACGCCTATTCCGAGTCCCATTCCCGGCTTGAGATCGGTGAACACTTCCAATTCGTCCATGCCGCGGCGTGCAAACTCCAATACCAAATGGTCCGCATGCAGCAAATTGAGAAACGGGATCAGTTCGCGCCAAAAACCTCGGAGCTGGGGCTGTCCCCCATAATTCCCGAAGCAGATATGAACGGCCCTTTCATTCAGGATGCCATCCAAAACATGATTGATGGCCTCGGCCGCCCATGGCGCGTCCTGGGGGAAACCCACGATGCTGGCTTCATCGAGCTGCACGACGTCTGCCTCGATCATCTCCAGTTGCCTTCGAAGAACGACGGCAATGTCCATAGCCAGTCCGGCGATGTCTTTGTAAAAACAGTTCGTGAGGAGCCTGGCCAGCATGTGCGGACCGGTGCAGGTGAATTTGAAAGGGGATTTCGTAAGCGCCCGTGAAAATTCATAATCCGTTGGAAGGTTCAGCGTCCCCTCGCTGATTTTTCCCTCGACCATCCCGGCCGTGAGCAAGCGATATCCCGAGGCGCGATCGACCCGAAAGCGGTCGTAGTCGGAAAGGGAAAATTGCTTTCGGATCCCGTCCATTCTCGAAACGAAATAGTCCACCATCCCATTGGTTTCTGGATGACTGGGATCGAAGCGGATGAGCTCGCCATCTACAAGCAGGTCCAAGCCCGCTAATTCTTGAGTCTTCAAGACGGTCATCACCGCGTCCCTCAATACCAGGCGAGAGGTGTTTCCGATCAACCACGAGGGGACAGGATAGCTGCCAACGCAGGTCGTCTTGATGCGGGGAGTCATAATTTGCTGCCAGCCGCCAACTTGCGGCCTCTTGACAACGGCATTGTAGATTGAAACCAGTTGGTGTCAATACGCAATGATATTTCGCAATGTGAAACGTCTTCGCACCGGTCTGGCGAGGCAATGCGCCGGCTGGAAGGGATCGTTCGCGGCGGCCGCCCTTTATTTTGAATCGATGGGCGGGCGGGAACGAGCGGCTAGCCGTATGGCTTCGGCGAGGTGGATGGCTTGGCGCCCGGTAGCCTGTAAGATCTGTTCCCTGCAGCTGAAGCCATCTGAAACAATCAAAGTGTCCGCCTGGGCTTGCCGCACAGCTGGCAGCAGTATTCGCTCTCCGATCGCTTGCGAAATCACATATTTGTCTTTTTCGAATCCGAATGGTCCGGCCATGCCGCAACATCCGGAGTCGAGGGATTGCAGATCCGCGCCCATTTTGCAAAGCAAGGATTCTTCGTCATTCATTTTCATCAGGGCTTTGTGATGGCAATGTCCGTGCAGCACGACTTGACGCGAAAACCGCGGAGGCTGATAGCCGGGGACATGATGTTCGAGAAATTCGCTGAGAAGAAAAGTCTGATTCCGGAGGCGATTCGCCCGTTCGTTCGCCGGAAACAGATTGCGCAGTTCATCGCGAAAAACCGAGGCGCAACTGGGCTCAAGGATAACGACCGGCACACCTGCATCAATTTGCGGCCCGAGCACTTGAAGGATCCGTTCCAGATACCCTTTGGCTTTGTGAAGCATTCCGAAATCATAGAGTGGCCGCCCACAGCACATATGCTGGCGCGGAACGCGCACAGCAAAGCCTGCATCTTTCAACACCTCTAAGGCTGCCTCGCTCGTTTCCGGGTGGAAGTAGTTGTTGAAAGTGTCCATCCACAGGATCACCTCGCGACGCTCGGTTGTCGTCTTCCTTGGTGTGGCTTCTCCCTCGAGACTGAGTATTCGATGCTGCCGAGCCCATTTCCGGAAACTCAACCGAGCGAGTGCAGGAATTTGACGTTGCGGAGCCAAACCGAGTGTTTTTCCCAGCAACCAGCGAAGAGCGGACGCGTGACTCAAAAAATTGACGGTTCGAGGTGCAAGCGAAGCGAATTGCAGCCACCGATCGATTATGCCGAAGGCATACGCGCGCAGCGGCCGGCGGTTGCTTTCATAATAGTGGGAAAGAAACTCCGCCTTGTATGTGGCGAGATCGACGTTCGTGGGGCATTCCGACTTGCAGGCCTTGCAGGAAAGGCACAGATCGAGAGACTCCTTGACGTATTCACTCTTCCAGCCGTCGCGTATGACTTCGCCCTGCAGCAATTCAAAGAGCATGTGAGCGCGGCCGCGCGTGCTGTGTTCCTCTTCGCGCGTCGCCATGTAGCTGGGGCACATCGCGCCAGAATCTTGTTTGCGGCATGCTCCCAGGCCGATGCAGCGGAGCGCAGCTTTGGCAAAGGAACCGTCGTCGTCGGGAAATTTGAAATGAGTGGCGGGCTCGAGCGGCTTGTAGTCCGCTCCTAGACGAAGATTTTCCGCGGGCAAATAAGGATCGATCACCTTGTGAGGATTCAGTTTGTTTTCAGGATCCCAGGCCAGCTTGAATTCGCGGAAGGCCTTCATCAGCTCCGCGCCGTACATCTTAGGAAGCAAGGCGCCGCGCGATTGCCCGTCTCCGTGCTCTCCCGAGAGCGAGCCACCATAACCGATCACCAAGTCAGCGGCCTGCTCGATGAATTCCGTATATCTCCGAATCCCATTTTCACTTTGTAGATCGAAATTAATCCGCACGTGGATGCAACCGTGCCCAAAATGACCGTAGAACGCCCCCTGATAGTCATATTCCATCATGAGTTTGCGGAGATCGCGCAGGTAGGGTCCGAGCTTTTCGGGCGCGACGGCGGAATCGTCCCATCCCTCCCATTCGGGAGGAGCGCCAGGAACAAAAGCGGCCGATCGAGGCCCCGCCTCACGGATATGCCACACCGCCCGCGCTTCGCTGTTTGTGTAGATTCGAGAGGTTGGTGAATTAGCGACCCGCTTTAGCCGCTCCACAAGCTGCTGCGCAAGGTGCTGCGCTTCGCCCGGTTCGTCGGAACCGAATTCAACCAGCAGGAAGCCGCCGCCCTCGGGGAAAAGTTCGATGTGGGGGTGCTTCTTGCTTTTCAGCGCTTCGATAATGCTTCCATCCATCCCTTCGAGGCCGATCGGATGGAGTTCGAGTATCTCCATCACGTGGTCTGCCGCGTGAAATGCATCCGTGTAACCGAGTCCGACCAGCGTCCTGTGCTGGGGGCTGTGAATAAGCTTCACTTTAGCTTCGAGTACGACTGCGCAGGTGCCTTCGGTGCCTACGAGAGAGCGCGCTACATTGAATCCATTCTCAGGCAGCAATTCGTCCAGGTTGTAACCGGACACACGTCGCGGAATGCGAGGAAACCGCGCGCGGATCAATTCGCCGTACTGATCCCGAATCGCCCGCAGCTTCGCGTAAATCTCTCCTGGGCGGCCTCCTTGCCGCACAATTGAATTCATCGCTCCATCATCGGTCGCTCCCACCGTCATCTGCGTGCCGTCATACAGTAAGATCTGCAACTCTTCCATGTTGTCAACGGTCTTACCACCGAGCAGAGAATGCGTTCCGCAGGAGTTATTGCCGATCATGCCGCCAACGGTGCAGCGGCTGTGTGTGGAGGGGTCGGGCGCAAAGGTTAGATGATGCGTCTCCGCCTGCTTGCGCAGAGAATCCAGAACGATCCCAGGCTGAATTCGCGCCGTTCTCCTGCCGGGATCCAGATCGAGAACCCGGTTCATGTATTTGGAAAAATCGAGTATTACAGCGACATTGCAGCACTGTCCCGCCAGGCTCGTGCCGCCCCCACGCGCTAGAACGGGCGCTCCGAATTTTTTGCACGCCGCAACCGCCGTGATTACATCTTCCGAATCGCGGGGAAGCACCAGGCCGATGGGAATCTGGCGATAATTGGAACCATCCGTTGCGTAGAGAGCGCGACTGCCGCGATCGAATCGCACCTCGCCTTTCACTTTCCGCTTCAACTGGCTTTCCAGCTCCGCGGCTTGCGAAAACGAATCAACAGGTTTAGCGTGAGAGCTCAGGGGCAGTGGGGTGCGCGGGTGCAAGGTACCTCGGTTCGAATCCGGTCAAGAAACACCGGCACTGCAAGGATTTGATGCCGAACTCCGGCCTGTCGAATCACAGGCCGGAGTTCGGCATCAACCAATGGTGCGGATTCTTGGTTATTATTTCTGGTTATTGCTCCAGATCGGTGTCGTTGACGTTGTCCTCGCAGATATGTTCCTCAATATTCCAATCCGGCCGCTGTTCAAACGTCATCTCCCCAACCACCGGCTTCTTATACGTCACAGGATCGTCGACCGTGATGCCCACCTTCAACGTATCAGGTCCGGTTCGGTGGATGCGCTCGATGACGTGCATCTTGTCGGAATGAGGATGGCCATCCCGGTCGATCCACGTCTTGTCGTTCAAACCGACCGTATCCACTACCAGTGTGTCCCCCTCCCAGGTGCCAATCGAATCTCCCATCCAGGTGGGCTCGAGATCTTTGGGATGACCCCGACCATCTGTATAAATTCGACGCACGAAATGGTCGTACTCGAAAAGTTCGAGCACCTCTCCAGGCACTTGTATGATCTGAATCGGAAACAGATGCATATAGACGCGCGGAACGCCGGGCGGCTCGCACTTGATCGTGGGATCGTTCTCTCCCCGGCTGACGGCATCGGGTCCGAATCCCGGTCGATTCTCATGAAACTTTGCCAGGCCCCATGGGGTCAACAGCGAATTCGTCACCTTGGGATCGGCAAAGCAGCAGCTCGCATAGGACCGGGCGGACGGATCGGGGTGGTGCGTCCAGATGCCGCTGATATTCGGATCGTTCGTCAAATGCATTTGGATATCCCCGGATCCTCGTTTCGTGGAAGATGTCGCGGCGGACGTGGCGCTGGTTTGCGCGAACGCAACCGACGTGAATACGAGCACGGACACGGCCGCGAGCGCTGCGGCGCCCATCAAGCGATGACGCATGGCGATCTCCGGTATAGGTCTCATCGATAATCGTTTCCGTTCGGGTCAAGCACACGGCCGTCGGCCAATGTGACCTTCTCCACTCGCATAGCGAGTTTCCCGTCTTTGGCCGGATTGCCTATTACAGTCACCTGGTCTCCCACCTTGAGGCTTTCCTTGCTCCAACCTCGGCGCGAGAGCATGTTCGGAGTCGTCATTTCACCGATCCAATGCTGCATATCGCCCTTGTCGTCTTTCCCATCGATGTAAATTTCCGCGTGTGGGTTGATGAATTCGAAATTTGTCACTACGCCCTTCACGGTTACTTCCTTGGTCATGTTGTAGGTCGCTACCCCATGATGGGCGAACGTGGAAGCCGAAAGGAATAAGATGGCCATGGGCGCCAGAAGAACTGTCGCTGACTTTATTTTCATGTGCCACTCCCAGAAATAGTGTTTTGCCTGGCGAGATTCTAGTCCGCAAGAGCCCCTCAAGCAATAGCAAAGCCCCGCCAACGATACAATCTCACAGGAGATCACGCGACAAAAACTTTGATAGGAAGCCACAAGTCTTCGGTTTGAAATAGCGAGCCGCGTCGGCGAGAGTCACCGGGAGTCCCCTGAATCTCCATATTATCGTGGTATTCGTGGATATGGTATATACGAGGCGTATGAGCTGCGCTCGGTGGCGCCTGCAGTTGCCTTCTCGCTCGCTCTTGCAGGCCACGAGCCCCGGCGCCGCAGAAAGGAAATGTATCGCCATGACAACGGGACTGCGAAGCGTAAAGATCGCTCCTAAGGGTATGGGACTCAACGATTTTGTCGCGTTTCAGGAAGGATACTTCACGGCGGAAGGTTTGGACGTCGAGTTTGACTGGAAGACATTCCGGGGCACTCAGTCGAGCTGGAAGGGTTTGTCCTATTTCGAGAGGCCAATGGACAAGCCGTATGCCGATGGGCAGGAGATAATCCAAGGAGCCTGCGCCTGGGGCAGCATCTGCAATGCGAGCGCAGGAATGGGTCGGTTCGTAGCCGAAGCCTACGGCGTGTCCCCGTGGGCGATTTTTGTGCGCCCCGATTCCCCGATTCATCGTCCCGAAGATTTGAAAGACGTTCCCATCGCGGTTGGGATGCGCGCAGGCAGCCACTTCAACGTGCCTTATCGGCTGGAGAAGTATCTGCCGCTGGAACATATTAAACCGCTCAACGTCGGCGGGTTCGGTGCGAGGCTGAAAGCACTTCTCGATGGCGAAGTGGATGCGGCAAGCCTGCTGCCTCCGCAGATTGCCATGGCCGAACAGCTCGGGCTGCGGAAGGTCATCGAGGACACATTCCACACCTTGTGGTGGGTGCCCGAGACTACCGCGCCCGAAATCGTGCAGAGTTACCTTCGCGCGCTCGATCATGCCGAGCGGGCGTTGGAAGCTGATTTGCCGAAATATCTCCCGCTGTGGAAATACGCGGTTCCGCCGGAGTTCGAGAGCCGCGACTGGGATTTCACACGTTTCGGCCGCGGCGAGCGGTTCGTCTATAAACCGATTCCGCGCGAAGAATTCTCTGAGGTTCTCGATCAAGTGCGACGCTGGGGCCTCGATCAGTACCTCAAGGAACGCGACTTCGACCATCTAGCGGCTCCGCTTGGCGCCTGAATCGATGAAGTGTTGCCGTGGTATCGGCATGGGATGCGAGGGCCTGCATTTAGCATTTGTCAGGCCCTCGGTGGAATTTGGGCCATCGGCCATGACGCAGCTCGGTTTCTGAAACAACTGGAAAGCTCAACGATTTTCTCTCGGGTGCGGAATCGGCGTTCCCGAGGGCATCTACGAAAGGGTTCGCTTGCGAAAAAACAGCCTGAAGATCCCGCTGCTGAGCTTTGCTTTTCTTGCCCTTTCGCAATTCTGGCAACCCCCAGTCGCGGCTCAAGCGGCCAATCCTCCCGAGGTGGCAAGCCTCGCCGCACGGGTGCGCGATACGGGCTTTATTCAGCTCACCGCCGATGGGTTCGATCGTCTTTCACCGGACCAAAAGATGGACGCCTACTGGCTTTCGATGGCAGCCATCGCGGTGAACCCCATCGCCTACGATCAAAACTCCGTCTACGGCTTGCGCGAAAAGCACCTCCTGGAAGCTATTTTGACCCACTCCAGTGGCGTCGATCCGGCGGCGCTCAAGAAGATCACGGACTACACCATGCTCTTCTGGGGCAATCAGGGAAATCACAATGCTTTCACTTCGGCGAAGTTCTTGCCGGATTTTACTCCCGTCGAACTGAAGATGGCCGCCGAACAAGCTCGCAAAAATGGCGCACCGCTTGGTTCCGAAGATGCGCTCACGCGAGAGCTGCGTGAGCTTGACAGACCCATCTTCGATGCGAGTTTTCAACCAATGCTCACGGTGAAGAATCCCAAATACGGAGAAGATCCCCTGGAGGAAAGCGCCAACAATTACTACTCGGACGTCACGCTCAAGGATTTGATGGGGTTCACCGAACACTACGCTCTCAATTCGCGCCTTGTGAAGCAAGATGGCAAGCTCGTGGAAGAGGTTTATCGGGCCGGCACACCGGACGGCAAGGTGCCCCCGGGCCTCTATGCCCGTGAGCTCGGCTTGGCGATCCGGGATCTTCAACAAGCGCTGCCGTACGCCCCGGATTCTCAAAAGAAGGTCATCAACGATCTGATCCGCTATTATCAGACGGGCGATCGAGCGGATTGGATCGCGTGCGGCATCGACTGGGTTCACGACAAGAGCAACCCCGATTTTTCCAACGGCTTCGTGGAAGTCTATAAAGACCCGCGCGGCATGAAGGGAGCGATCCAAGGATTCGTGACGGTGGTGGACGAAAAGATGAACCGCCTAATGACGGGATTCGCCGCGAATGCCGCTTATTTCGAGCAGCGCGCTCCCTGGGACGCCAAATACAAGAACCCGAACCCAAAGCCGCCCGTGGTGAACGCCGTCGAGGCTGTGATCGAAACGGGTGACTTTGAAGTGGACACCATCGGAGACAACCTGCCGAACGAAGCCGAGATTCACCAGAAATATGGCTCGAAGAGCTTCATCTTCACGGGATCGATCCGGGCACTGAACGACGCAACGGGGCACAAAGTCGGGGAGGAGTTTTCCAGCTCCCAGGCGGAGATCGACCGCGCCGTGAAGTACGGCGACCTCGCCGAAGACCTTTTCACCGCCATGCACGAAGTGATCGGGCACGGTTCGGGGATGCTCGACCCCAAGCTCACGCACGAACCGGCGTATTACTTGAAGGAATACTATTCGACGCTTGAGGAAACGCGCGCCGACTTAATGGCTCTGTGGAACTTCTGGGATCCTAAGCTGATCGAGATGGGCGTGATGCCTAACGATGACGTAGCCAAAGCGGCGTATGACAGCGAAGCCCGCGCGGCGCTTTCGCAGCTCCACGAGGTGCCCACTGGCGACACAATTGAAGAAGACCACCGCCGCGGCACGCAACTCATCGTGAACTATATTCGCGATAAGACGGGCGCCATTCAGCCCGTCGAGCGAAACGGCAAGGTCTATCTGGTCGTAACCGATTATCCCAAGATGCGCCAGGGTGTGGGCATGCTGCTTTCCGAATTGATGCGCATTAAAGCCGAAGGAGATTATGACGCGGCGAAAGATTTAATCACCAAGTATGGCATCCACTTCAACCTGGCGTGGCGGGACCAAGTAGTGGCTCGATATAAGACCTTGGACATTCCGAACTACTGGATAGGGATCAATCCGCAGCTCGAGCTACGGAAAGGCGCGGGAAATGGAGCGGGTACCGTATCCATCAACTACCCGCGCGATATGGTGAAGCAGCAGTTGCGATACGCGAAGTTGGCGGGGGAATAGCACGCCGCGGCATTTTCTGGCTCTCATGTCCGCGATTTTCAGAATACCTCACACGCCGTCGTCGCGCAGCTGCTCAATGCCGTTGCCTGGTTTGCGCGCCACAGTCTATAATCCGCGCGCGAGAGGTGTGTGTAGGGGAGATTTAATGAGACGTTTTGCCGGACGGACGTTGATGATTGGCGTGGTGTGCAGCGGGATCACGGTTGTGCTGGTGAGCTGGCCTATCTCCGCCACAAGTGAAGACCATCCAGCGATTCAGGCGGATCGTGCCTTCGTCCAAGACGTTGCAAAAGCTGATACGACGGCGGTGGGCAGATTCCTCGACGCTGATTTCATCTGGACCGATGCCAACGGCAAGCCCCTCACTCGATCGCAGGCCCTGGCAGATCTGCCAAAGCCATCCATCGCCGACGAAACCGGCGCTCGAATCACAGATCGAGACTACGGCCAGGTTGAATTGATCGAAGCTCACAGCGGAAAAGCAAATATTCTGCGGATCTGGGTTGAGCGTCCGGCCGGGTGGCGCCTGCTTGTCTACCAGGAAGCGACACTGCTTACGGGAACTCCCACCCCGGTGGCTGGCTCCGCCGAAGCCTGCGTCAATCCGTGCAAAACTCTGCCATACAAGGCCAAGAACCAGACGGAACGCGACGTTCTAAATGGCTACATGGCGCTGCAAACCGCCACCGTCTATCACAACTCGGCGGAGTGGGGAAAGTATGTGGCAGACGAGTTCTCGGCAGCCAGCTCCAACAGCAGCAAAGTCCTGGACAAGCCGACTCGAATGGCCGACCTCGAGCGCAGCAAGATGGCTGGATATGCGCCGATGCCGGTGGTCTCCTTGCGGATGTTTGATTTTCCCGATGCGGCCGTCTTGGTCACTCAACATCAGCCCGTGCACGGCAAGCCGTTTCACATCACGCGGCTGTGGATCAAGCGCGACGGACATTGGCAGGAAACAGTGAGTTATCAGACTAGGATGCAAAGTGCGCCCGCTAAGCCATAGGCAGCGCGCGCCAGCATTCTCTTATCCCAATTCGAATAAACCGGTGCAATGGAGCCGAACCCTCGAGGTGTTTTTCTAATGCGTCAACTTTCGAAAAAAATATCCGCAATTCCTGCCGTATTTCTGGGCATGGGAATCTCAATCGGGTTGGTTGTGTGCGGTTTAATTGTTGGTCTCAATTTGGGCCAGCCAACTGCGGCAAGCCCCCTGCCGGCGACAGAGGCGGCATCGGTAGCTGCGAAATCCCCTTATATAGACGTCCACACGCACCTGGACCAGAAGAATGCTCCCGGGTCCGTTCAAGTCGCGCTCCAAGCCATGGAAACCGAAAACGCCGAAAGGTTCGTTTTTCTGCCGTCGCCGTTTTCGCCGGACGATCCCACCCGATTTGACGATGAGGTCCTCCGGTCGGCGGAAAAAGGCCATCGGGACAAACTAGCTTTTCTCGGCGGCGGCGGCACTTTGAATGTCATGATTCAGGAAGCGGTGCGCGCCGGCAAGGTGAGCCCCGAACTCGAGAAAACATTCAAAGCGCGCGCCGAAGAAATCCTTCGCCAGGGCGCTTCCGGTTTTGGCGAAATGACGGCGGAGCATTTCGCGACGGGGCCGGGCACCTACTACGAATATGCGCCGCCCGATCATCCGTTGTTCCTATTGTTGGCCGATATTTCCGCCGAACACGGCGGCGTCCCCATCGATCTCCACATGGAAGCGGCTCCTCAAGCCATTCCGCTTCCGGCTGGCTTGAAGTCGCCGCCAAACCCACCGCAACTGCATGCCAATATCGCAGCCTTCGAGCGTCTGCTTGCGCACAATCCGCGCGCAAAGATCGTCTGGGCTCATGCCGGCTGGGACAACACCGGCTATCGCACTCCCGAGCTTTGCCGGCGGCTGCTTCAGGCGCATCCCAACCTATACATGGAGATCAAAGTGGATCCCGTGGAGGTTGGCAAAAATTCGCCTCTCACCAACGGCGGAAACGGGAAGATCAAGCCGGAATGGCTTCAGCTTTTTCGGGATTTTCCCGACCGATTTGTGATCGGCTCCGATCAGCACTATCCACAGCCGCCGAAGGGTCCTCAGCGATGGCAATCCGCGGTCCTATTGCTCAATCAGCTTCCCCCGGACTTGCAACGTAGGATCGGGAGAGAAAATGCGATGCGCATATACCATCTCTCTGGAGCCGCCTCTGCGAAGAACTGATCTTCAGCACCGGTTCGTCGCCGCGGCCGAAGAATGGCTGTGCCGGATCCGGCGGTCGTAAGCGCCCGCCCAACGCCCCAAGCTGATGCCTAGCGCGGCTGCGAGGAGGGCGGCACGATGCTCTTGATCCGCATGTACGTCACCAAGTTCCCGTAATGCTCGTTATTGTGCCCGTAATTCAAAATGAGCAGGCTCATCCGCGGAACCTCAGCCTTCCGGCCGTTCTCCTGGGTGATTTCGACCATTTGCATGCCGGATGCATCAGTCAACGCATCATACACACCGTCGCAATAATTGAAGGCTCCTTGGATGGCTTTCACCAGCCCGTCCTTGGTCGTGACTTTCTCGAAATTATTTCCCGCGTTGGGATTCTTTTCGCCTTTGGCTTGCGAGCACCAAAGATAATTAAAGTTCGCAAGGTGCCCGACAATTTGTCCGTAGGTTCGCACTTCCATTTGTGGCCCAGGCCGCATGCCGAAAATGTCTTCCGGCGCATTTTCCGCGGATTTGAGAATGTTCGTTCGATTGGTCCTGTACGCGTTGTTCAGCCAAGTGGCAAGTGCGCCATTCGAGGACCCCTGGCCCGTCTGCGCCAGGGCTGGAAGAGTCAGCAAACAGCCGAGCAGCAGTGCTAGAATAATTTTCTTCATCGGTTTGTTCCCCCATAGGTTTGCGTTTTCATGCGTATTTCGCCAGCCGCGATCAGGCGTTCTGACGAAATCAGGCGTCCGTTACGCCGGCGGAAGTCTCAAAACATTGCGTCTATCCCTCCGCTGGACGGTACTATACAACGGCCTGCGTGCACCTAGAAGACGACTGCGGAATCGCCAAAAATCACGGAACTCCGAAGAAGCGATCCGGAGCCGCGACCGGAAAATGGAGTTTTCCGCTGCGCCGGCCGGGAAAAACCGGCGCTGAGCTTCCAGCCGGGACCGTTTAACCGAGACGCTCCTGCTCCGATAAAACCTCGGCGGCGGCATGAAAGGCCGAGTTCGCCGCAGGCACGCCGCAATAAATCGCCGCCTGCAACAGCAGTTCCTTGATCTCGTCTGGCGTAACGCCATTATTGGCGGCCGCCCGAACATGCAGTTTGAATTCCTCCGGCCGGTTCAGCGCGATGGTCATGGCAATGGTAATCAGGCTGCGCGTATGCCGTGGCAAACCGGGCCTCGTCCAGATCTCACCCCAGGCGTATCGTGTGATGAGGTCCTGAAACTCTTCCGTAAAGGAGTTCTTTTTCTCGATCGCGCGGCTCACGTATGCCTCGCCGAGAACTGCTCGCCGCACTTCGATCCCTTTTCCAAAACGTTCACGATCTTCCATGGTGTCCTTTTTCTCCTGAGAAAATTTCGTTTAAAGCTGGACTGCGCTTGCAGCGAGCGGCGAACGCGACACACCTGAGAAATTTGCGGTGCAACGCTAGTGTGGGAATGAAGCCAATCCCGGCGTTTTGCCGGGCGGCAACGGAGTCCTTGCCACATTCAAGATCATGCCAAGCATGGAGTAGTAGCCAGTTAGGCCGGTCAAGTCGACCACGCCCTGCTCGCCGAATTTTTTGACAGCTCGCGAGTAGGTGGCATCACTGATGCTCTTATGCTGGTGCAGTTCCTCGCAGAAATCATACGCAATCTCTTCGTCCTCCGTCATCTTCGCGGGGCGGCGTCCTTCGGCGATTGCCGCGATCACGTCCGGTTCCACACCGGCTTTTTGGGCCAGCTCGTAATGAGATTCCCATTCGAATTCTTGTGTCCATTGTCGCGCCGTATAAAGAATGATGAACTCCGTGAGCGTGTGCCCAAGACTATTCTCGAACCGAAGATATTCTCCCATCTTTTGCAGCCGGTTCATGAACTCGGGGCTGCGGAGGAGGGGTATAAACGGCCCGACCAAAGTTTCTCGGGGACCCGACGTCAATTCCGTTGCCGCTTTTTTTTGTGCATCGGTCATCTTGTCAGCGGGGATCGGAGGCATGCGATCCTGCGCGACGGCGCTTCCCACCAAAGAGAATAAAATGCAGGCACTCAGAGCAGTTTGGGCGAGATTCACGAGCGTTCTCCTACCGTCGACCAGCGCGGCTCATTATAGCGAGCGCATCCTGGAGATCAAACGCCAATCATCCCTGTGAACTGTGAAAACTTTTGCTTTAGGCGCAACGCATCCGCTTCTTGTCTCCGATACTTTTGGAGTCTAGAATTCCGTACAGGAAATTGAGAATCATCCAAGGAGAGTTCATGAGATTTTCTTTTACTCGCGCGCTCGGCATCGGTGTCTGCTGCATGGGGCTATGGTGTTCGCTAGCCAGCAGATCGGTTTCCGCCAGCGATCAGGAAATGGTTCAGGCCGATCATGCGTTCGTTCAGGCCGTGGCCAAAGCAGATAAGGCTGCGCTTGGGAAACTTCTCGATGCGAATTTCACCTGGACGGATTCGGATGGAGAGACAGAGTCGAGAACACAAGTGCTCCAGGAGTTGCCCAGACCCGGGATAAACAATGAAACCGGCGCCGAGCTAAAAACTTATACCTATGGGCAGGCCGGCGATGTGCAGGCTAATCTCGGGCTCGTTCACGTCTTGCGCGTGTGGGTAAAGCGTCCCTCGGGCTGGCGGGCGTTGGCCTACCAGGAGGTCACTTCGCTGGACAAGACTCCTTCGTTTGCGCCGGGCGCGGGCAAGGTTTGCGTGAATCCGTGCAAGGAGGTGTCCTACCGGCCGAAAAACGAAACCGAGCGGCAAGTCATCACCGCTTATGAGGGGCTCGAGACCGTGGCCGAGGCACACAACTCCGCAAAATTTGCCATGTACGTTGCGGACGAATTCATCGCGGCAAGCTCGAACAGCAACAAAGTTTATGATAAGCGAAGCCGTATGGCGGACTTTGACCGGTCTAAGGTTGCCGGAGTTGCGCCGACGCCCCTCATTTCCGCACGCATGTTCGATTTCGATGATGTGGTTGTCATGATATCGATACACCGGCCCGACCGCGGCAAACCGCTTCATGTCACGCGCATCTGGGTAAAGCGTGACGGAAGGTGGATGGAGACTCTAAGCTACCAGACCACGATTAAGGTGGGTCTCGCCAAACCGTAGGTAGCACGACGCCGGCGCGTCATCGAGAGCCGGCAGCTTCGATCATTTGGGCTGTGTTTCCGGGACCGACTTTTCCGCTAGCCCGGCTCCCGAGGACTCGCTGCTGACAAATGTTTCGAGCATATCGTACAAAGACGAATCGACCTGCGCTCTTTGATCCCTGGTCAGCAATTTGCAGATTTTGGAGAACGTCCGCGCCTGCAACGACGTGATCTGCGCATAAAAAACACCTTGTTGATTGGCGAGCTTGCCGATTTCGTCGTCGCTTCTGGCTGCTCTGGCGGCCAGAAATACGGACTGTCTTGCTCCATTCAATTGGCCCTGAATGGGTTTGGCCATTTGAAGCGCGTCGTCGAGAATTGCGCGCAATTGCTGCTGCTGGGAATCATTCAAATTCAATAACGCCGCTAAAACATTGACGGTGCCTTCTTCGTTCATCACACCGGCCTCGCCAACAGCGCCTCCCTTGCCGTTCCTCCCATTGCGAGACTGAGCGAACGATACCCCGGCGCAGAGCGAGCCGATCAACAAGAGCCGTGCCAGTTTGCAGATCATAGTTACCCCTCCGGCATTCGTGAAGCCGTGTGCCAGCCCGGCAGGCACCCATCACGCCGCAAATAGCGCCATCAGCGTGACGGCAACTCACTGGACCATTATGGCCCCCGGAGGGATTTAACGGACCGAGATTTGTGCGTTTCGAGGCTATGTCAGGAGAGAATGCTGCCACGCCGTGGACGCCGGTCGTTGGATGCGCTGGCGCCGGAACCGTGAACCGAATCTTGCCCAGCCTTAGCGTCGGAACAACCGATCCAGAGAGAGAAAGTTTTGGTCGCGATGTGCGAGCAGATAGTAATACAGGAAGCAGTAAATCAGTTGCAGGCCGGAGACGATCCAATCCTGTGCGAGGTTCGTGCCCACGACCAAGCAGAGCATCACGAACGCTCCTCCGATCAGCGCAAAACGGGTGGCAAGCCCAAGTATGACCAACAACCCAAACCCGGTCTCCAAATAGGGCAACACGGCTGCAAAAGCTGGCAGCGAACTGGCGGATATTAAATGAGCATGTTCGAAATAATGGTTCAAGTATGCGAGAAAAGCAGCATGGCCAATCAAAAAACGGTCCAAACCGTGCAGAAAGATATTGGCACCCAGTGAAACGCGCAGAATCGCATAGGCAATCGCCACATCGGAGAATCGAGCACTCGCAGCGTAGCCTTTACCTGCCAGCGAGCCGGGGTCTGAACCTAGTCTTGAAGGGATGCTCGTCGCGTCAGCGGAATCGCTCATTTGACCACCTATGCGCTACTTGAAACCAGCTTCGATCAGTTTCTAGAACCCGCGGCATTGTACACGAGTGCATTTTTCACAACAAGGAATTGTCGGTCTCGCGCGGAATTGCTGGCTGAAATTGAAAAAATGGCCGCGAATGCACATGCTTGTAGGGGTATTGCCAGTAGCTAATCTCAAAGCGAGGTCCATCATTTTCCAGCAGGAAAAGAATGGCTTCGCAGGGCGTGTATTGGGCGATCACCCGTTTGCTACGCGCACCGGTTTGCCGCTGAGCCATGCGGAAATGTTTTCAACCGTGTCGCAATAGAACATCTTGTAAGTATCCCGAGTCACATAGCCAATATGCGGCGTCGCGAGCACGTTATTAAGCGAACGAAACGGATGGGGCTGTGGCAGCGGCTCCGTGTCATAAACGTCGAGCACGGCCCCTGCAATCGCTCGATTTTTCAAGGCATCGATCAGCGCAGCTTCGTCAACCAATGGACCGCGCGAGGTATTCACCAGATAGGCCGTCGACTTCATCAATGCGATCTCAGCGGCGCCAACAATTCCTCTTGTCCGGCCGCTCAGTACCAGATGAATGCTTACGATATCGGAGTCTCGAAATATCTCTTCCTTGCTCACGAGCTGCGCGCCACGTTGTTCGGCAGTTTCGCGCGTCAGGTTCTGGCTCCAAGCGATGATCTTCATTCCAAAGGCGCGCGCCACGCTTGCACTGGCCGAGCCAAGACGTCCGAGACCGAGTAGCCCGATCGTCTTTCCTTCCAGGTCTCCGCCAATCGAGGTTTGCCAGCCCCCCGCGCGCAGCGATGCGGATTCCGCCGGCAGGTTACGCACCATGGCAAGAATGAGCGCCCAGGTAAATTCAGCCGCGCCGTGAGGCGTATACTGCGTGCCGCATACGGTGATGCCCCGCTCTTTCGCGGCAGCCATATCGATCGAAGCGTTTCTTGGACCCGTCGAACAAATCAGCTTCAGATTAGGCAGTTGCTCGAGAATCGAACGAGGAAGAGGTGTACGTTCGCGCATCACGCAGACGACCTCGAACGGTTGCAGCCTTGCAATGATTTGTGTGGGCTCCGACAGATGGTCCCGGAAAACCGCGACATCGGCTTTTTCCCCGAGGACCGACCAATCGGCCATTTCCAATGCCACACTCTGATAGTCGTCGAGGACAGCCACTTTGACCGTTTTGCCAGCTAACATTAATGGATCTTCCGCTTCCTTTCTCATTCGAGCAAGCTGCTTCCGTGAGCGAACGCTCCGTAAGGCCTTTACCATATCACGCCTCTCGGATGACGCTTAAAGCCGCATTAATTTTCTAATAGCTCAGGTTCAAAACCATCCTGGAGCCGTTCGACTTCGGGAGAAACAGCCAGCGCGCTGGTGCTCAAACGTTGTCTCGTCCGTCAAAACGCCTGCGGCGGTCTCTGCGCGAAATGCAAGCGCAAATTCAGCTTTTCTTCTACAATCTTTCACTTTGCTGCCACCTGCCAAAGTTCGTCTGACCACCAACCAGATACGAGGCTTCTGGGCATCCTGGGGTGGATGGACCCTCGACGGCATGGACTCGTTCATTTATTCGCTCGTTCTTGTGCCGGCTCTTCGCGATCTTCTACCTAGATCGGGAATTCCCGCCACCACAGGGAACGTAGGATTCTATGGAGGTTTGCTATTCGCGCTGTTTCTCGTCGGATGGGGTTGCGCAATTTTCTGGGGGCCGGTCGCCGACAAGTTCGGCCGGGTAAGAACGCTCATCCTCACCATCTTGTGTTACTCCATTTTTACTTTTCTCGCCGCGATTAGCACAAACGTCTGGGAACTGGCAATCTTCCGTTTCTTGGCCGGGATCGGCATCGGGGGTGAATGGGCCATGGGTGGCACTTTCGTCGCCGAGGAATGGCCGGAAGAGCGCCGAAAAATGGGTGCGGGCTTGATGCACACGGGCTACTACTTCGGAGTTTTTCTGGCAGGGATTGTCAATTATTTCGTCGGCGAAAAATATGGCTGGCGGGCGATGTTCGCGATTGGCGGAGCGCCCGCGCTCCTGGTTGGCTTTATTTTATATGGCGTTCGCGAGCCCGATCGCTGGAAGGCTCACGCGAATCGGTTGCGCAGATGGTCGATATCTCGCCCCTTTTTAGCTTTGTTTACCCCCGAATATCGCTGGCGCACGATTCTGAATTCCGTCTACGTTCTGGTCTCCATTATCGGGCTCTGGGCCGGTTCGGTTTATATCCCGGCTGCGGTGGTCGAAATTGGCGCTCGCGCAGGACTTTCAGGAGCGCTCGCGTCCCGCGACGCCTCTTACGCAACCATGTTGCTCGGAATTGGAACAATTATCGGCTGCTTACTTTTGCCTCCGATGGCGGAATTTCTGGGGCGTCTCAAGACGATGGCATTATTTTTTCTTTGCATGATGATTGCCATCGCGCTTGGCTTTGGCCCTGTCTTTTATCTCCGGCAGCACGCCCTTGAATGGTTCTTCGCCTTCGTATTTTTTCTGGGGATCGGCGGCGCCAATTTTGCGATGTATACGCTGTGGGTGCCCGAGCAATATCCAACGGAATGCCGCGGCAGTGCCTTTGCCTTTACAACGTCCGTTGGCAGATTTGTCGGTGCGGGCTTCACGTTTCTGGTTGGCGCGGGCGTCGCGCACTTCCGCACCATCGGCATCCCCGTTTCGTTTACCGCCATTGCCTTTCTTATCGGATTGCTGCTGCTGCCTTTTGGTATGGAGACCAAGGGCAAGTCCCTTCCAAATTAGCCCCATGAACATTTTCATTCCGTTGGCGATCCAAACTTCCTTCCACGTTCAGGCTACGCGTGGCCTGAACGTGGTTTGACCGACCCTCCAGCGCACCGCTATAATCGTTTTTTGAATTGGTACGGGAATTTATACTGTCAGGGCGTAACTTGTTTCAGGCCGTGCGGAGCGGTAAATCGCGATTTGTCGAGCGAGATGCAGGAGTACCCCTGCAGGAAACTCCAGACGATAATTCAGGAGACTTTATGTTAAAGGCAACCCAATTGCGCCCTGGCATGATTATCAAGCACGAGGACGACCTCCACGTGATATACAGCGTGGACCACCGCACGCCTGGCAATAAGCGCGGCTCGATGCAAACCAAGATGCGCAACCTGCGCAATGGTGCGATGACCGATTACCGTTTCCGAGCCGAGGAATTTGTCGAAAAGGTCGTAGTGGACGAAATTGCGTTCGAATACCTCTACAGCGACGCCGAAGGTCACCACTTCATGCACAGCGAGAATTACGAGCAGCTTCAGCTTCAGGACGATGTAGTCGGAGATACAAAGGATTACCTCATCCCGAATCTGTCCGTGAAAATCGAGTATTATGACGATAAGCCCATTGGCGTACTTCTACCCGATACGGTGGACCTCACGGTAGTCGAAACCGAGCAGACTATTCAAAAGGCCACCGCCAGCGCGGTCATGAAGCCTGCGAAGCTCGAGACGGGACTTGTTATCAACGTGCCGCCATTTGTTGGTGCGGGCGACAAAGTGAAAGTCGACACTTCGGAGGGCCGTTATATTCAGCGCATTCAATGAATGGCACACGCCTTCCGCACTTTTCACCTGGTGCACGACGCTTCTTGTTTTCTGCTTCATTAAACACCACCGAAGTCTTACCTCGCTTTTGAATGTATAGAGTTCTTATGTGGATATAGAAGATCATTTCTCCTCAACGCTGCCGTCCCCTGCCCACACCCTCCGAATGAAAAAACCTCGCACGTTGGATAAGTTCTTGGCATTTGTTTACGCACGATTGGAAGCCTCAGTGGATATCAATAGTGTGGAACGCAGCCGCGGCTTCGTAAGCATCTGCGAATGTGTATCTATTTATGTCCATAAATGAACAGATGTTGGCCGTTGCTTCTCCTAAGATACAGGCCTATGGTGGAAGGGTAAAAACGAAAACAAACTGTAAGGCTACCCGCTAATTTAGACCGTCAGGGCGTCCGAGTTTAGGTCAGTTGCAAAAGCCAAAAAAGCCTCATGCGGAGTGCGATTTTGGACTCCGCGGTGAGGCCGGTCGTGATTATATTCCTCGATCCAACGAGCGATCGAGGTTCGCGCTTCTTCCAAGCTCCGATACTCCGCTGTCCAGACTTCCTCTTCTTTCAAGCTGCGATGGAACCGTTCGATGTATGTTACCTTCCGGGTGATGATACGCCGTCCTCCGATGGGTGATGCCGAGCCTTCTCAACGTCTCCAGGAAGCGCGAAGAAGTGAACTGCGTTCCATTGTCGGTGGTCAGCGTCACGTTCGCTTCACGGCTGCCCTCGGGCAACCGTGTCAGGACTGCTTGCTCTACCGCAGCCAATGCATCTTCGGTTCGGCAACGGTGCGAGAGATTCCAGCCCACGATCTCCCGCGTGCAGCAGGCGATCACGCACACCAGATACACCCAGCCCACTGCCGGCCCCGCCCAGATCTTCGTCATGTCCGACTGCCAGATCTGATTCGGCTCAGCTGCTTCCACACGGCCCCACTCTTTCTTCCTTCGAGCCCGCAGACGACGGGAGCGCACCAGCAGCCCGCGTTCGCGCATCACCCGCAGG
>DATLST010000081.1:0-11595 GCA_035534055.1 Candidatus Acidiferrales bacterium | reverse complement strand
CAGATCTTGTCTCGGAAGTTCGGCGTGGCTGTTTCGGTGTGGACGGTGGGACGCTATTTGTGCGCGTGGGGTTTGACGCCGCAAAAACCGGTACGGCGAGCCTACGAACAAAATCCAGCCACGGTGCGGAAATGGCTGGAGTCCGCTGCCCGCCAGGCAATCCCGCGCTCCGCATCAATCCCTTCAAAATACCCCACCAGCAACAAACGAAAATAGATCCCCGGCGTGAGGGATGGTTGCCCATTGTTTGCGCCCATGGCTATCAAATATTCTCCGGAATCCGACCGTATTTTACGGGGAATCCCCTCGCAAGCACCTTACTTCACGTTTCAAATGCCACAGTTCTCCTAATTACTTTCACCACGGGCTGCTAGGCGATTGCCAGTGAAATGCAGTATCGAAACACGCTACTTGTGGCAACCCCGGATAGGTCCATCCAACCGCCTGTACGGCTTTCAATTCGTGAGGCAGATGTTCGGGAGCAAATGAAACCAGTTTTTTCAGCGCCTCAATCAGCTTTGGCGTAATCCGTTCGGGGCTTGTCGTAGTCGCGGCCGCCATAGACAAGCCGATGGCCGACGGGATCCAACTCGACGCGCGCTCCACGACTTCGGAGCCATTCGAAAAGTGTGCGAAGAGCGGCATCGTGGTCTGGGAGATCTACGTCTTGCTTGTCACCTTGGGCGCGGAATACGCCGTGGAGGAGGCCGATCATGGCGAATTCGCCCAAATCGGATCCAACGCGTGAATAATTGTCGGCCGGATCCCTAACGAGGTCCACTGCGTAGCTCCTCGATTCCGGGTGCGTACATGCGGTGCACCTCCGCGCCAGCTTGCACACCGGATCGGCCATCATCGCCATCGCTTCGTTGTTTGTCTTGATCGCAGCGTCCGTGCGAGCCGGACGCCTTGCGCCCACGCGGCGTCCTTTCATGTTCGCGTGGGGCTACAGCGGCGATCATCAGCACGATACGCATCGCGACCGTCGCGGTGTTGCAAAAGCTCTACGCCATCGCCGAGTTCAAAGCCGCGCTCGCCATCTCGCCGATGGAAGAAGACGGCTGAGAGCCTAGGCGGCAGAAACCGCTCGCCGTGATCCCGAGGCCAACTCATGCGCGACTGAGTGCCTTGCCTGAGTGGTGCAAGATGGCTGGTTCGCCCGGGTGGTGGTCAGTCTGGCGCACGCTGTACATTGTGTTATGTGCGTTGGTACCCATTTTGGACACACCCGTGACCGTGCCATGGCCGATGGCACTGCGGTAATGCCATGTTACTTTGGTGCCAACGCGGATAGTCTTGAACGTCTTTTTTTTTGTAGCCATATCATCTCTCCCTCAAGGTTGACGTAACTTTCATTTTCCGAGCAAATTAGATTGTCCCATGAGAACTAACCTAAAGCGGCCTTGACTGCGCTCACGATATGACCAGAAGAAATACCGAACTTCGCGATCAACTCCTCAGGTTTTCCACTGTGTGGAATCTTCCGCGCGGCCAACTTATAAGCTCGGACCGGCTCCTCAGCGAGAGCCCAGAGAACGGCGTCACCGAGCCCTCCATGCGCATAGTGATCTTCGACCGTGATTACAACGCCATTCGCGGCCTGCGCCGAAGCAATCAACTCGTCACGATCGAGCGGCTGCACACTGAAGAGATCGATGACGCGGACCGAAATGCTCTCCTTTTGGAGCTGGTCATATGCCGCTAGAGCTTCAAACACGGTGACACCGCCTGCGACCACAAGCGCCTTGTCCTTGCCGCTTCTTCGGAGGACTTTGCATTTCCCGATCGCAAACTACTCGTCCGGACCGTAGAGAATCGCCGACTTGGGTCGTCCGAGCCGCAGATAGCAGGGGCCGGCTTGGTTCGCGATCAGTGCCGGTGGCTTTCCATGCGCTCGTGGCATCGGCGGGATAGAACACAGTGAAGTCGGGCTGCGCGCATGACATGGCAAGGTCCTCGAGGCCCATCTGAGTCGGGCCGTCTTCGCCAAAGTGGCCTGTCGCAGTGAATTCGTTAGTACGCGATTCTGGGAAAAGAATGGGCCAAATAGCTGGCACCCGCCATTCGTACAGTTGCTTTGGTTTTTGCGTGTGGCGTCTGCAGTAACACTTTCTCTGCGACAGGCCACTAGGCGTATGAAGTCGTATGCCCGAGTCACAAAGCATGAAAATAATGACGCAAATGACACCTTGCCGCGCGCCGCCAGTCCCATGGCCATTCCGACAATGTTCTGTTCGGCGATGTAACCCCCAAAGAACCTAGCGGACGCCACCTTCTCAAATTCCTCGGCGTACGTGGAATTCTTTACGTCGCCGTCGAGAACTACAATCCGAGGATCCGCGTTTGCCAACGCGGCCAAGCCGTCGGCGAAGCCATTTCTCGTGGCAACTTCTTCGCCTCCGATTGCATAGGGCGGCTTCCTGCCTGAACTTGAGACGGTCGCAGCGGCTTGGGAACAGTTACGCCGCGTTGAAGGAAGATTCGGTTTCCAATCCTCGCCGACGCCTGAGAGATTGCTCTCCAGTTCGGCGATGACCTTGGCAGCGGCAGGTTTGTCCAGCACTTTGCCGTGCCAGCCTTCTAAACCTTCGATGCCAATCAGTCCCTTACCCTTCAGTGTCCGAGCAAGGACTGTGTTGCTGGGGATGGCGGCTCTGGACCTAAAATGTAAATGCACCCTCCAGGGGTTCCGAGCCCAGAAATAAGTAACACGGTGAGTAACCCTTCGCTTAAGCCTTTTGTTATGTCATATTGGCGGAGAGGGGGGGATTCGAACCCCCGACACCATTTTGGGGTGTAACTGCTTAGCAGGCAGCCCTGTTCGGCCACTCCAGCACCTCTCCGTAGTACGCTAAGACTTGTAGTATGTTTGTTCTACGAGCAATTGCGAATCGCCGTCTGGACAGGCAATTTTGCATTGTCCCAGAATTTGTCACCGCCTCCGACATCTCAATTGCAGCGTGCAGTGCGTTGTCGCTCGGATGAACATACGTCACATGCTCTGCCGAATATTACTATGCCCAGCAAGACGGGCCAGTGTCCACGCATCCATACCGCTATTCCCCCATCGTGTCAGACAAGTGTGGCGCAGCGCATAGATAACGAATTCTCGTGGGTTCAATTTGATTTCCTCCACGGCGTTCAGATGCGGCTCGTAAATAGTGTTGTCCACGATGTGTCCGACCCTTGCCCGCTTCGCTGGAAAAACCCAGCCCGTCGCTGGCCTACTCGCTTGCTGCCATCGGGATTCGAGTATATCACGCACCCTTGGCGTCATTGGCACGGGTCGGGCGGCGGCTATTGTCTTCGTTCCCGGCACAACTAGCACAGCCCGTTTCGCATCAACGAAGCGAACATTTTCCCATCGCAGCCTAAAACACCCATCGGGCCTCAGACCTGCATCGATAATAATAGCTGCGACTGTCCGCAGTGGCTCCGTGCAGGCATTCAGATAGGATTGCTCCTGCTCGGACAATAGAACCCACTTTCGAATGTTGGCTCTCTTTAAAACTTTTAGTTTCGGCACAACATCGAGTAATTCATCATCTACCGCATGGGCGAGTGCAGAGCGCAGCACTCGAATGGTGCTGTTCACGGTTGCGATGGCTTTGCCCTGTTTCAGCCGCCACGATTTGAAGCCGCCAACGAGAGATTCTTTGATGTGGTCAAGCGGCACGTCCGCCAGCGGAGGATAATCGCAGAGAACTCTGGCTTCGTTGCGATACCACTTGAGTGAATTGGGGACGGCAACAAACTGTGCCTCAGCCCATGGGATAATCGTATCGTGCAGATAACGTCGCAGTATCGGGGCTTCTTTTTTCTTGTCCAATTCCCGACCTTCGGCCAACTCCGTGCGCTTTTTTGATTCCAACCTTCGTGCAACGTCGGCATTTGATTGCTCTGTAGAAAAATAGAGTTGCTGACCTTTCCAACTGAACTTAAACCAATAATACCTGCCACGTTTGTAGATCACGATTGGCTCCTAATTGGATCACAGTAGAGACTGGCGTTGTCATCGAATACCGCTACATAGGTGCTATTTTGGACGGCATCGCCTCGGATGGACTGGAAGTGCGGTAATGGCTCGACCACAAAAGCCCATGCATGGAAACCTTGACGCGGGAACACCGCCAAGCGCTAGACCCAAATCCCACATTTACGCGCAGTGAATGGGATGAGGTCATGCGTTGGAGGATGGCCCGGATGACTGAGGCAGGCGAGCGTATTCCAACTCTCGACGAATTTAACGGCCCTGAGAAACGCGAAACAGAAGACCCGAGGCGTGCGATGAGTTACGATCATCGGCAACATTAACGGCGAGCCCGGCGAATACCGTGAACGCCTTGCGAAGTTTGTGGCCGAGCAAGGCATCGCTCTTGAGTATTCGGAGGACATCGCTCCGGCGCGAGGCACTTCCGCAGGAGGCAAAATCACTCTACTACCCGGACAGTCTCCGGCTGAGGAATTCGCCGGCGCATGAACTCGCGCACGAAATGAGGCACCGTGACGAGCGTCGCAACAGCACTTCAAGGCGGAGTCGCGAGATTGAGGCAGAGGCTGTCGCATTCGTGGTCTGCCATGCCATCGGCCTGGAAACGCGCGGGATCAGCCTAGGCGTTCCCCAAAACTGTTTGGATTCCGACCGAACGGAGGGGCATTCGATGTTGCGATACCCTCCCATGGAATTGGGCCGCGGAAAGCGCGGCAGCTCACCGTTCGACACCATCGTTGGTGTCGAACACTTGCGTCTCAATTTCATTCAGTTGACCCGTTTCTTGGCCCTGAAGTGTAGTGCATTGCAGAAGCCATTGGACGAACGCTCTCCGTCAGGACCAATTTCATCCGCTATTTAAAGAATGCACCGCTCACCACCGCGTTGGGGCCGGCGTTGGCTGCGACGGTGATCTTGATGTGCCCGGAGATGTTCCAAATCAGATAGACTCCGTTCGTGAGATTGGAAATCGATTGACTGTTCAGGGCAGCATTTGTGGTTGCGTCCAGGATCTGAATGGTTTCTGACCTTCCCTGGGCGTCCCAGTCCAGAACGTATAGAGCGATTTGGTGCGTTTTTCCATCGGTGAGATTTACGTCAAAACTGAAAGGCGCAGGGCTGTACCAAGTGGCCGCAATGCCGCTCGAAGTGCCCGGCACCACCAGGGCTCTCGGGTCGGTGGTACTCGCTAGCCATGTCCAATTGAGTTGGTTCTGCACGGAGAACATTGCAAAGGCTGGATTTGCCTGGGCCGAGTTAGCCAGGAAGTATCCTGAAGTTCCATAATTTGCGACGATCCAGTTGCCCTGAGTGGTGGTATCTGAAGCAACGAAAGCCGCGCTGGCCGGAGCGGTGCTACCCTCCGCGCCAAAGAATACTCCGCTGATCACGGCATTGGCGCCGGCAGTCGCCGTGACGTTGATCTTCACGTGCCCCGAGATTTTCCAGGCCAGATAGACGCCATTGGTAAAGCTGGAGATCGTCTCCATGTCGAGTTGATTGTTCGTCGCCGCATCCACCACCTGTACCGTTTCCGTTCTGCCACCGCTATCCCAGTCCAGCGCATACAGGGCCAACTGATGCGTCGCTCCGTCTGTGAAATTCACATCGAAATTGAAGGTTGTCGGGTTGTACCAAGCCGCCGCTATCCTTCCCGTCCCCACTCCTGTTTGCAGCGCTCTTGGATCGGTGGTCGACGAGTTCCATGTGTAGGTGATCTGGTTCTGTACTGCAAACGTGGCGTAGCTCGGCACGTTCTCCGGCGTCACTCCCGCCAGCGCCGTCCCGTCGCTCCCGTACACCCCTTGCCAGCTGCCTTCCGTTGTCGTGTCGGGCGGTGGAATGAACGTCGCTGTCGCTCCCCCTCCCGTCGTCCCTGTGCTCAAATTCACCGTCGCCGTCCCAAACGTCCCGTCCGCCAGCGTTGCCTTCACCGTCACCGTCTCCGCTCCCGTCAGCGTTGCCGGCGCCGTATACAGCCCCGCCGTCGTTCCCGAGAAGCTTCCCGTCGCTCCGTTCGACGGATTCACCGCGCTGATGGTCCACGTCACCGCCTGATTTGCCCCGTTGTGTATCGTCGCCGTGAACTGCTGCGTCCCTCCCGCTCTCAGGTTCACACTCCCCGGACCCACGCTCACACTCTCCGTCGTGCTGCTCCCTCCTCCGAAGAACACCCCGCTGACTACCCCGTTCGAGCCGGCTATCGATGTCACGTTGATCTTCACGTGTCCAGAGATCTTCCACACCAGATATACCCCGTTCCCGAAGTTTGATAGCGTCTCCACGTCCAGCTGGTTGTTCGTCGTCGCATCTACCACCCGGATCGTCTCCGACCTGCCGCCGCCGTCCCAATCCACCGCATACAGCGCGAACTGGTGCATCCCGCCATCCGTGAAATTTACGTCGAAACTGAAGGTAGTTGGGCTGTACCACGCCTGGGCAGTGCCGCTCGAAGTTCCCGGCATGATCAACGCTCGTGGATCGGTTGTATTCGCGACCCAGGTCCAATTGAGCTGATTCTGAACGGCAAAGGTCGCATAGCTCGGCACGTTCTGCGGCGTCACTCCTGCCAGCGCCGACCCGTCGCTCCCGTACACCCCTTGCCAGCTGCCTTCCGTTGTCGTGTCCGGCGGTGGAATGAACGTCGCTGTCGCTCCCCCTCCCGTCGTCCCCGTGCTCAAATTCACCGTCGCCGTTCCAAACGTCCCGTCCGCCAGAATCGCCTTCACTGTTACCGTCTCCGCTCCCGTCAGCGTTGCCGGCGCCGTGTAGAGCCCCACCGTCGTCCCCGAGAAGCTTCCCGTCGCTCCGCTCGGCGGATTCACCGCGCTGATGGTCCACGTTACCGCCTGGTTCGCCCCATTATGTATTGTCGCCGTGAACTGCTGCGTCCCTCCCGCTCCCAGGTTCGTACTGGATGGACTTACGCTCACGCTTTCCGTCGTGCTGCTGCCACCGAAAAAGACACCACTGACTACGGCGTTCGGCCCAGCGCTGGATGTGACAGATATTGTGACGTGCCCTGAAATGCTGAACACCGCGTAAGTTCCACTCGCGAAGGTGGAAACGTTCTCCTGCTGAAGAAGGCCGGCTTGGTTCGGGCTTGCATCGAAGATCTGGATTGTTTCAGCTCGTCCCTGGCCATCCCAGTCCAAAATATACAGGGCGACTTGATGCGCTTGTCCGTCGGTCAGATTCACGTCAAAGTTGAATGTTGTCGGGCTATACCATGCTGCCGCAATCCTATTTCCCTCGCTGGTTGTTTCCAGGGCTCTCGGATCTGTGGCTCCGGAGATCCATGTCCAGTTGAGCTGGTTTTGGACCGCAAAAGTCGGATCGTAGCTTGGGAGACTCTGGCCGGCATCGGCCAGAGAATATCCATCGGCTCCGTACACGCCAAGCCAGTTGCCTTGGGTCGTGGTGTCCAGCTGGATGAATGTAGCGGATCCACTGCCTGCAACAGTCGGGGCCAATATGACGGTAGCGCTTGCCGATGCCCCTGTTGCAGTCGCGGTCACTGTGACGGTTTGCCCCGTGGGGATGTTCGCGGGCGCCGTATAAAATCCGGTGGAAGAGATGCTGCCTGCTCCGGCGGGACTGACGGACCATGTAGCACCCGACAACGCCGTCGTGAACTGCTGGGTCTGCCCTTGCCGGAGCGTTACGCTGGCCGGAGTGACCTGAGGAAGTAAGCCATAAACATCGACTTGGCCCGACGCGCCGACATACACTTTCGCGTTGGCGATTGTCGGCGTCGAGAACTTCACATAACCACCCGCTTGGTCCCGGCCCCCTGACGCTTGGGTACTCGTCCACAGCACCTGTGAAAGATTCTCGGCGTTGTACGCGTAGACTCCCGCGCTGCTGATCGCCCACAATATCGCCGTGCCGCTCGTATTCCCGTTAGACGAAATCGAAGGGGTAGGCCCCGGGAAACCGGATGTCGTTGTGCTGCTCGCCAAACCTCCAAAATTCAGAAGACCGTTCGAGAGAGGAATCGACCTCAGGACATCGTGAACACCCCAGAAATAGACGTGATTATTCCAATACACCGGTGTGCCAAACATTGCACCCATGTAGGATGAGCCGGTTTCCTGGAGAATTTGAGGGTCGTTGGTGCCGCAATTGGAGCAATAGTGTTCGGGCTGGCCGGGATTGGAGGGGTTGCTGGTCAGCTGGTCGCGATTTAGCAGATAAATCCTGCCATATTTGCCCGCTTCGACGAGCACATGGGGGTAACTTCCCGGCTGGTCCGGAAGCAGGAGAATTCCACCAGAGCCGAGATCCTCATCGTTCAGAAACATATTGTTCTGATCGTACGGCGTAAAATAATCCGCGACACTCAGGTAGCCGTTCTGCTGATTGCTGTTGATCGTCGAGAGCTTCAGAATGCTGTCGCCAAAACTCGTCACCGGCGGGTTTGTGTCGATGTAACCGTTCCCGGTCGGCACGTAAATATATCCATTGCTGTCCGCCGCAAGACCGGTGCCTGACATCCAGACCGCGCCGAGCCCGGTATCCGGAGTTGTAACGAATACGCTGGTTTGGCTAAGCGAGGCCGCATTATACGCAAAGATCCAGCCATGAAACGGCGAGGTGTCGCAATGAGAGCCAAAACCAACGTAAATAATGCCGTTCAAGAGCAATAGTCCGGGGCGATTCAACTCATCGTGAGAATCGAACTGTAGGATTCCATTGACACTGCCGTCTCCCGTCGCGTTGACGCTAGCGGTAATGAGCACCGGCCCCTGGGGCTTTTCGGCACCCGTTGTGATGTCGAGGGCATGCAGACGGTGATAAAACCCCGATCCGTTCATCGATTTTGCTTCGGCATAGATTGTCGGGGTAGGCGATGTGGTCATATCGATTACTGGCGTACTGGTGATGCCAACCTGAGGAGTAAGATCCTCGCAGGTAAGCGTCGAGGCGGAATTCAAGGGAACCTCGCCGGCGGTGGCGCCATGCGCCGCGTCCACCAGGCTGGCGTGCCAGAGAGGATTCTGGCTGGCGCCGTCGGCATCGAAGGCATAAATGCTGTCGTTTTCCGTAGCCACGATAAGAACATTGTGAGTGACATTTCCCGGGAAAACCACATTCGGAACATATAGAGGCTGCGCGTATACCTGACCGTCTACGGTAACGGAAAACAGTTTTCCGAACTGGCTAACGTTGACATTGGATGTGTTGAGGACGGTCTCCTGGGAATTCAGGCCGGATCGGGAGTTGTCGTTATGCTGCGTGAGAACGCTGCTTTGGGCTTCGCAGGTGAGCGGGACGGTGAAAACTGCGAGGAGAAGCAGAAATGCTCGGCCCAAAAGCCGCTGCGCGCTGCGCGTCGCTGTCCAAGATCGACTCTGGCAGCAAGTAGGCATCGCGAACGTACTCGTCGAGTCTTGAACAGGTTGTGTCATCGCCTCACCGTGAATTCTGCAAGTGTATTCAGCCCAGTCGCAGGGTTGGGAACGCCGGCGCTGCTGAGCAGGAAGTTATCCGCGGAACTGAATTTGCGGGATGGTTCTGGACTCGGAATCCACAGATGAAACGTGTAATCGCCGGGCCTGAAGGAGCCGGCGAGAAGCCGGTCGGAATACGTGCGCGGTTTGTCCGGCGCAAGGTTGCGAAAATCCACCTGGGGCAGGATGCGCCGCAGATAGTTGTGATTCGCAGCGTCGTCAATGGCGAGGTAAATCGTGCGCGCTTCCAAGATCGGTTTCGTGTCTTCGTTTGTGAATGTAAGGTCGACACGCATCAGGCTTTCGTCGTTCGTGCTGAAGGAAACAACAAATCGATTCAGCGCAATATGCGGTCCGCCCTGATTGGCCGAGGCATGTATCGCCTTATATCTGCACGTGATCGTAATGTGCGTGTCGCCGGCCGTTTTGCACTGCGGCTGGTTTCTGGCGTTGGTTCTCGCGAGACTCGATCCGTGCGATACGGGTTGCTCTTTGCCCTGGTTTAAATACGTCTCCCGCGTGGAACTTTGTTGGCCTGCCGACGCCGTGGGAGGAATCGCCGGCATTGTCAACGTGATCGCAAGTACACAAAAAACCCGCAAAATTCTGGCGTGACCGCGGCGTGCGGGCGATTTCCGCTGTTCTGGCATGCGCTTGAGGACTTCTGGGATATTCATCGCCGCTTTGAAAAAGGCATCGTCGCTGACCTCGTATAAGGTCGAAAAGAATAAGGGAGACTCAGCTCACCTTGTGATGGATCGAAATTACAGTCGTGCGGGGTTGCATTAGATTAGCGTGGCTGGTCTTAAAATCAAGCGAAAAGAAGGCCATGCACGTACTAGTATTTGATGTTTTATAAACATGGCAACCCCAATGCGTCAGCGAGATCGTTCTCGGAGACAAATGCGAGGAGCCCTGTAACCACTTGGAATGGGAGGATTCCAGGGAATGACCTTAGGCAACAGCCGTTGAGTCCGGGTCGCAAAGCCCGACGCTTACTAGCCTAAAAGGTTAACATCATAAATCCGCATGGAGGCTCGGCGGTATTCGGGAGCTGTGGCAAAAGCTAGGGAAGGCATTCGAATGTTCGGAATTCAACGAAGTGACCTGCCCCCCGTTTTTTGGTCCAGTCATAAGTTAGCATTTCGGGGTTCTTGGACATCCGGACCTTCTCGCGCCGCTTCGTGGTCATTCGAGAGGAGCTGCGCGCCGAACGCCCCTCGCTGGGAAGAAAACTACTCGATGTTCCCGGCTACAGCTTCCGCCTCTTCGTCACCAACCGGGCGCTGCCGCCGGAAGAAATCTGGCGAGACTACAACCGCAGGGCGGACATGGAAAATCGCATCGCCGAACTGAAACACGATTTGGGCGCCGATGATTTTTTGCTTGCATGAGTTTTTTGCCACCGAAGCAGCCTTCCGTAGCATCCTGCTGCTGTTCAATCTGCTCGGAGAATTTCAGCGCGCCTGCCGCTTCACCAGCTATCGCCAGCCAGCCACGCTGCGCGCCCAAGTTTTCCTTTGCGGTGCTTTGCTCGGCCGAGCGGTCATCGCTTGGTTATGCATCTATCCGCTTCCTGGGGTTGGCTACAGCAACGCATCCCGCTGCTGGAAAACGTCTTATCCTACAGTGTTCCAACTTCGTCGAAGTCGAATCCGGAAGCGGCAACCTGAACCAAAATCGGTCAATAAATCCCTATGAAACTGCCCTCCAACTTCGGAATTCAGGCTAAAGGCGGGGCAATTTCTTCGGTATACACTGATGTGGAAATTACGAATTGACGCTACCGCTGAGCGGAGTACTTTTTGAGAGCCCGAACGCAATTCCGGTCGATTCACAAGTATATTGCGGCAACCGAACCGCGCTGCGAGCACACAATGGGGCTGTCGCTTCCATGGGGCACAGCCCTAGAATCTCCACTGGCGTTCACGGCTCCCGTCAGTGCGGCACCGCATTCTGTTTTCGTGCAGAGTGTCGGAAGTTCCCCGTCGCATCCTGTGAGACTCAGCTTAGGGAACTTCTGAATAAGTGCTCCATGTTTTGCGTGTAACGGATAAGGTGTGGGGAGCAGTGGGAGGATAGTGGCAATCATGAAGCAGAGGACACTGGCGATGGCGAACGGATTCGAGCGCTACAGCAAAAAAACGAGGC
>DATLST010000080.1:0-3317 GCA_035534055.1 Candidatus Acidiferrales bacterium | reverse complement strand
CCGGATCGCCGAGAAGCTTCTCGCCGTGGGAGACTGCACGAGGAGCGATTTCTTGGGCAACGGAGGCTACGGCGGGATCGATCTCTCTGCCCAAGAGGTCAACCGAGTTCAGCAGGAACCGCGGATTGCATCTCGCTTTTCTCCTCGGGTTCATTGGCCTCACATTTTTCCTCGCTTCGGAAGATGGGAACACTAGCCATACGGCTTTAGTGGCCGCGCACTGTCACTGTAGAGTCGACCGTGAATCACTCCTGATCGGCCCTCACTTATAGGAAAGCTAAACAGGGAAGGAAGCTTACAAATATTTTTTGGTAACGCGTCTCTATGTGCGCGTCGCAAAGGGCGTCGGATGGGGGGGGCTTCTCGCGCAAAACAGGAAAACTTTCTGTAAGGTTTTGGGAGTTTTTAGCCTTCTTATAAATAGGGGAAGTAATTTGGCAAGGGAACGGGTCGCTGGCGATAGCAGTAACGATATAATTAACGAAGAGGGGCTGGGTTCTAGGTTACGTTCGATGAGAGGCAAAATTGAGGGCGATCCAACCCTTTGGATTCAGCCCCACGACAACGCCGGCAAGGCGATTGACGGCGAGCTTCTCGCCGCAGCGCATCGGAATTGGCGGCGCGTGGTCTCGTATGCCAAACGCTTGGGACAAGATGCTTCGAGTGCGGCTGAGGAGTTGGAAGGGGCTGTGCACTCTCTTTCCTCGCTGATAGAACGCCATCCGCGCTTCCGAGAGCGAATCAAGAGCCTGGACGATTATGTGTTTTGGGTGACTGCTCATAGGCTGAATAGAAGCGCCGCCAAACAGCCGACTATCGACTACGTGGGATCGCTGACCGACTTAATTGCGCTTCGTGATGCGAAAGTTTCGAACTGGGCTTCGCGGATTGAGGATGAACTGTTTCTGAAAGAAGTCACCGGGTATATGAACGAGCGGACGAGGTATTTGTTCAGCCTTCGGCAAATGGGTTGGTCGTGGGACGGTATTGCAGAAAAGCTCGGAATTAGTGCGAACGCGGTGCAGGTTCAATTCAACAGGGGCGTAGTGAGAGCGCGGAAGCGCATTTTGGGCCGGATATACTCGAAAACGGACCCAACTCCCGAACCAGGGAGGGCAAAATAATGGCGGATTCAAAGCGCGATGACGTGCTTTCCAAACGCGAGGAAGGGCAGTTGATCAAAACGGGCCAGCGCGTCTTAATGGACGGAGGATATCCAAACCCTGACCGAGTGGGGTGTCCGGGTTCGGAAGTGCTAAAAGGTCTTGCCGAGCGGAAAATGGACTTGCGTGAGGCCGAACAGTGGGTGCTTCATATTGGTAGCTGTTCGCCTTGCTTCATCGAATACACCGCACTTCAAAAGCAAGCCACAAGGCGCAAGACGCTTGAACTCGTGCTGGCAAGTGCTGCGTTGCTGATTGTCGCTGCTGTTGCAGGCTGGGTGTGGAAAGCTCATTGGTTCCACGGGACTGGTCGAAGGGTCCCTACAATCGCATCGTATCAGAGAGTCACAGTCGATCTGAGAAATCGCTTAGTCCTTCGAGGCGAACAAGCTCCCTCCGCGAATTCTGGCCCAATTCAGCTTCCGCGTGGTCGGCTTGACCTGACGCTGCTGCTTCCAAAGAGTGACGGGCCGGGCAATTATGAGGTGCGCGTGTCCACAGAATTGGAAAAGCCCCTGGTTACAACAACGGGGCTCGCAGTAAATGAAAATGGCGTTCCAGGACTGAAGGTAAAACTGGATGTTTCAAACCTCAGTTCGGGCGATTATTTGCTCGTGATTGGCAGAGCGGGCGTCGAACAAAGGGAATACCCGTTAGTTGTCAAATAGTTCGGCGTGATTCGTCCTTCGGTGTTTACGGCAGATTTTCCCTTAGCAGCTTTCTGCGATCTTCCAACGGCTTGACAATTCCATCTCCCGATTCCACTCTTCCAGAGGCTATCTATGGAGCAACGCGACACTGCGAGCGCCGTCCTCTCGGGGCCCAATTCTCTATCAAAAAGTTCACCTCGGACGTGAGCCAGAACTCGGGGCCAAGCCTTTCGCGCAGCGGCCAACAACTCTTCATCGACAAGAAGCGGCGGTCCGTCGCGCCCGTCCTTAATCCCCAAAAGGACCCAGTCGCCGTAGGGGTCCGGTTTATCCACTGGCTCCATTGGGTTTACGCGCAGGGGCCTCGACCTAGCTCACAGACAGCCTGCCATTAGGTTGTGGTCTGGGCCAATGGTACCGCGAAGTACCGAAAGAACCGATCGAGGCGAGGAATACCGCGTGGTCGAGGACGGAGGCAGCAGAAACTTAGGCGACTCTTAGGGTTTTGGTTTCGTTTCCACCGGGGGTTGTTGATTTAGATCTCGAATTCTTTCAAGCTGCTGCGCGTGGCAGCCTCCCTCGTACAAAACCGCGCTCGTGTCGTCGTATACATAGACCCAGGCGTACGACTCTCCATTGCGGTCTGCAAAGTCTCGTGCCTCGTCGAATGTTTCGCAGTCTTTCCAGAGCGGCCCGCTTGGCCATGTGAGAGTGTCGACTGGATCCAATCCTATTACCCGATACTGACCCTTCGGGGCTTGTGTTTGCATTGTTCACCTCGGACTGGAGCCTTCTCTAGTACCCCAATATCAATACCAAAGCAAGCATAAAGGCTCCGGCGAACCGCCTGCCACTCTATTCTTGCACAAAAATATTTTCTTACTTTTTCCCTTCTCGATGTTCCCTAGTAAGTGATCTGCTAACGGCTTGACAATTGCAGGTGCGGACACACAAATGCGGAAGGCAGTAGACCTGTGGACGTAGCGAGAGGCAAGTATATAATCTCGTCAAATCGCATTTCACTTGCTCCGGGAGACCCTCACAACAAGTCGTAACAGCGCTATCAAAACCAGCAGGATCGCACCCCCGAGGAACGCTCCAAAGGCAACTCCGTTCAGGTGTCGGTAGTAGTTTCCTCCCCAGTACACGAGCCATCGATCGGGTATGAATATTCGCAGGGCGAAGGCAACGACGACCGTCGCCACGGCCCATAGCCAGAGGTTCATAGCCCCTCTTGGCGCGGTCATGGCTACTAACAGCCGATGCACGTGTTGGTCAACTCCCCAGTACCCAGGTTGTAGCAGGTTGAGCCGCTTCCCGGCGTACCAGCCGCGGGGCCGCACCCGCCACGCCGGAGTACCCGTAAGCGGAGTGCTCAGTTTGCAGAGTTCTCGAACATTGTCCGGTCGAATGGTTCTGGCAAATGAATCTGAATCGGAACTGAAATTCCATCCCGCTCACACATTTCTCGGAATAATTGAATCGTAGCGGGCGCGTGTCCCGC
>DATLST010000079.1:0-76637 GCA_035534055.1 Candidatus Acidiferrales bacterium | reverse complement strand
CGCCATCGAGCGCGGAGTCAACGATCACGAAGTAGGAAAGATCGTTGAATTTGCCATCAAGCACCCGGCCGTGCGCGGCATCAATTTTCAACCGGCGTTTCATGCTGGCCGCCACATGCAGCACGATCCGATGCAGCGCATTACCATCCCCGACATCCTCAAGATGATTGAACAGCAAACCTCCGGCACGTTTGTCGTCAGCGACTTCATCCCGGTTCCGTGTTGCTTCCCGACATGCAATTCCGTCACCTACGCGTTTATTGATGGCGACAAAGTGACACCGCTCTCGCGCATCGTCAATGTGTATGACTATCTCGACTACATCACCAACCGCGTGATGCCGGACTTCAGTCTGGAGATCAAGAAGGCGCTTGAAGGACTCTGGTCGTCCTCTGCGGTCTCGGGTTCGCAAAAGTCGGCGGAGCAGTTTGCCGTCTCCTGCCAGGCGTGCGGCCTGCCGGAAAGCCTGACCATCGGCGACATCGCAAACAACATGATCATGATCATGCTGCAGGACTTCATGGACCCCTGGACTTTCAACCAGAAGAACCTGATGAAGTGCTGCAAGGAATTCCTGGTGCCGGGTGGCAAACAGGTACCCTTTTGCGCCTACAACACCGTGGGCTACCGTGAACAGGCCCGCGCGCAACTGGAAGCTATGGAACCACAGCGGAAACGAGCTCGCCGTGACCAACTGCCGTATGAAGTCAAGCCCGTAGTCTTTGACTTCAAGTCAGACGCTACTCGGCCGGAAGCGGCCCCACTCCTGCAAATTCAACCGAATGGATCGCGATAGAGAACGCCAGATGGAAGAGCAGAGCGTCAAACAATGCTGTGCGGCCTTTTATGGAAGCGATTTTGCGCGCCTCCTGCTGGGAGACAGCTTTCATCCAGGGGGCACGGAACTCACGCATCACCTGGGCGCGTTGCTCAGACTAACGGGTGCTTCCAATGTGCTCGATGTCGCCTCAGGCCGTGGTACCAGCGCGTTCCATCTGGCGGAATCCTTTGGTTGCCATGTCACCGGCGTGGATCTGAGTGAGGAAAACGTGCGCTTCGCCACAGACGAGGCCCAGCGGCGGGGATTGACGCAGCTGGTGAGCTTTGAACTCGGTGATGCGGAACGCCTGCCTTTCGCCGACAACACCTTCGGCGCCATTGTCTGCGAGTGCGCTTTCTGCACCTTCCCCAGTAAACAGATAGCCGCCAGCGAGTTCCATCGTGTGCTCAAACCAGGAGGATTGCTGGGCCTCAGCGACCTGATAAGAACGGAAGAATCGATTCCTGATCTGGAAGGGCTGCTGGCCTGGATCGCCTGTATCGGGGATGCGCTGCCGGTTGAACATTACAGTGAAATCTTGCGTGCGGCTGGATTCCAGCTTGAGACTGTTGAAGATCAAGGCCATGCCTTAACGGAAATGGTGCGGCAAATTCAGGGAAAATTGCTGGGAGCCGAGATCATGGCGGCTCTTAAAAAAATCGATATCCGTGGCGTTGACTTTGCCCTTGCTAAGCAGTTTGCTAGGGCTGCCCTCGATGCGACCCAGCGCGGAAAGTTGGGCTACGCGGTCGTGACCGCACAAAAGACATGAGCCTCGTAGTTGTCGCCTCTTTGGTCAACATACGTCCTTCTACATTTCTGTCTTCACGCCTCGGCGAATGAGGAGCCAATTTGCAGGATAGGTAGTAGTGAATCCGACAATCATCGCAATCTGCATCATGAACCAATACACAACGCTATCGGGATGAAGCGGCCGGGCGAAAAAGACCTCGGCTGTAAGAGCCATCCAGACAAACATGCCGATCTCAAAAGCGATGAGCGAGATGGTGTCTGCTTTGATAGCCTCTCTGATGCCTTCGCGAAAACCGAGTTTGCGCATCGGCACAATGGCGAAATACTGAAAAGCGATTCCTATGATGTATGCGGCGATGAAATCCCAGAGGAAAGCTGCGTAAAGCACAGAACCGGCGAGCGTAATGCCGGTTAGAAAAATCGTCGATTCTGCCAGGGCATCGCCTAAGCTGCATCCTGCGCCACAGTGCGTGGAACCAACAAAGACGGATTGCCAGAATGGTTTCTTCTCAGAACTATGTGCAATGACCTCTTTCGATCCAGTCCTGCCCATGCGCCAGTACGCCCAGATTCCGACGATCCCGAGGTAAAGCCCTGTAATCGGCCAGACGATATTCATTATGATCATGCGTTGCCGATGACCCTTGAGAATGTCAACCAAGATGACGACTGCAGAAAAGATGCCAACGGAAACAGAGACGAGCGCAAGCAGATGAAGCCACTGCGGCACCATGGATAGACCTCGTTTTCTTAAAGTTGGATGTTGCGCAGCCGCAAGGCGTTGCTGATGACCGAAACCGAGCTGAATGTCATGGCTGCGCTGGCAAGGACCGGGCTCAGCAACAAGCCGAAGAAGGGATAAAGGATTCCAGCGGCGATTGGCACGCCCAGAGTGTTGTATCAAGAACCATGGGTTGCTGCGCTCGCGGAATTTTAGCTTCAAAGTGGCTGCTCGTAATGGTTGTGATGTTGGTCATTTCTTTCACCTCCCGTTCTGCGACTGCAGCTGCCGCTGGGAGTCGCTGTCTTCCACCATGCGTCCATCCATGAGGTGAATGACACCATCCACTTCGCTGATCATGCGGGTATCATGCGTGACTACCAGAATTGCCGTGCCCTGTTCCTTGCTCACCTTGCGCAGTAGTCGCATCACGCTCAACCCGCGTTCGGTATCCAGCGCCGCCGTGGGTTCGTCGGCAAGAATGATGGCTGGGTTGTTTGCCAGGGCGCGAGCGACGGCCACCCGCTGCCTTTCACCTCCGGAGAGTTGCTCAGGAAGGTTATCAGCACGATTTGCTACTTCCAGATATGCAAGCAATTCTGTCGCGCGTTTATCCGCCTGCCGTCCGACAATGTCGACCAGTTCCAGAGAGAGCAGTACGTTTTCCTTTGCAGTTAAGAACGGAATGAGGTTTGAAAACTGGAAGATAAAGCCAATCTTTTCGCGGCGAAGCCGCTGCAAATCGAACCTCTTTCCTTCATAAATGCTTTTCCCTTCCAGCAGTACGCTCCCTTCGCTCGGTTCGGTGACGAGGCCGAGAATCATCAAGAGCGTAGTTTTCCCTGACCCGCTCGGTCCCATGATGGCGAACAGTTCTCCAGGTTGCACTGCCATGCTGATGTCCTTGAGCGCATCGACCTGTGAATGTCCTTCACCGTAGCTTTTAGACAGGTCCCTCGCTTGAATCGCGTACTCCATCCGTTCTTCTCCTTATGTGCCGAGCACGCTGCGCGGGTCTACTTTCATGGCCCGCCGGAATGGCCATGATGCTGGCCAGAAACGCAATGACGCTGATGACGATCAGCATCTGCACAACATCGCCGCGCGTAGCCACGACTCTTCTTGGGAAATAGGGTTCGCTGGCGAACTCCAGTGCCGCCCCAAGCAGGGTGCCCAAAAGCCCCATCAACACTGCCTGTTGCAGGATCATGGAATAGATACGGCGAGTTTGCGTGCCCAACAGCTTCAGCACCGCGATTTCCTTCAGCTTGTCCAGCGTGAATGTGTACGTAATAAGCCCGATCACAACTCCCGCAATGATCAAGAGGATGAGGCGGAACAGTGACAGTTGCAACAGGATGAGCCGGTTCGATCCCATGAGTTGCATATTCACCTCCCGTGCGGACGTATACACAGTGAGGTGTTTCCAACGCGCGATCTCCCGCGCCACCATTTCGACCGAAACTCCTGGCTGGACCTTCACTGCCACGGCATTCACAAAGCTGACATTTTCGGCGATTTGGGAGGCATGGTTTGCCAGCGGGCCACTTAGTCGTGGATCAAGAGTGGCTGCGCTGAGTAGCTGTTGCTGCGTTCGTCTGCGTATGTTGCGCAGAAGATCAGGATCGGCTTCTAACAAGATGTTCTGTGCGTCATTCAGAGTGGCGTAGATGACGGGATCGGCGGTGTAGCCCACTATGTTTTTCGTCAGCCCAACCACTGTGTAATCAAAATCACCCAGACGGATATGCTCACCGGGCTCAAGGCCGGTTTTTACATCTGCAACGATTTCGTAATGACTAGCCTCGATTCCACGGCCAGCGACGATCACGGGAGGTCCGCCAAGATGGCCGGGTTCATAACCAATCACGATGAACCGCAGGTCATGCGGCATGTCCATCCAGCCTGGCTGCACCATCGTGCGTGTCCCGATCACGGTATTCATATACATAAACTTCATCAGGGGTGTTGGACGCATCGGACGTTCGATATGATCCCAGGCCATGACCAGGGGGCTGACTTCGTCCACCCCATGCATCGACTGAATGGCGTGGTAATAATCCTCGGGAAGCCTCGATATCTCGACGAATGGTCCGAGCCAGTCTTTCTGGACAACCCAGAGGTCCGCTCCGGTTGCGTCGATGATCGTGGATGAGTCCAGGATGATACCGCGAATAATGCCTCCGATGGTCAGCACTACCATCAGAATGAGGCCGACACCGACCGTCGAGCTGATGAACTTGAACAGATGGTAACGAATGTCTTTGATTGCCAGGTTCATGTGGTATCTCCGTTCAAAGGAGATGCCGCTTGGGCGCGAACTTTTTCCCCTGGCTTCAAGCCCATCGGCTTGAGTATCACTTGCTCGCCGGGCTTGAGGTCACCTTGTACTGCAACCAACGGTGAACGCGGACTGCTTGCAATTGGCTCTACCTCTACCCGCTCTACCTTGCGATCAGTGCCCACAGCCAATACAAAATGCTTGTTGCCCATTTGCATGATGGCGGCGTTCGGAACCACTATTGCATCTTTTGCCTTGCCAACTTCGATGTACACGTCCGCCCATTGTCCGATTTGAAGCTCTTTTGGAGGTAGTGGAAACGCGACCTCGACCGTCATTTCCTCGGTGCCGGCATCGGCCTGTGGGCTGATGCGAAGGACATACCCTTGAAAAGGCTGGCTGTCTCGTCCTCGTACGATGACCGTAGCGGGCTGTCCAGCATGAAGTTTGCCAGAAAACCTTTGATCCACAAATGCGTCGACCATGGTCACGCGTGGGTCTGCGACTGTCACTACTGGCTCTCCGGGGACGATGGCATCACCCGGCCGCTTGGGCCGATTGACAACCACGCCGGGCAGATAGGTGAAAATCTTTGTCTCGGAAAGATTGAACTCCTGGAACTGAACATCCGCTTTCGCAGCTTCGGCCTCGCGTTGCGCAGCTCCAACATCGGCAACTGCGGCTCTCACTGCGCTGCCTGCCGTTCGGTACTGCTCCTCGTAGGAATCTGCTTCCTCCTGGCTAACCGCTCCGGTCGCAACGAGGTGCTTTTCACGTTCCCAGGCGCGTTGCGTTTGCCATTCTGTCGCGCGCTTTGCCTCTTCTGTCGCGCGCTTTGCTTGTATCGCCGCACGGGCCGCCTGCAACTGGGCCTGCGAAAGCTGGATCTGTCGCCGGATATCGGTATCTTCCAGAGTGGCAATCAATTGCCCTTTGTGGACAAAATCACCTTGATCGACAAACACTCGGTTAATTCTTCCAGCAATTTTTGCACCTATATCGGCCTGCTGATCGACGGTGATAGTTCCCGTTCCCTGAACTTCGGCAACTACATCCTGCTGCCGCACGCGTGTCACCATCACCGAAGGTGGCGTGAAGAACTTGGCCTTTATCACAAAGAATGCAATCACCAGAAGCAATGCATACAAGAGGGGCTTACCGAGCTTCCTCATGTTGAACCTGTCGTTTTGTTGCGCCTGTTCCGTTCTATCCATGGCTAACCCCTTATTGTCCCGTCTCGCGCTTGAGAGATGCCGTAGCGATGGTGTAGTCGGACAGTGCGCGATAATAATCCGCTTCCGATGTCAGAAGAGCCGCCTGGGCGTCCAACACATGCTCGATAATTCCACGTCCGTATTTCAGCTTTTCCTGTTCGATTCGCAGGGCTTCGCGTGCTTCTGAAATCGATGCCTGCGTGGCTTGAATGCGCGCTTCGGCATCCCGTAACCGCAACGTTGCAGTCCGTGCCCGCTGCATTGCGTCCAGGCGCGCCTGATCAGCCCGGGAGCGGTCTTCAAGCTCACGGCTTTTTGCCTCCTGCACGCGGTGGCTCAAGGGCCGGTCGAAAATTGGGTAGTTGAAGGAAAACCCGGCGATCGCGCCGCCGCGGTATACAGAGAATGGATCGAGGCTCTGCTTGAAAAATTCCGCCGAAAAAGAGAGGGTTGGTCGAAGCTGTGACTTCGCCAGATCTACGGACTTCTGTGCAAGTGTCGTCTGTGCCTCCGCAAGCTGGTACTGCGTATTCCCGGTGGTGGCGGCGAGAGCGGCTTGGTCTGCGGAAATCGTAACTTCCGGATGTGGCAGCGCGGTTTGAGTGACCACAGGAGTGTCGACGGGTCGCCCCAACAGGGCGTTCAACTGGCCAGCAAGAATGTTTTGTTCGTTCTCCAAATCGATGTCTTCCGCTCGCACACCAGCCAGCCGCGTATCAATCTTGAGCAGATCTACGCGCGCAATTTTGCCCACGCTCAGCATTTGCCGTGCGATGCGTTGACTCTCTGTGAGAGTGGCCACGGATTCCTGCGCTGCCTGGACATCCCGCTCAACTTCGACCAATCGCGCATACGTGGTAGCAACCTCGTACTCCAGATTGCTTTCAACGTCATACACGTTCGTCTGGGCCAGGTCGCGTTCGGCCTCAGCGACGCGTGTTTCTGCGCCAATCCGGCCACCGGTATAGATGGGCACAGTCGCACTGGCAAGGCCAGTCAAGTGTCCATTCCCGAACGGCTGGTTGGGTATGTCTGCCAGCGGAGTTAAAGGAAATCCCAGAGCGCTCTCCGTTAGCTGGTTGCTTCCGCGCAGAGCGGCGTCCACATCGACATGTGGCAACCGCTCGGCATTGGCGGCAGCGACTGCCGCCTGTTTAGTAAGTACGCCTTGTTGGGTCGCAGCCAATAAAGGACTGTGACGCTTCGCGTACTCGATAGCGGAATCGAGAGTCAAAGGAGATGGATCTGTTTGGCCCCGCGCAATACCGCCCAGAGCGAATGAAGTAATTACAAGCACGGTAACCCAATTGTGGTAATACCTCACGCGAGCCTCCTTCGCTAAAGCCGAATGTTGCGCAGCCGCAAGGCGTTGCTGATGACCGAAACCGAACTGAATGTCATGGCTGCGCTGGCGATGACCGGGCTCAGCAATAAGCCGAAGAAGGGATAAAGGATTCCAGCGGCGATCGGCACGCCCAGAGTGTTGTATGCAAATGCAAAGAAAAGATTCTGGCGAATATTGCGCATCGTCTTGTGGCTGAGTTCCATGGCTCGTGCGATGCCGCGAAGGTCGCCCTTCACAAGGGTTATGCTTGCGCTCTGAATTGCAATGTCGGTTCCTGTTCCCATCGCAATCCCCACATTCGCGGCTGCCAACGCGGGTGCATCATTCATCCCATCGCCTGCCATAGCAACGATTCTTCCTTTTCCCTGCAGCCTCCGGACGACCTCGCCTTTCTGGGTTGGGAGCACCTCCGCCTCCACCTCATCGATCCCCAGCTTGCGGGCGACGGCATCGGCAGTCGTGCGATTGTCTCCGGTCAGCATGACGACCCGGATGCCCTTTTTGTGAAGTTGCCGAATGGCCCCGACCGAGCTCGCCTTGATGGGATCGGCGACTCCGAGCATGCCTGCGGGCCGCCCATCTACGGACACGAAGATCACCGTCTGGCCTTCGCTGCGCAGCTGATTCGCACGATCCAGAAGATTCGAATCCGGGGTCCATATCTCGGGCTGGAGCCGCATACTGCCGACTGCCACTGCGTGGCCTGCGACGGACCCATGAATGCCCGTTCCGGTCAACGATTCAAAAGTGTCGGCATGATCGATGGGGATGCCCTGATCTCGCGCTCCTGCCGTAATGGCGGAGGCCAGGGGATGTTCGCTTGCCTGCTCAAGTCCGGCGGCAAGCGCCAACACCTCGCGTTGCTGAAAACCAGGCAACGCCGACACACTCGCAAGACGAGGTTTCCCCTCCGTCAAGGTGCCGGTCTTATCCACGACGAGCGTGTCGATGTGCTCAAGTACTTCGAGTGCTTCGGCATCGCGGATCAGGATTCCCGCCGCAGCCCCTCGTCCCGTTCCAACCATAATCGACATTGGAGTGGCCAGACCCAGGGCGCATGGGCAGGCAATGATGAGAACTGCGATGGCATTGACCAAAGCATGGGCCATGCGCGGGTTTGGGCCATAGAGACTCCACACAATGAATGTCAGAGCGGAGACGATCAGGACTGCGGGGACAAACCACGCTGCCACCACATCTGCCAGGCGCTGGATGGGAGCCCGAGTCCGCTGGGCTTCGCTTACCATCTGCACAATATGCGAAAGCAGTGTGTCCGAACCGACCCGTTCCGCACGCATAATGAGCGCCCCGGTTCCGTTGATGGTCCCGGCAGTGACTTTACTGTCGGTAGTTTTATCCACCGGCATCGGTTCACCTGTCATCATGGATTCATCGACCGAGCTTCGCCCCTCGATCACGAGACCATCGACCGGAATCTTTTCTCCTGGGCGCACGCGCAAACGATCTCCGACAACTACGCGCTCGAGCACGACATCTTCCTCGCTATTATCGGGAAGAATCACTCGAGCTGTGCGTGGCGTTAATCCGAGAAGTGCCCGGATCGCGCCGCTGGTCTGGCTGCGTGCTCGCAATTCCAGAACTTGTCCGAGAAGTACGAGAGTGACAATGAAGGCCGCTGGCTCGAAGTAGACCGCTAACTGGCCGCTAGCATCGCGAAAAGGCGCTGGAAACAAGCCCGGTGCCAGGATTGCGACAACGCTGTAAAGATAGGCCGTGCCAGCGCCGATTCCGATCAGCGTGAACATATTGGGACTGCGATGAAGGACGGATGCCCAGGCGCGCTGAAATAACGGCCAGCCGGTCCAGAGGACTACCGGTGTTGCGAGTGCGAATTCTATCCACTGGAGAGCACTGCCTGGGACTTGCCGAAGCGCATGGCCCGGCATCCAGTTGGCGATCATCATCCCCAGAAGGGGAATCGTCAGGGCAACACTGATCCAGAATCGCCGCCGCATCTCGTCATACTCAGGATTCCGTTCCTCCGCTGTGATCGTGCGCGGCTCCAGAGCCATGCCGCACTTCGGGCATGCGCCAGATTCCGACTGCACGATCTCCGGGTGCATCGGGCAGGTGTACTCGGTCCGCACCGGCGGCGACACGAGTACAGGTTCGAGAGCCATGCCGCACTTCGGACAGCTTCCAGGCGCCCGCTGACGTATTTCGGGATGCATTGGGCAGGTGTACTCAGAAGTGGTCACGGAGGCGGCCGAAGTATCGGACGGTTTCTCCGTCTTTTGCAGGTAAGCTGCCGGATTGGAGCGAAACTTCTCGGCACAGCCTTTGCCGCAAAAGTAGTAGGCTCGGCCCGCGTGTTCGACCGATCCCGCGGCGTTCGTGGGATCGACTGTCATTCCGCAGACTGGATCCTGCACCTGTTCTGATTTTTCTCCGCTTTGATCGATTAGCTTCTGCATTGCTGAAACCTCCCCTCTTGCAGTCGGCATTCTCGCGCACCGGAAGTCGTGAATTTGGACTCGCTGCGGCGAAACGTGCGCGCGCCTGCGAGGGCATTCGAGGTCTGAAGATGAGATACTCGTTTCACTCGAAATCCTTTCCATCGAGATTTTCAAGGATCGGGCAGTCTGCCGCTGGTCCCACGCCGTGACAGCTCTCAATGAGTCGCGTGAGGCTCTGCTGGATATCCTGTAGGTGTCGGATCTTCTCTTCGACCGAGACAAGCTTGGCCTGCGCCCGCACCCGAACGTCAGCTGCTGTCGCATCGGAATCGACCTTCAGCGAAAGGAGTTCTTTGATTTCATGGAGAGAAAAGCCGAGTTCCTGAGCGCGCTTGATGAAGCGGATGCGGCGCACCGACTCCTGCTGGTAGATGCGGTATCCGGACTCGGTGCGTGCAGCCGGGGACACGAGCCCCTGGCGCTCGTAATACCGGACTGTTTCGAGATTTACGCCCGCGTCCCGGGCCAATCGGCCAACCGTGAGCTTGTTCATGTTTCCACCCTAAACCCTGTACCTGAGTCCGGAGTCAAGGGTGATCTGTCGAGTTCTGCATTAGAAAGCTAAGACTACGGGGGACCTCCGCCGAGCTCTGATCATTGGTCGCCATCCTGCGCCAGCGACTGGATAATAGGGCAAGTTCCTCGTTTATGTTTGAGTTCACACTGCCGAGCCAACTGCTGCAAGGCGTCTTGGATGGCTGTTAGAGCCGTGATCTTCTCTTCCACAACATGCAGTTTTTCCAGCGCAAGGTCGTGCGTGACGCTGCACGTTTGGGGCCCGTCCAGCTTCAGCAGGCCGGCAATGTCCGCCAGACTGAACCCGAGCGTTTGCGCTCGCTTGATAAAGCGGATCCGGCGCGCGTCTTCCTCCGCATATTCCCTATACCCTGACGGCGGACGTTCCGGCTCGGGCAACAATCCAGAACGCTGATAAAACCGGATCGTTTCGACCCCGACTCCTGCCGCCTCCGCCAACTTCCCAATCGTTAATCTGGATTTCATGCTTGACTCCGTACCTATGTACGGAGATTACCCTGTTTACGGAGAGGAAGAAAAGAAGATGTATGGCGTCTGAAAAATCTAAATCCGGCGCGCTGGCGATCGGCGGCCTGGCTGCGGTTCTCGCCTCCACCTGCTGCCTGGGGCCGTTGCTGTTGATTGCCCTCGGTTTGAGCGGAGCATGGATCGGCAATCTGACAGCGCTGGAACCGTACCGTCCGTTGTTCATCGCTGTGGCCCTGATTGCTCTGTTTTTCGCTTGGAAGCGTATCTATCGCCCTGCTGAGAAATGCGTAACGGGTGAGATTTGCGCCTTGCCGCAAACCAAACGCCTCTACAAAGGCCTGTTCTGGATCGTCGCGGTGCTGGTGCTGATCGCGCTCTCGTTTCCGTATCTGGCACCACTCTTCTACTAAGAGCCGATGCATCCGATAAACAGATAGGAGAGGTCATGAATAGAAAATTCGACTTGATTGCGATTGGAACTGGATCCGCTGCGTCGGCAGTGGCTTCGCGGTGTTGCGCCGCAGGCTGGCAGGTGGCCATTGTAGATTCGCGGCCATTCGGCGGCACCTGCGCGCTGCGTGGTTGCGATCCGAAGAAAGTGCTGGTGGGAGCCGCGGAAGTGACCGATTGGGGCCGCCGCATGCAAGGCAACGGAGTACAGGCTGGACAATTGAGCATCGACTGGCGTGAGTTGATGCGCTTCAAGCGCTCGTTTACTGAGCCTGTACCAAAGTACCGCGAAGAGGCATACAGGAAAGCCGGCATTGTGGCGTTCCATGGCCGCGCCCATTTCACCGGACCAACCACGATCCGGGTCGGCGAGGACGTGCTGGAAGCCCGCTCTATCGTCATTGCCGCCGGCCAAAAGCCTGTGGATCTCGAGATCCCTGGCGTTGAACACCTGATTACAAGCGAACAGTTTCTCGAACTGGAGAGTCTTCCGCCTCGCATTCTGTTCATTGGGGGAGGGTACATCGCATTTGAGTTTGCTCATGTGGCGCTGCGGGCCGGATCGCAGGTCACCATTGTTCATCGCGGCAATCGTCCGCTGACTCAATTCGATCCAGACATGGTCGATCTGCTGGTCGAGCACACCCGCGCCTTGGGAGCCGACATTCAACTTGAGACCGAGGCCGTAGGGATCGAAAAACAATCCGACGGTTTCACGGTGCAGGTCTCGGCTTCAGGTCAAATGCAGACTATTCACGCAGATATGGTTGTTCATGCCGCAGGACGTCAGCCTGAGATCGATGACATGAACCTTGATGCCGCAGGGGTCGACTGGGACCGGCACGGCGTGAAGGTCAATGAATACCTACAGAGCATTTCCAATGCTGCTGTCTACGCCGCCGGCGACGCGGCAGCCAGCGGAGGTCCCCCGCTCACCCCCGTGGCCGCCTATGAAGGCGCGCTAGTCGCGACGAATCTGCTGAAGGGGAATCATGCCAAGCCCGATTATCGCGGAATCCCTTCCGCAGTCTTTACGGTCCCGCCCCTGGCTTCGGTCGGGTTCGGGGAGAGCCAGGCGCGAGAGAAAGGATTGAAGTTCAACGTGAAAACGGAATCGACGGGAAGCTGGTATTCATCCCGGAGGGTTGCTGAACGGTCCTCCGGTTACAAGACTCTCGTCGAAGAAGGAACGGATCGCATTCTCGGCGCGCATCTGTTCGGCAGCGCGGCCGCGGAAGTCATCAACTTGTTTGCAGTTGCTATTCGGTCGGGAATTTCCGCACAGGATATGAAGCACATGATCTTCAGTTATCCAACCCATGGGTCGGATGTGCCCTATATGTTGTAGCTCACATTTACTTAAGCATTGGGAGGGAACAATGAAAGGCTTTTGCAAACTGCTCGTCGTGGCATTGCTGGCTGCCCCGGTTACTGCCCTTGCCGCCACTCGCACCGTCACGCTCGATGTTCCGGGCATGACCTGCCCGGTGTGCCCCATCACTGTGCGCAAGGCGCTGCACTCGGTTCCGGGAGTGAAAAAGGTGGACATTGTGTTTGCGAAGAAAGAAGCAATCGTCACCTATGACAATGCTAAAACCAACGTGGCAGCGTTGACCAAAGCGACTGCGGATGCGGGCTATCCTGCAAAGCCGGAAGGCAATGCGAAGTAATGTCCGCCCAAGGCTTGCTTTCCAGAACCAGATCTGCCCTGAAGGAAGACGATTGCTGCGCCGTACCGCAAGCGAAGCCGAATAAGATTGCGATGATCGGCAGCGGCGCAGCCGCGTTTGCTGCCGCCATTCGGCTGCAGGAAGAGGGCGCTGAAGTGACGATGGTCGAGCGCGGCACGGCCGGGGGCGCCTGCGTCAACACCGGCTGCGTACCATCCAAGATTCTCATCAGCGCGGCCCACGTCGCACATGTGCGCACGTCCAGCCCCTTCGATAGCGGAATTTCCTTCGCACCGCCTGTGGTAAATCGAGCGGCTCTCCAAGCCCAGCAGCAGGCTCGCGTCGATGAACTGCGCAATGCCAAATACGAGTCCATTCTCGAAAACAGCGACAATATCCGCCTCATTCACGGCGAGGCGCGCTTTCTGGACGATCACACGTTGCTCATTAGAAGGGACGACGGCCGGCATCAATCCCTCGCCTTTGACCGCGCGCTGATCGCCACCGGCGCGTCTCCGTCGATTCCGCCTGTGCCTGGCCTCGACAGCACGCCCTACTGGACCTCCACTGAAGCCTTAGCGGTGGCGCAGTTGCCGGAACATCTGATCGTCTACGGCGGCTCTTACGTCGCGTTGGAATTGGCGCAGGCGTTCCTCCGGCTTGGCAGTCGGGTGACTATGATCGTCCGATCCAGGATTCTTTCGCGCAGTGACCATGCAATTGGCGATGCGATCCAGCAAGTACTGATCGACGAAGGCATGCGCATCATTACCGGAAGTCAGATCGAGCGCGTCCATCACGACGGCAAAGGATTCACGATCGAGGTCGGCGGTGAAAGCATTCACGGCAACCGCTTGTTAATTGCGACCGGACGGCGTCCGAGTACCTCCAGGCTCGCATTGCAGAGTGTCGGCGTGCTCACCAACGAGAATGGCGCGATTCCAGTGGATGAGTTCCTGCGCACCTCCAATCCCCACATCTATGCGGCGGGCGACTGCACCACCAACCCGGAGTACGTGTATGTCGCCGCTGCAGCCGGAACACGTGCGGCGGTGAACATGCTCGGTGGAAGCGAGCGGCTGGATTTATCCGTGGTGCCGAGCGTGATCTTTACCGATCCGCAGATCGCGACAGTGGGCCTCGATGAAGCTGCCGCGCTTCGTATCGGGACTCGCGTCGACACGCGGACGCTCACGCTGGACAATGTGCCTCGCGCTCTCGCCAACTTCGATACTCGCGGCTTCATCAAGCTGGTTGCGGAGCCGGAAACCGGCAGGCTTCTCGGCGTACAGGCCGTGGCCTCGCAGGCTGGAGAACTGATCCAAACTGCGGCATTGGCCATTCGCGCGCAAATGACCGTTCATGATCTCTCACGCCAACTCTTTCCTTATCTGACCATGGTGGAGGGAATCAAGCTGGCAGCGCAGACGTTTACGAAAGACGTCAAACAGCTTTCATGCTGTGCCGGATAAGGCGCTGGATTCAAAATCCAGTTCTAGTGACAGAGTGTCGGTTCGATTCCGACCGCCCGCACCATTCGTTTTTTCGCAAGCGAGTGCGACTTGCACGTTCTTGAACTTCCCCGATGCTCTTCGGTATTTGACGCCGTGCTGACGTATGACTTCACATTTTGGTAGCGACGATCTGCGCGATAACCTGTGGTTACGCCCGAGGTTTGGCCTCGATCAGTCGTATGAGGTCATCGACCACGAAGCGGGCTCCGATCAGCGTCAGACCGGCATCGGGGATGTGCTGCTCCGTCCGACGATCGAAACTCGCGCCATAGGCCCAATGTACCCATGGCTCCCAGAGCTTGGTTACGACCCGCCGAATGCCTCTATGCGGACGGGTATATTCCAAGAGCCTAATAGTCCCCTTGGGTTTCACAACACGTTCGAGTTCTCGAAGCGCGGACACCTGTAACTCATCGGGGAGGGTACAAAAGAGAAAGGTCGCAACCGCTGCATCGAATGAGGCGTCGGGGAATTCGAGACGAGTCACGTTCATTTCCATCAGCTTGACAGACGCGGGTGAAAGAGTACGCCTGTGCTCGGCGTGCCGCAGCATTGCGGGGCTGAGATCCACACCGACAACGTCCGAGCCGGGCGGATAAAAGGGCATGTTTCGGCCGGTGCCGACTCCGGCATCCAGAATCCGGCCGGAGAGTCCTTGGAAAAGAAGTGGTCGAAGGCGACGATAGCAACCGTACTCGAATGGAATGTCCAGCAGATCGTAAAGAGGAGCGATCCGCTCATATCGGTGACGCAAATCGAGAGTTGTTTGAGTCATCGCGTCAGCACAAAGCCTTGTAGAAGGAGATGCTACCATCTCGCCAGCACGAGTGTGCGAACGTTGAGACGTGGTTTTCAAATTCAGCGATTATCACGCCATCCCTTCGGTGACGAGTCCGCTGATCTCTTACGCATGCCGCTTGATTCACCTTGACCATATCGACGTTAGGATAAGCTATCTGCGGCTTCTCAAAATCGCGATGGTTTCAACTCAACTCCACAGACAGGACATTGGGGCAGCGAAAAGGCGGTCTCCGAAGGGTACAACCTTCGTTCCGTCGTACAGCACAACTCCGAGCTTCAGATCGTCACCACAGATGTCCAACAGTTTCCGGATCCTCTTGAAGTCGCTCGCATGCACGGTCGCACTTGCTTTGACTTCAATACCGAGCATTGCGCCGCGCTCATCCTCGACGATGATGTCGACCTCATCCTGATTCTTGTCCCGGTAGTGATAGAGCGTATAGCCGTCATCGCACCATGCGGTCTGCTTCATGACCTCAGAAAACATATGTCTCAAGCAGAGCACCAAATGTGGAGTGGACTCTCGCGATGAGGCGACGTCAACCGGACATACATCATCTGCCAGGGGTAACTGATTAATCGTTTCCTGCGTGGAGTGAGGAACAAATCGAACGTAGCGCTGTGCCCCCAAAAGCCACAATTTCTCCGTTCGATTCTTGCACAATTAGTCGTATTAGTCCGAATGAAATGGTTTTTATAGCGTATCCAGTAATCCGCGCAGAGGAACGTCGTAGCCGCTCTTGCTTAAGAAGCGCCCGCTCGATTGGATCACCCGGTTTGCGTGCGCCACCAAGCAGCTTCGTTCAATCGTCTTGTGTAGACCTGAAGGCGACCAACCCAAAGCCCTTTCATTTCTGAATATTGATATGTCATTCCCAATCAATGGTTTAGACCAAGAATCTTAAAGCCATTCAGGGAGCAAACTGGGGAACAACAACCGTTCAAAGATCGCTTTCTGACGAAAGGAGCGTTTGCCGGTAATGATCGATCAGGTTATCCGCTCATCACCGCCTAGAACGCGGCCGCGGAAGTGGAGAAGAACAACTGGAAGCGGGGCAGTGGCTAACGGGAATATCCAATTTCACCCATATACCCGTTTTCCATAGTCGGAGTCCGCTTTTGAAGCGAATTTCGGGCTAATCCGGTTTAATCGGGTGGTTTTCCCGATAGACAATCCGGTATAATCCGGCATAGTTCCGGGTATGCTCAACACTGACACCATTCAGGTCACGCAGGAGTTGCTGGCCCTCCTGTCGGAGATCGACGAATTCAAGGGAGCCTGGCGTGCCCTCGGCACCCTTGCGCCGGAGCGGCTGAACGCCCTTCGCCGCGTTGCGACCATCGAAAGCATCGGATCATCTACTCGCATTGAGGGCAGCAAACTGACCGACCGGCAGGTGGAACGCCTGCTCGGCAACCTGGAGATTAAGCGCTTCAGCACTCGCGACGAGCAGGAGGTCGCCGGATATGCCGAGGTGATGGAGACCATCTTCCGGGCCTGGTCAGACATCCCTGTTACCGAAAACTACATTAAACAGCTTCATCGCGATCTGCTCCAATACAGCGACAAGGATGAACGTCATCGCGGCGAATACAAGACCCTTCGCAACGATGTCGGTGCCTTCGACGCCGACGGCCAGATGATTGGCATTGTGTTCGAGACGGCAATTCCGTTCGATACACCACGCCAAATGACGGAGCTGATCGCCTGGTTAGATCAGGCGCGCGAGCTTCGCCGCCTGCATCCGCTTTTGATCGTTGCCCTGTTTATCGTCGTGTTCCTCGCAATTCATCCCTTCCAGGATGGCAACGGACGCCTGAGCCGCGTTCTGACCACTCTGCTCCTGCTGCAGGCTGGCTATGCGTATGTTCCGTATTCATCGCTGGAGAGCGTTATAGAAAACAGCAAGGAAGGCTATTACCTGGGCTTGCGCCAGACGCAAATCACCATCCGAGCCGATGCGCCTAACTGGCAGCCCTGGCTGCTCTTTTTCATGCGCGCCTTGCAGCAGCAAAAGCGCCGGCTGGCGGTGAAGGTGGAACGCGAAAAGAATGCGCTCGCCGCCCTGCCGGAACTCGCCGTCAAAATCCTCGACTATGTGCGTGATCAGGGCCGCGTCACGACGCGCGATATGGTCCGCGAGTTCGGCGCAAGCCCGAATACATTGAAAGTCACTTTCACGTCATTGGTAGAAAAAGGCCTGTTGCTACGTCATGGCGCCGGGCGGTCCACCTGGTACGGATTGCCATGATCGAATGAAAGGAAGACAAACTCAATGCAGCATCGTAAAACAACCCCAGCTTGCTTACGCCGTGGCCCGACACACGAGACTGAAGTGGGGCAGTAGAGACTTATGAACAAAAGAGACCTTAGCGAACGCGACATCTGTTCCAAGTTCATCGGCCCTGCTATCAAGCGGGCGGGCTGGGACGGGATGATGCAGATTCGCGAGGAGGTCGCCTTCACGAAAGGCCGCATCATCGTGCGCGGCAAGCTCGTCACCCGTGGAAAGGCAAAGCGCGCCGACTACATCCTTTATTACAAGCCGAATATTCCGATTGCCATTGTCGAGGCAAAAGACAGCAACCACAGTGTCGGTGATGGCATGCAGCAGGCGCTCGACTACGCGACGACGCTCAATATCCCGTTTGTGTTTTCGTCCAACGGCGACGGCTTTGTTTTTCACGACCGCACCGGGGCGTCTGCCGAGAAGGAAGCCACGCTCTCGCTCGACGCCTTCCCTTCACCGAAGGATCTCTGGTCAAAATACTGCACCTGGAAGGGACTCACTCCCCAGCAGGAGGAGATCGTCCTGCAGGATTACTTTGACGACGGAAGCGGCAAAGCCCCACGCTACTACCAATCGAACGCCATCAACGCGACGGTGGAGGCGATTGCAAAGGGCCAAAACCGCATCCTGCTCGTCATGGCGACCGGCACCGGCAAAACCTACACCGCGTTTCAGATTATCTGGCGCTTGTGGAAGGCTGGACGCAAGAAACGCATTCTGTTTCTTGCTGATCGCAACGTCCTGGTCGATCAGACGATGGTCAATGACTTCCGGCCCTTCGGCGCGGCAATGGCCAAACTCAGCACAGGTGCAAAGACGATCGAACGGCCGGACGGCTCGGAAGTCGAACTCCCCACGGCGCTGGACAAAAAGCGCCGCATCGACACGGCTTACGAAATCTATCTGGGTCTCTACCAGGCCATCACCGGCCCTGAGGAACGCCAGAAACTCTTCCGGGAATTCTCGCCGGGCTTCTTTGATTTGATTGTGATTGATGAATGCCATCGCGGCAGCGCCGCCGACGATGCGGCATGGCGGGAAATCCTCACATACTTTTCCGGCGCTACCCAGATCGGACTCACGGCCACGCCCAAGGAGACCGAATACGTCTCCAACATCCATTATTTCGGGAATCCGGTTTACACCTACTCGCTCAGGCAAGGTATCGCCGACGGCTTCCTTGCCCCGTACAAAGTGGTCAAGGTTCATATCAACGTGGACGTTCAGGGTTACCGGCCGGAACGCGGAGACGTGGACCGCGACGGCAACGAGATCGAAGACCGCATTTACAACACCAAGGATTTTGACCGGACGCTCGTTATCGACAACCGCACCAAGCTCGTTGCCAAGAAAGTGTCGGACTTCCTGAAGGAGAGCCACGACCGCTTTCAGAAAACCATCGTGTTTTGCGTGGACGAAGAGCACGCCGCGCGCATGCGGCAGGCTCTAATCAACGAGAACAAAGACCTGTGCAAGGAGAATCATCGCTATGTCATGCGGATTACGGGCAGCGATAACGAAGGGCAGGCGCAACTCGGGAACTTCATCGACCCGGAAGCAAAATATCCCGTGCTCGTGACCACTTCTCGCCTGCTATCGACGGGCGTTGACGCACAGACCTGCCGCCTCATCGTACTCGACCGTTCGGTGGGCTCCATGACGGAATTCAAGCAGATCGTCGGCCGTGGCACCCGCGTCCATGAGGATACGAAGAAGTTTTATTTCACGCTCATTGATTTTCGCGGTGCGACCAATCATTTCGCCGATCCGGAGTTCGACGGGGAGCCCGTGCAGATTTATGAACCCGGCCAGGATGACCCCATCGTCCCGCCCGACGATGTAGCGCCCGTGGATGAGAATGGCGAGCCCATTCCGCCGCAGCCCGCAGACGACGAAGTGATCGTGGATCAGCCGCCGGACATCAATATCAGGGTCGGTGAAGACCCACCGCGCAAAATCTACGTCGATGGGGTAGGGGCCACCATTGTCGCGGAGCGCGTCGAGTACCTGGACGAGCAGGGCCGCCTCGTCACGGAAACGCTGCGCGATTTCACCAAGAATGCCCTGAAGAAGCGTTTTGCCAGCTTGGATGGTTTTCTCAAGCGCTGGAGATCAGCCGAGCGCAAGCAGGCCATCATCGAGGAGTTGGAAAACGAAGGGCTTTCCCTGGAACCGCTCGCTGACGAAGTCGGAAAAGACCTCGATCCCTTTGACCTCATCTGCCATGTCGCATTCGACCAGCCCGCGCTGACGCGGCGCGAACGCGCGGAAAGCGTACGCAAGCGCGATGTCTTCACGCAATACGGCCCGCAGGCGCGAGCCGTCCTTGAAGCATTGCTGCAAAAGTATCAGGATCAGGGCGTAATTGATTTGGGAGACCCGCGCATCCTACAGATTCCGCCGCTCGACGCGATGGGAACACCCATGCAGCTCATCAAGGAATTCGGTACGCGGGCGGATTTCATGTTCGCCGTGCAGGAACTCCAGTCCGCACTGTATCAGAGAGAAGCCTAAACGATGTCCGTTCGCAATGCCGTCAAATCGATACAAGACATCATGCGCCAGGACTCCGGCGTGGATGGCGACGCCCAGCGTATCTCGCAACTCTGCTGGATGTTCTTTCTAAAAATCATCGACGACCAGGATCAGCAGCTTGAACTGATGCAGGAGGGCTATCAGTCGCCGATTCCGGCGAAACTGCGCTGGCGCTTCTGGGCGGCCGACCCGGAGGGCATCACGGGCGAGGAGCTGTTGGCATTTATAAATACCCAGCTCTTCCCGCAGCTCAAAGAACTCTCGACGGCCGGGAAGCAGGCTGACCGCCGCCGCGTTGTGCGCGACGTTTTCGAGGACGCCTACAACTACATGAAGTCCGGCCAGCTTATGCGGCAAGTCGTTAGCAAAATCAATGAAGTCGACTTTAATAATCTCGCTGAGCGCCAGCACTTCGGCGATATTTACGAGCAGATTCTCACGGACTTACAAAGCGCCGGTAATGCCGGCGAATACTACACGCCCCGCGCCGTGACGGCCTTCATGGTGGATCGCATCGATCCCAGACCCGGTGAAATTCTCATGGACCCCGCGTGCGGGACCGGAGGATTTCTGACCTGTTCCATACGACACATGCGGGATCGTTATGTAGAAAAAGTGGAAGATGAGCAGCGGATGCAGGAAGCATTACGCGCAGTCGAGAAGAAACAGTTGCCACACATGCTCTGCGTAACCAACATGCTGCTTCATGGCATCGAGAATCCCAGCTTCGTTCGCCATGACAACACGCTGGCGCGGCCCTACATCAGCTACACGCAGTCGGATCGCGTGGACATCGTGCTTACCAATCCGCCCTTCGGCGGCCGTGAGGAAGACGGTATCGAAAGCAACTTCCCGAAACACTTCCAGACACGCGAAACTGCTGATCTGTTCCTCGCCCTCATCATCCGTATCCTGAAACCCGAAGGCCGTGCAGCCGTTGTGCTGCCAGATGGGTCGCTATTTGGCGAAGGGGTGAAGACCAGAATCAAAGAGCAGTTGATGGAAGAATGCAACCTGCACACTATCGTCCGATTCCCCAACAGTGTGTTCAAGCCTTATGCGACCATAGGCACGAACCTTCTGTTCTTCGAAAAGGGCACACCGACCAAGGACATCTGGTTCTACGAGCACCGCGTCCCCGATGCGCAAAAAGCATATTCCATGACCAAGCCCATCCGTATCGAGCATCTGAAGCCATGTGTTGACTGGTGGGGCGGTGCGAAGCGCAAGGGGAGGGTGGAGACGGAAGTCGCATGGAAAGTCACCGCCGACGAGGTAAAAGCACGCAACTACAACCTCGACATTAAAAACCCGCACGCTACCGAAGACAATTACGGCGACCCCGAAGAACTGCTTACCACACTTGACGAAGCAGAGAGCCAGACGACCGCCCTTCGCAACCAACTTAAGAACATCCTGGAAGAGGCATTGCTGCGATGAAGGCGAATCCACTGTTTTCGCGCTTTGAACTGATAGCAGATACTCCCGGTAACGTTCAGCTTCTCAGGAAGCTCATCGTTTATCTAGCTATAAGTGGACGCCTTTTAGATAGTCACAGCAATGAACTCTCGATACCCGAAATCTTGAGCGAAATTGCTTCCAAGAGGCAGTTACTCATCACAAGCGGAAAGGCAAAGAAACAACGGGTGCTTCCTCCAATTGATGAGACTGAATTACCCGCAGGATGTCAGGATAAAGCCAGGTTTGAGCGCTTAGAGAACATTGCGACCCTCGAAAAAGGCCTGACGGCAATTCAACGCTCTAAACGGGGGGACTACCCGCTTGTAACAACCGGGGAACACAAATCCTCCTCTGATCATTATGACTTTGAGGGACGTGCTGCCATTATTCCGATGGTTTCCTCGACTGGTCATGGAAGCGCCACCCTCAAGAGACTCCACTACCAGGAGGGCAAGTTCGCAGTCGGCAATATTTTATGTGCGGCATTTCCAATTTCCGATGAGTTGATATCTGCCCGTTTCATCTTCGAATACTTGACCGCCTTCAAAGAAGAATTGCTGGTCTCGAAAATGATCGGGACTGCTAACGTGAGCCTTACCATCGGGAAGATTGGAGAAGTCCCAATTCCCATTGTGCCTCCTGCAGTTCAACGACGCGTAGATGAGTTGATGACCCTGTGTGATCGCTTTGAGGAAGCCCTTGAGTGTCGCGAAAGGGTGAGGGACCAATTGGTGACGGCTTCTCTCCACCATCTCAATGAGGCTGCGAACGGACAATCTCTCCGGACACACACTAGTCTCTATTTTGGACATCTTCCACGACTTACCACTCAATCTCACCACATTGAGCAACTCCGCGAAACCATTCTTAATATTGCCGTCCGAGGCCAGTTCAGCGCACAGAACCTTAGCGATGAACCGGTATCCAAGCTACTAGGGCAGATTCGGTTGGAGCAGCAGCGGCTGGTGAGCGAAGGCGCAATTCCTAAGCCCAAGCCGCTGCTGCCAGTGAGCCAGACGCAGTTAGCATTTGATCTTCCGCCGAATTGGGAGTCCGTGGACTTTGGCGAGTTGTGTAACGTCGTTACAAGCGGTTCACGCGGATGGGCAGAATATTACTCTGAGTCCGGGGCGAAGTTTATTCGAGCGCAAAACATCCGATTCGGAAAACTGCGGCTGGACGACCTAGCATGTGTCAATCCCCCAAAGAAAATTGAGGGTACGCGGACGCAGGTTTCCAACGGCGATCTTTTGGTCGTGATCACGGGTGCTGGTGTCACCAATCCTGCTCTCCTGGAAACCGATCTTGGCGAGGCATACGTGAGCCAACACGTTGCGCTGATAAAGCCTACGGACACGAGTTTGTCTGCTTGGCTTCTTCTTTGTCTTATGGCCCCAATGGGAGGAAGAGGCGAGTTGGTGAAGAGAGCTTATGGAGCAGGGAAGCCTGGCCTAAATCTCGGCAACATTCGGTCTCTGCCTATTCCTTTGCCGCCGCTCGCCGAACAGCGTCGCATTCTTGCCAAAGTCAGTGCAGTGATGAAAATTTGCGATCGACTTGAGACAACACTAGCGGCGCAAAAAAGCGAAAGCGGCCGGTTGCTCGAAGCAGTCCTTCACTTGGCCTTAAGGACCTCGGGGACTTCGACTTCGATCGTGAATGCGCTCCTGTCTAGCTCCTCACCCGCGGCTTTAAATCAGTCCCTCATGACGTAGCAGGTGCAGTGGCATGGAACTTCGTTGACACTCCGATGTCAGCTATATAAGCTGACACTCATGGAAGGCATTGGGCCATACATCCGTAAGCGCCGTGATGAGCTAGACCTTTCACTGCGTGAACTCGCTAAGAAATTGGAATGTTCTCCTGCATTCATATCTGACATCGAGTTGGGTCGCAGGCATCCGTCTGACAAAGTGCTAGTAGAAATTGCTCGAATCTTGAAGGTTAAAGTCGAAGATCTACGAGGAATGGATGTTCGGGCACCTATAGACGAGATCAAGCGCATCACCCAAGACGACCCAACGTTCGCGTTGGCATTCCGCACTGTTATCGACAAAAAAATCAGCGCAGACGAGCTGCTGGAGTTCGTAAAGATGAAAGAGGAGGAAAAGAGAGGCAAGGATAAAAGATGAAACCTTTCCGCTCCGGTCCGTCTTCCAAGCAGCCCTATTTCTCACCGAGCCAGATAGAACAGATCTGCTGCGATGAACTCCGAAAGGAGGGCCTTTTCCCCGATGGGCCGGAAGCGATTCGCATCGACCGCTTCATCGAAAAGCGATTTCGCGTGTCTCCGCAGTACGAGGAGCTTCCAGTTGGTGTGCTGGGTTTCACGAAATTCGGCAAGGATGGGGTGAAGGCGGTCGTGATTTCGGCTGCTCTCGATGCCGAGGGCGATAAAGTCGCTGAGCGCCGCGTTCGAACGACGATGGCGCATGAAGCAGGACATGGTTTGCTGCACGCCCATCTCTTCGCGCTCAATGAAATTCCACTTCACCTCTTCGACAAGGACAGCCACTCCGGGGATCAGATCCTCTGTAGAGACGTGCAAGGCCATGAGCTGAAAGCCGGTCGCTATGACGGGCGCTGGTGGGAAGTGCAGGCCAATCGGGCAATGAGCAGCCTGTTGTGTCCGCGCCCACTAATGCAAGAAGCTATAAAGCCATTTCTCGCTCCTGCCGGACTACTCGGGGTGGAGGTGCTCAACGAGAGCTCCCGCGAAGAGGCGGTGCGCGCCCTCGCAGATATCTTCGACGTAAATCCTGTAGTGACACGTATTCGTATCAGCGAGTTGTATCCCCCGCAGACTGGGCAGCTGCACCTCTAAAAAAATTTATCGACCGTGTACGCTCTGTCCGCTTACACTGCACAAAATCGTGGTAACGTATTCGTATGGCCTTGAAACGGCAAAAGCGTCAGGACACAATCTCCGAAACGGCAGCCGTGCCCGTCTCTTCGGTAATGCGCGTCCGGCGTGGCATTCGCGAGCTGACACGCCTGCTCTTGGTCGTCCGCGCCGGTGGCCGCTGCGAATTCGACGACCACAACGAATACCTTTTGCAGCATCCGCTCACACTGACTCCGGGAAACTTTGCGCAGATGGCTCACATTGTGGCCTTCAAGGAAGACGGACCGCGCGGCAAGTCGTCTCTGCGTCCTGCATACATTAACGATGTCTCGAACCTGATGCTTCTCTGTCCGCAGTGCCACAAGCTCATCGACGATCATCCCGACGAGTACCCGGTGTCCGTCCTCCAGAAATACAAGGAATCCCATGAGGATCGGATACTCTATGTCACCGGCCTTGGCCCGGATAAGAAGACCACCGTAGTCCAGCTTAAGGCGCGGATCGCGGGACAGACGATTGCCATTCCTGTCGCGCAAGTCACGAGGGCCGTCGCTCCCCGGTATCCCACCGATGCCAAGGGCCATCTGATCGATCTCACAGCGATTAACTCGGAAGGCAAGGCCTTTATTGAAGAAGCCTGCCGGTGCATCAAGCAAAAAGTCGAGCGCCTCTACGAGCCGGGCATGGATGTGCACGAGACGCGCCATATTTCGCTTTTCGCACTTGCGCCGATGCCGCTTCTCATCTATCTCGGCAGCCAGCTTAGTAATAAAGTGCCCGTCGATGTTTTCCAGCGCCACCGCGACACTGAGGACTGGGTATGGAAGGACGCGGGCACTCCGGCAGAATACCGCTTCGATAAGATTCGCGAGGGCACGGGGCGCGGCCGCGTCGCCCTGATTCTTTCGCTCAGCGGCAAAATTAAACCGGAAGCACTCCCTTCCGGAATCGACGAACAGTTCACGATCTACGAACTGACGCTGGCAAACATGGAGCCGAATCCGACTTACTTGCGCCAGCGGGACGATCTCATCCGCTTTAAGGACGCGTACCAGGCCACGCTGCGCACTATCGCTCGGGAATGCGGCCAGTGTGATGCCATCCATCTTTTTCCCGGTGTGCCCGCTCCGGTCGCTGTTTTCTGCGGCCGGGAAATTCTTCCAAAGGTTGATCCCAAACTGGTCGTCTATGACTACGACAAACGTCAGGGCGGCTTTACTCCAATTATTGAGGTGAATTAGATATGACTGCTGACGAATATTTGAGTGAGCTCCTTACGTCCCAAGCCTTGGGAGACGATAGCGACGAGCTAAAAGCGCTCCAAACGCACCGTGCCGACGTGGAAAAACTCATCCGCGATAATTTCAAGAACACCGCCCTGACCATCCGCTATGCGGGTTCAAAGGCAAAGGGAACGATGAACAAGGAGGCCTACGACTTGGACATCGTCTCCTACGTCGCCTCCGGCGACAACACCGCCGGGGAAACGCTGGAAAACATCTATGAGAACCACAAAAAGGCATTAGGCAAGAAATACATCGTCGAGCCGAAAGGGTCGGCGCTTCGGATCAAAGGATGCGATCCCGGGAATCTCGGCGTCGATTTTCACATCGATGTGGTGCCGGGCCGTTTCGCGGACGACACGAAGACCGACGCCTACCTCTATCAGTCCGGCGGCGACAAAACGCGTCTCAAAACCAATCTCGATGTTCATCTCGATCACGTGCGTAACAGCGACGTGATCGACGCCATCCGCATTGCAAAACTCTGGAGGGTCCGCAATGGGCTGCCTGTCCGCACGTTTGTGCTGGAACTTGCAGTTATCAAGTTATTGAAGGATCAAAAAAAGAAGAGCCTGTCTGCGCAAATGGAGCACTTCTGGACCGAGCTGCGCGAAAATTCCGCCAATCTGTGTATCGAAGACCCCGCAAATCCCAATGGCAACGATCTGTCCAAATGCCTTGACGACAACCTGAAGAGTCAACTCGCGTCCGCCGCCAAGCGCACTCTCGAGCAGATTAAGTCTTCCGGTTGGGAAGCCGTCTTCGGGAACGTTCAAAAGCAGCAAAAGGCGGCTCGGATTGAGATCTTGCGGGGCGCTGCTGCGGTCGCGACGCCGTCCCGGCCTTGGCTTCCACAAGCATGACATGGCAGCGTGACGATCCGGCATTTTACGAGAAGGAGAAAGCTGAGGTAGAGGCGCACTTTCCCAGCCTGCACTTTGTGGTGGAACGCGATCTCGTATATGTTCGCGGCAGCTTTCCCGTCGTGTTTGAAGGGCAGGCGCTCGACCACTATACGATCGAGCTGGGGCTCGCGCGAAACCATCCCGCAGTATTACCGATCGTGCGGGAGACCGGAGGTCGCATCCCCTACCATGAGGATCGACATATCAATGCCTCGGATGGAATAGCCTGCGTACTTATTCCCGACGAGCGCTGGCGTTTCTGGCCGCCCGGCGCTCCGTTGCTGAAGTTTCTCACTGGCCCGCTCCACAGTTTCTTTCTGGCTCAGACCATGGTGGAGGAGGGTGAGCCTTGGCCATTCGGCCAATGGGCGCACGGTCCGAAGGGCATTTTTCAGTTTTATCGCGAGATGCTCCAAACTCCGGATCTTCGCGTAATTACAACCTATCTCGACTATTTGAGTGCAAAACGGGTGAAGGGCCATTGGCCGTGCCCCTGCAAAAGCGGCAGAAGATTGCGTGATTGCCACTTCAAACAGGTTCAGAACCTCCGAGACAAGATCGCGCGCAAGGACGCAGAGAATTCCCTCGCTAGACTCAAGGCGGCAGGCACATCCGCCATCGAGATGACCGAGGCGACACCGCCCGCACCGAATACCCAATCCTGAAGTGCCTCCAGTTGCAGATCCGCACCACCCCGACATAATCCTGTTAACGAGTCCTTTGCCCCTTGGCGCGATGCCAGGTACGCAGCATGGAAGCTCTGCCGGACAGTCCAAAAACGATGTACGGCAAATGGGTAGCCGTGTCATTGATGAAGTCGAGTCGTCGCGCCTACTATCACAACAGCGCAGTCAATCTTGCAAGTAGATCGAGAACAGTAGGATGAGAGGGATGCGTACCTTATATTCGGCATCAACTACCTCGTCGGAATCATGTCGGATCTGATACCCCTGATGATTCAGCTACGGAAGCTCGCCGCTATCGAGCCAGCGTTCTACGCTGTCGACCGAAGTCCGTAGGTTTTTTCACTTGCACCCGATGGGAAGGTGCGCTCACGCTATACCTATCGCGTTGGTTACCTCGTTGAGCCTTTAGCTGGTTGCGGTGTACCACTCTTCCGGTACCAACTTTTCGTGACCACGCCATCGTGCGACGACAAACACGGGTTCCAAGACCAACTGCAAAAGCTTTCCATCGTATACGAGCACCAGAAAGACAGCTTCAAGGCGGTCCTCTCAGCGATGCATGAGGCGATTAGAGCCATCGAAGGAAATATACGAGGCATCGACGATGAATGGGGTTCCATAGGCATGAGCGACTACGAGACATTTGGGAGAATTATCTCCGAAGAGACCTTGTTCCTCGACTCCAAAACAGACCAGGCGATCGCACTTTTCTCGCAGATACTCTGGGATGCCGTGGACAATCCCAATTTTGATCAGTTCGCCGACTCAGAAACTGTCAGGCGATCTTACGGTCATCTTAAGTTGATTTCAGATAGAACTGCCGAGTATTTTAGGTTCAAGGTCGGACTCCATCCAGAGAATCCTGATCCGCTGCTCGATATCGAACTGCTAGGCGCCTGCCGTTTGATTAACGAACAAAACTTCTCGGATGCAGGACTTCCTACGAAGACCATATTCAAATTTGGTGAGCACACATCGGCTGAGGAAATTGTCTCGCTGGCTCACAAGAATCCGGATGTCCTTCGCTCTGAGTTGCAATCCCTGAAGAGAGTGCTCGATGAAGATGAATCTAAACGCAGTTTTTATCACCACCTTGCAACGACAGTAGAGCAGTACCTCGCTTGCATGCAGCGGCTGGAGCCACCGAAGTGAAACCCATATCATGCGCCCTCTGCGACCGCGAGTTCGACGGTGATCTCGTCCTTAGTTCACGCGAGCACCTGATTCCCAACAGCATTGGAGGTCAAAAGAAGGTTCAGTGGGTCCTTTGCAAGGATTGCAATGATTGGACGGGCAAAGAGTGGGATGCAGTACTCGCCAACCAACTCAGCTTAGTAACGATGACCGTCAAGGTGAAGCGAGACAGAGGCACAACTCCGGCAATAGACGCACGAACGAAATCTGGCAAGGCAGTCCGTATCCATGACGACGGCCGCATCACACTCCCCCGCAGCGCGCCGATCGAGACTGCGGCCGACGGTGGAGTAAGACTGACTGGCCAGGTATCGAGCCTCGCAGAAGCACAAAAGCTCTTCAAGAGCTTCAAGAGAAAATATCCCAAGTTCGACATTGAAGCAGCTATGGAGAGGCTGAAGGTGGAAAAGACCTACCTGTCCGAGCCGATCGGTGGAGCCGTCTACATCCACGGGGATGCCTCCGCCCGTTCAATCGTTAAATCGGCTTTCGTGCTAGCCGTTCACTCTGGAGTTCCTGCTGAACGATGTGAAACAGCCCGCAATTATTTGAAAGAGCCGACTGACTCTGCATGCTGGTGGTTCTACTACGACGGTGATCTCATCCCAGACCGTCCGAAGGGTCGTCTCTTCCACTGCGTCGCCATCAAAGGCAATCCTGCCACTCGTCAATTGATTGGCTACATTGAATTTTTCGGGGCTTATCGCATGCTAGTCCTCCTGTCCTCCGAGTATGGCGGAAAGGAGATTTCGAACTCCTATACCGTTGACCCAACAACCGGAGAAGAACTATCGATCTCACCGAATTTGGAGCTACCCCCTGAAGAAGTCTTCGCAATTTGCCGGGGCGAACGATATCGGCCGGAAATTATGGCGGCTGCGATCAATCAGTTGATGGCGATTGCTCATCCCAAGAAAATGCAGCGGGACCGAGAGAATGTAATGGAGCAGGCAGTCAGGGCTGCAATTCCGAAGTTGGGGCTACAACCCGATGAAGGAATCGACCTAGAACATGTTCCGGAGTTGGTTCGTTTAATTATGGCTGAGATTACGCCGTTCATCATCAGTCAAAATAATGCACAGTTGGAGTTGCAGAGGATCGCCCTGCAGGATTTACTACAGAAAGCCATTCCCAAAGACGCCCGAGAGGAATAGGGCGTAACTCCTTATTCGGCAGGAATAAGCTCCAGCTCTCTTAAGTACCGCTCCATTCTCAGATCGCCCATCGTGTCTTCGCGCATCTGGTTCACGAGATGGCTTACAGGCTTCTGAAAGCGCCGCCTGACCCATTCCTTTTTACTTTCCTCGGCCCGCTGAAAATCGAATTGCCTCATCTCTTCATCCTCATAACGAGGATGACCTGGCCTTCTGCCGTACTCGTCCCTACCGAACACACTTCCATTTTTGAAACCCATGAAGGTCCCAGCTGAAAACTTTACCTTGCAGAGATTCGGGAACAGGAACCAGTCGTCGTCCAGCTTTGTCCAATGGATATCGACATGCTTCTCTGGATAAAGAAGCTCCTCTTCACCGGAAGCGATGAACTTTTTAGCGCTCTTTTTGAGGATCAGGTTTATTTTTAAAACTTCGCTCTCGTCGAGCTCGCGCCCAAACTGGATCTGGGTCAGATTCGCTATCGTTCTGTCGAAAGTCCGCGCGTTTTCTCTATTCGCAGCCGGGTTGGTCCACGCGTTGCGGGCGAGTTGGAGGTGACTAATGATGAGGCACGACTCTGGACTCAGAGGGAAAATAGTTCGCGTCCCCGCTTGAGGCAAATCAGCTCCGAATGGATAGGGAGGACCGCCAGGGATTACCCGCCGGTTGAAAAACGTCACCGGGTCATCGCTGATGATGAACTTAATCGTTGATTGCCTGGCATGGACAATCTCCCAGATCCCCTCTGACCACATAGTTCCGTATGCCTGAAAGAGACGGTTCATAATTATCAGCGCCTGAGTGTGGTCACCCAGCCCATATTGTTTCTTGATGAGGTCGAGCCCGCGCGGCGTTCTGAATCTCTGCGCGCCCATGTAGAACACGAGATCCCTGAACATCTCGACCGTCGCGTCGACATAGTCACGATACTCACTGAAGAAAGCCGCAGCAGGGGCGCCTTTCTTGTCCACTATTCCAAAGAGTTTGGTCTCCAGTATGTCCGTGGTTTCCTTGCCAAATCTCATGGCGTACAGATCGTCCTGGCAGAAGCAGTTGACCACACCAGCGCGCTGAGGATTCCGCCGAAAGTAGGAGTGCTCGCCGTTTTCAACTTTTTGCGGCTTCAGATCCAGGTAGAAAAGTTTGCTATGCCCGGTCGGCAGGAAGCGTTTCTGATACCACTGCGGCACGTAATGGTGGTTGTGGGACTGAGGCAGGTTCATTTTCGGGCTCTGTGAACGAGTGAAGTATATCGGTCGCCGCCGCGGCTTCTGAAATTAGATGTGGGAGCCGTGTTCGGTATTGCGGAACCTTAGCAAACGCCTGATAGACTTCATCCAATCCAGATTTGCAACTATTACATGCCTCCAGCTGAGAAAGTCCCGGAGATATCGGTCCACTATGTCGGGCCGGCTGTTGAAAACGGCCGGATAGACCTCTTCGTCCTTTCAGACGGACTTCGCGGACTCGGGAGGCTCACCAGCAGAGTCAGCTACCTGATGTTCGGCAGCGAGCTCGACTACCGCATCGAGCTTGATAGCCAGTTCCAGACCGGCTCGGTCGTCATTCCACTTCATATCCTGACTGACGCGGTTGCAAAGGTCGAGAACGCGCTGCTCTCCCGGCATGGGCAAGCCCTCTCGAGCTTGTTGACGATTCTGGGATGGGGCGCAGTTTCCGGTGCTTTCAATCTGTACAAAATGTTCAAGCAAAAGAAAGGCCGACCGATCACGGACGAGGATGATCTCGTTCGCATTCTCGCGCGTCTAGACAATATAGAGCGGCTACTTTTCATCAAGATCTACAACGACGCCGAGGTTCAGGCCGCACTCCGGGCCGCTTTGCGGCCGCTTCGAGCGGATGGCATCGTTGAATTTCAGACCCGCCGGCGCGAGGTCGTCGTAGAGACGGTGCGGCAGTCCGATCTTAAATCTGCGGACGAAGCCGAGGAAAGCGCAATCCAGGAGGTCGAGGAGAAAGTTTTGGACATCGAAAAAGCAGCTCTGGTGCCCCATTTATCCTGGCACTTCTCAGACGAGGGCAGCGCATTCGATGCCCGCATTCAAGATGCGGCGCTCTGGGAACGTGTCGCGAAGGGAGAGCGCTTCGGGTATGGCGACAAGATGAGGGTCGAACTCCGGACCACTTTTCACAGAGATTCTAGAGGGCGGCTCAACTTGGAGCGAACCATTCCCAAGGTGATTGAGGTGGAACACGCGAGCCAACCTCAGCCGCTGCTTTGGAAGGATGACACTGAGCAATAGAGAAACCAAACGCAAGCCATCCTTAGAATCTCTCCATGTTTTGCCCAACGACAGCCTTGGTCTCCTGGGGTCAGTGGCTTCTCCTGAATCTCGGAGCCCCAACGCTCGTTCTCGGCGCACTTTTGGCTGGCTCCGTAAGCGATACCTTGATCAAGCTCTTCAGCGCGAGAAAGCGCAAACATCCCTCGAACTGAAAAGAGAGCGAAGCCGATACTCGACCTCCCTGGAAGAGGACAAGAGCCGCTATGCTGCGGCGCTCGAATCTGACCGCAGCTATCCTTCCAGATGATTGAAGAAATCTTGGCGGACGAATGACGTGGTTGGGGCGAGGAGCAACAATCCCAGCACCGTCAGAGCACCCCTGTAGATTCAAGCCGTGCGAAGATGCCGTTTTCTTTTTGGCGCTTGGCGCCGTGGTTTGAGCATGACCTCTGCCGGGCCCCTGCAGAGGTCCCGCCGGGGCGCCCTCGGTGAGGTCATGATTTTGTAGTGTCTAAGAACGAGGGAACAAATGGGGGAACAATAAGAAGCCGATTCTGTATCTTACTGATTCTAAGGAGTGGCTAGGGATCATCTACGCCGCTCTAATTTTTTTAGAATCAGTTATTTAGCCTTCTCATAAAATGGCCTTCGTCTTCCCGTCTATGCAGCGTAACCGACGACTGGATCAGAGCTCTTCCAGCCGATAAGAGTCGAATTTTCGATACGGCTGTCCGCGAATGGGAATCGTCCTTCGCCATGATCAGCGTGGCTCTCGATAGCGCTCTTTCGCTGCGAAATCGAGGCGAGCTTGTGTGTGCCCCCCAGCAATTAGCCGTGGTCGCCGGCCTTCTTGAGCGGCTTGCCGATTCCCTGGTCTCCTTCTGCGAGGCCCTCGCGAACCGAGGCCGTTACATCGGTGACGCCCCCAAAGTAGAACCGCTTAATGTCGGATTTTTCCGCGGCAATACAGGCCAGACCGCGGCCGGCTGGAACGCTCTCCTGCATCGCATCCTCTTGGGTGACCGCGCACGATTCATTCACAAGCTGAAGATACTCTCGGAAACCATGGAGCGCCTGGAGAACGAGTTCGCCAGTGCGGTTCGTGAGATCGCAAAAAACACGCCCATCCAGTCCTCCGGCCGGTGGAGGACTCTCGATTCGCTTCACTACGATTTCAACACCTGCCTGCGTGAAACCGAAGTCGTTTTCAAATCCTTCCTGCGCGCCTTGCCCGTGGACCAGTTGGTCGCATTCACGGGCGAGATCAAAACCGCTCCACTACCCAGGCGTTTGCGCATGAGACCACGGCTCTCGCGCGCTTCGGCCTGAGTGCCGCGCTCCCACCCGGTCGTCCGTTCTGGACGAATTTCATTCCTGCTTTACGTAAACTTTTAGAGAGGCGGACATCGCGGTCGCCGCCAGCAGAAAACCGGCCATGGCCAGCAGTCCAGCCGAAAAAGAACCTGTCCGGTCCTTCAGCCAGCCCATCATGGTAGGTCCTGCGAAACCGCCGAGCGTGCCGATCGAGTTGATGAAGGCGAGCCCGCCTGCCGCGGCAAGTCCGGTCAGAAAGCGCGTGGGAATGCTCCAGAAAATCGCGCGTGCCGCCGTGATGCCGATCAGGGCCACGGAAATCCACGCCAGCGATAGCCAGAAGTTGCTCGAGAAAATCGCCAGCAGCAGTCCCACCGTGGAGATCACGCATGCCAGGATGAGGTTCCCAATCTTCTTCCCACTCTTGTCCACGTGCGCGGACCACGCGATCATCCCCACGCAGGCCAGGATGTAGCACGCTCCCGTCGTGAACCCTACCTTCAGATTTGACAGGTGCCCAGCTTTGATAATTTGCGGCAGCCAGATGCCCACGCCGTACGAGCCCGCTGTGAAGCCAAACTGAACCAGCGCCAGAATCAGCACGCGCGGGTCCTTCAGCGCCGGCAGAAGATGCTTCATTTCCCGTTCCCGTCGCTCGCTCGCAATGCGCTCGCGCACCGCCTGCCGCTCTTCTTCCGTGAGCCATCCGGCTTTTTCCGGCCGGTCGGCCAGAACCCGCAGCATCGCAATTCCCAGTAGGACTGCGGGAAAGCCTTCCAACAGAAACAGCCATTTCCAGCCTGCCAGGCCGCCAATTCCGTTCATCTGCAGCAACAATCCCGAAATCGGGCCGCCCACCATGGACGATGCTGGAATCGCCACCAGAAACCATGCCAGCATCCGCGCGCGGTATTCCGCCGGGAACCAGCTCGCCAGATAAAAAGTGATGCCTGGGAAAAACCCGGCCTCGGCGACGCCCAGCAAAAGCCTCAACAGATACCAGCTTTTCGGCCCTGCAACGAAAATCGTCGCGGCGGAGACCAGCCCCCAGGTGATCATGATCCGTGCAATCCATACGCGCGCGCCATAGCGATACAGCGCCATATTGCTTGGAATTTCGAACAAACAATAACTTACGAATAGAATGCCCGCGCCCAGACCGAATTGGGTGGCCGACAGCCCGATCTGGCGATTCATCGTCAGCGCCGCAAATCCGATATTGTTCCGGTCCAGATAATTCAGCAGGTAGCCAACGGTGAGGATGGGCACCAATCGCCAGGCGATCTTTCGGAACGCGCGGCGCTCCAGGTCCACGCCGACGTTCATCGCTCTTCCTTCGATTCCGCCTGCGAGTACCATTTTTAATCCGCCGAAAAACCAAAAAGCCGCCTGGGATTGACGCTCAAAATCCGCGCCGCAAGGTTCGGCTCCGCCAAGGCGCCGCAAAAATCTTTCAGCGCGCGTGCGTAATCGATTTTCCGGTAAGGGGCTTTTTCGTTCGCGCCTCTTCGGTCCTTCCGCTCCGGCGTGTGCGGCCAGTCGCTGCCCCAGATGCATCGCTCCGGCGCAGCGCGCACGAGCGCCCTCAGCCAATCGGCGGGCGGCTTCGTTGCCGCGGGATCGTCGGCGATTCGATAAGGCGCCGATAGTTTTATCCACACATGCGGCAGCGCAGCCAGATCCAGCAGGGAGCGCCCCTCGCTACTTTCCGGCGACCGGCCCGGCAATCCGTAATGGTCGATCACGATCTTTGCCTCCGCCCGCGCGATCGTGGCCGCCGCTGCGGTGAGCCTGTTGAGCGGGGCGATGATCTCCACATGCCAGCTCGCATCCGGCAGTATCCTTGCTGTCTTTTCCAAAACCTTGTCCAAATGCTGGGGCGAATAGCCGCCAACCGCACTGTACAAATTCAAGCGCAGCCCGCGCACTCCGCGCCGTGCGTACTCGCGCAGCAGGCCCGCACTCGCCGCATCCGCGTCCACCGCCGCCACCCCGCGTCCGCGCCCGCCGAGCGTATCGAGCGCCTCCAGCAGGCACGAATTGTCCGTGCCGTAAAAGCTTGGTTGGACGATCGCGAAGCGGCTCACGCCCAGCGGTTCCGCGATCTCTCGCAAAGTTTCGAGAGTGGCCAGCTCCGCTATGTAAGACCGGCTCGCGATTTGCGGGTAGCGCTCGATAGGGCCTGCGACGTGTACGTGGCAATCGCAGATTCCGGCAGTCGGCAGGTCACCGAGCATGACGACGAATCTCTTCGCACAGAGCGGCGGTATAGGCCTTCGTCCCGAGCTTTCCTCCCAGATCGGCGGTGCGTCTGGCCGGATCCTTCAAGACCACATCCACCGATTGGTCGATCAGCCCCGCTGCCTGCGCCAGCCGCTCTTTTCCGTGCCGGCGCGCCAGCCAATCGAGCAGCATGCCCGCCGAAAGAATCAGCGACGTCGGATTGGCTTTGTCCTGACCGGCGAGATCGGGCGCCGAACCGTGCTGCGCCTGCGCCATGCAGTGCTTCTCGCCGGCGTTGATCGAGCCGCCTAGCCCCAGACTGCCCGACAGTTCCGCCGCTTCGTCCGAGAGAATATCCCCGAACATATTTGTGGTGACGATCACGTCGAATCGGGCCGCGTCGCGCACCAGGAGCGCCGCCATCGAATCGACCAGTTGTTCCTCGTAGCGAATCCCGGGGTGTTCCTTCGCCACTGCGCGCGCCTCGCGCAAGAACAGCGCGTCGGATATCTTCATCACATTGGCTTTGTGTACCGCCGTCACTCTCCGTCGCCGTGTCTTTGCCAAATCGAAGGCGGCCTCTGCAATGCGGCGCGATCCGCTCGCCGTGATCTTCCGGATCGCCAGGGCCATGTCGGGTGTGGGCATGAATTCACCCACGCCCCAATACATGTTGCGATCGGCATAAAATCCCTCCGTGTTCTCCCGCACGATCACAAGGTCCATGGGCGTCCGGCCCCAGTGCGCGAGCCCTTCGCGCGTGCGGCTCGGCCGGATGTTCGCATACAGGTCGAGCGCAATCCGCAATTCGCCGGATACGTTGATGCCGCCTTCCGCGCGCGGCGGATATTGCGCGTGCGACACTGGCCCCAACACGATGCCATCCGCGGCCTGGCACACCTTCAGCACCCGTTCCGGAAAGGTCGTGCGCTCTCGTTCGAGCCGGGTCAGCCCAATCTCGTGCGTCTCGAAAGACAGATCGAGCGATAGCACGTTACTCACAAGCTGTAGAACCTCCAGCGTCGAGGCCGAAATTTCCGGCCCGATCCCATCTCCCGGCAATACCGCGAGTTGCATGGCGCTCCGCTCCGCTTCCCGATGGACTCCTCGGACTTAAGTTGTATCCTGTCTATTAGAGCCCGCTAATCTAGGCGTCCCCGATTACAAATGTAAATAGCAAAATATATCCGTCTCGGAAACTGCGCCCTTCTTGCTCATGTCTCCCGCTACTGGACGTGCGGCGCGATTCGGACCAGAATGGGCGAGATGCGATCACAGCACCCTGCATTCCAAGGGCTAACACGCACAGGGCAGTCGATCCTCTGCCCGGCGGCGGACATTGTGCGGAGAGAACGTAGAAGTACAACTTCTGGAACGGCCGACGCATCGCACTTACGGATGCGCCCCCACGGGTAGCGTGGCCCGATCGAGACGATCCGAAACTGGCGAGATGTCGGAAGCGGAAGCGATCCGTCTTGCCCAGCAAGGGGACGCGGCGGCCTTTGAACGTCTGTATCGATTGCACAGCCGCCGAGTGTATTCGTTGTGTCTGCGGATGGTGGGAAATACGGCCGAGGCGGAAGATCTAACGCAAGAAGCGTTTCTTCAGCTTTTCCGGAAAGTCTCCACGTTCCGTGGTGAATCGGCCTTTTCCACTTGGTTGCACCGCTTGGCGGTCAATGTTGTCCTGATGAAGCTTCGTAAGAAGTCAGGCAACGAGACATCGCTCGATCAGATCACCGAGCCCGACGAAGACGCTGGAGGGCCGAGGCGGGACTTCGGCGGCCCGGATTTGCGTTTGAGCGGTTCGCTGGATCGGGTGAACCTCCAGCGCGCCGTCGATCAGCTGCCGCCGGGTTACAAAGCGGTATTCGTCCTGCACGATGTGCAGGGGTACGAGCACAACGAAATTGCCGAGATCATGGGCTGCTCGATCGGGAATTCCAAATCGCAGCTCCATAAGGCTCGCATGCGGCTTCGGGAGTTGTTGCAGGAGGAGGCGAGGGCCAAGGCCCGCGAGGAACGCAAAGCCGCGGGAACCGCTTCGGGCGGTGAGGATTAATAAACCATGAACACCATGGGTTGTAACGAATTTCTGAATCAGTTGGACGCCTGGCTGGAAGGCGAGCGCCAGCCTGACGCTCGAAGCCATGTTCGCGACTGCGCCCGCTGCCGCGGCGTCGCCGGCGACCTCGACGCCATCCACGAAGCCGCTCCTTTGCTCGCGGTGGAAGACGCCGACTCCCCCGAACGAGTGTGGATAGCGATCCGCGCACAGTTGGAACAAGAGGCATTGATCGCCGGCCCGAGCCGCCCCGCGCACCAGGCCTCGCCGGAAAGCTCTGGCGGCTGGTTCGAGGGATTTTTCGGCTTGCCGCGGCGCGCCGCTTTGGCGGTGGTTTATATGGCTTTGCTGGTTGCCGCCGCCTTCGCGATGGGCAGCTCCGGCAACCACGGCTTTGACGAGAACAGTTGGATGAAGAACACCGAGAATTCCACGATGCCGCTCAGCGCTCATCTCGATTCCGCCGAACAAGCCGCCGTCTCCTCCTTTTCCGGCTCAAAATCTCTCGTGGCTGCTTCGCTCCATCAGAACCTGGCGGTAGTTGACAACTATATTTCTTTGTGTGAAAAGAGCGTGCAGGAACAGCCCGAAAATGAGCTCGCGCGCGATTTTCTTTACCAAGCTTATCAACAGAAGGCCGATCTGCTAGGACAGATGGCCGAACGCGGAGATCCCAGCCAATGAACGCCCAGCCAGAAAAATTTCAGCCCAAGTTTTTAGTCCCGTTCCGAGCCTCTTTCCAGCGCCCTTTCAGCGTCAGTGGAAAACGACGGCTCAACCGGAAGCGCCTCCGCAAGGCCTCCTGGAGAACTGCCGGAGTGCTGGTTCCGGGGCTCTTGCTCTTTAGCGTTTCGCCCGCATCCGCGAGCCATCTCGAGCGTCATTTCAAAGTCGAGGCCCGCCCCGTCATCACCCTTCACAACCCGAACGGCACGGTCACGGTGAAGGCCTGGACCAAGCCGGAAGTGATGGTTACCGCCTCGCCGGCCACCGACCAGGTCGATATCGATGCGGAGCAGAGCGGAAATCGCGTGGACATCATGACGCGCCCAGTTTCCGAGGCCATCGCGCCGGGCGATCTCCGCACCGATTTTGATATCCGCGTTCCTCAGGATGCCGAGCTGCAGATTCATGACGACTCCGGAGCCGTCAACGTCAATAGCGTGCTCGGCGACACCAACGTCGAAACGATTGGAGCAGGCGTCGATTTGGAGGACGCCGCCGGTTACCTCACCGTTAAAACCGTCGGCGGTGGCTTTCAATGCGTTCGTTGTGCCGGCCGTATCGAGGTTTCCTCCATCACCGGAAACTTCCGCCTCATCGATCTCCGTAGCTATCACGTCCGCGCGCAAACGTCGAAGGGCAACATCCTCTTCGACGGCGAGTTTCTTCCCAACGGCATGTACCAGCTTAAAAATTACAGCGGGGTGATCGAAGTCCGCTTCTCTCCCGGCGATTCCTTCGATCTCAGCGCCACTTCTCTTAAGGGTAAGGTCAGCAATGAAGCGAAGCTGACTCCGCCCACTCACCATTTCTATCAGAAGTTCGGCAACAGCCTGTTCGGCTCGTTCAACACGGGCCAGGCCAAGGTTGAGCTCTCTTCCTTCGATGGTACAATCAACATCCTGAAGCGCAATTGATCTGCGTGGTTGCGAAGGTTGCGCGGTCCCAATGTGATGCACGCCGAAATTCGCCATCGCAGGCTCGTCTGCCTCGTAGGCTTTATGGGCAGCGGCAAGTCCACCGCAGCCGCCCTTGTGGCGCGGCAGCTCGGCTGGCCACACGTCGATCTCGATAAGCGCATTGCCGAAGCCACCGGTCTTACCATCCCTGAGATTTTTGCTCGCATGGGCGAACCCGAATTCCGCCGGATCGAGCGCGAGCAGCTCCAGCGCATCGTGGGCGAATTCGCTGAGTGGCAGAAGCCGCGCATCGTGTCGCTCGGCGGCGGCACGATCGCTCAGCCTCTGAATATGGCCGTGCTTCGCGAGCATGGCGCCGCGCTCATCTGGCTGCAGTGCCCCATCGAGGAGTTGATGCTTCGTTGCGCGGTCGTCGTCGATCGTCCTCTATTCCGCGATGAGGCCAGCTTCCGTCGTCTTTATCAGGAGCGCCTGCCCACCTACGAAATGGCCGATTACCGCGTCGACAGCAGCGCCGAACCCGCGCGCGTGGTCGAGCAGATTCTTGCGCTGGGGATTTTCCCCCGGGTAACCGCATGACGAGTACGGCTGCGTCGGCGAAAAAACGGCCGAGGTTCGCGCTGCTCGCACTCTTTGCGGTGATGGTCGCGATGGGCACTCTCCTCCATGTCGCGAACGCCGGTTTTGCGAAACTTTCTGCTTCCGCGGCCCCCGCTTTCGTCGAAGATAAGGGAAAATTTCGCATCATGGTCGGCGGCCAGCAGGTAGGCAAGGAGGAGTTTGAATTCAAGCAGCGTGGCGCCGAATGGGTCGAGCAGGACTCGTCGGAAATCAAAACGCCCAACGGCGTCACTCATGTCACCGGCACTCTCGAACTCCACGCCGATGGCACTCCCGCGCATTACGAGTGGTCCACCGAAGGAGCTAAGAAAGCCGCCGCCTCGATTGATTTCAGCGGCCCGACTGCCACCATCAACCTGCAAGTGGCCGGCGCACGTCCTTTCACACAGCAGTTCACCTTCAAATCTCCTCAAATCGTCATTCTCGACAATAACCTCTACTATCAATATGCCATCCTCGCCCGTTTTTATGATTGGAACGCGAAGGGCCCGCAAACCTTCTCCGTTCTCGTCCCGCAGTCGATGACGCCCGGCAGCGTCACCGTCGATTCGCTCGGAGAGCAGAGTATCGATGGCAAGCAGCTCGACGGGCTGAGCGTCAAGACCGAAGACATCGAAATCGACCTGTACCTTGAGAACCAGCGTCTCGTCCGCATCCTCGCTCCCGCCTCCAACGCCTCCATTATTCGCGAGTAGTTCCCGCACCCGCATTCGCCCGATTGCTTCGAATGATTTTGCGATCCTCCGGTAAGCACAACGAGTACTGCCGGTTGCCCACGGGGTCTTTGAACGCGTACAATGGTGCCGTGCAGCTCGCCTGCACGACTCCATCCCGTACGGTCTTTTTTGCCGGAATAAAGCATGATTCATACAGGTCGGCACTTTCTCCAAATCCCCGGTCCCACGAATGTTCCGGACCGAGTGCTCCGGGCGATGGACCGGCCGGTCATCGACCACCGCAGTGCCGAGTTCTCGCACCTGGCGATCGAAGTCCTCGAAGGACTGCGCGAGATCTTCCAGACAACGAGTCCTGTCGTGATCTATCCGTCTTCAGGAACTGGCGCCTGGGAAGCGGCTATCGTAAACACTTTGTCTCCGGGTGACCGAGTTGTGCTTTTTGAAACGGGTCATTTTTCGCAACTTTGGCGCCAGGTTGCCGAAAAATTTGGAATCCAGGTGGAATACATTCCCGGTAATTGGCGCAGAGGCGCGTCTGCCGCTGAGTTGGAAGAGCGGCTCGCCTCGGACCAGCACCACACCATCAAGGCGGTCCTTGTGGTCCATAACGAAACTTCTACGGGAGCGACGAGCCGCATCCCCGAAATACGCCGTGCGATGAATCGGACGCATCACCCGGCATTGTTGATCGTGGACACGGTCTCTTCGCTGGCTGCTGTTGACTATCGTCATGACGAATGGGAAGTGGATGTGACTATTGCCGGTTCGCAGAAGGGCTTGATGTTGCCTCCCGGCATGAGCTTCCATGCGATTTCTCAGAAGGCGCTGCTTGCGAGTCAAAGCTCGCGATCGCTGCGGTCCTATTGGGATTGGCAAGAGATGTTGAAGGCGAATCGCAGCGGCTTTTTCCCCTACACTCCGGCTACGAACCTGCTATATGCCTTACGAGAGGCCCTGCAGATGTTTCGGGAGGAGGGACTTCCCAACGTTTTCCGCCGGCACGAACGTCATGCGGAAGCAACGCGCGCCGCGGTTCGCGCGTGGGGGCTCGAAATCGTCTGTGAGGATCCTCGCGAATATTCCAATTCGGTGACTGCGGTGTTTATGCCTGAAGGTCACGACGCCGATCGGTTGCGAGCGATTATTTTGGAGAAGTTTGACATGTCTCTTGGCGCCGGCCTCTCCAAGCTCGCGGGAAAAGTGTTTCGGATCGGACATCTCGGCAGCTTCAACGATTTAATGCTAGCCGGAACCCTGAGTGGAGTTGAAATGGGGCTTCGACTGGCAGGCGTGCCGCACAAGGACGGCGGCGTGATGGCGGCACTCCGTTTCCTCACTCCAGCAGACTCGAAAATCGAAGCCGCGCCTGCGGCTCGGTGATCGTTCTTCGCCGTCGAAAGATTTCGTATTTCGACATTCTCAATGTCTAAGTCATCCTGAGAGACCTGTATCTACTCGCGTGGATTCCCCGAAAGAGCCGGCATTGGGATGGCTCCAATAGCTGGGCCTGTTTTCCCGCCACTCCGATCGACAACAGACTGATCGGGATCGATCCAGAACGCCCATATGCCTGCGCCGATGAATAGCAGGCAGGCGGATACGACGAATGGAGCGACCCAGGATCCCCTCGCCACGAGGATTCCGAAGATCGTGGGCGACAATGCTCCCACGATTTGACCGCCCATGTTCATCATGCCGGAAACGGTACCGGAAAATTCTCCGCCGATGTCCATCGTAACCGCCCAGGCCGGTCCAATAGTCATTTCCAGGAAAAACATCGCGCTTGTAAGGCAAGCGATCGCTGTAAAGGTATTCGCGGTCATCGCGGCGGGCAGGATGGACGCGCCGCATCCCAGCATGGCCACGATTGCAACGGACCGGCGGGAAAATTTCAGGTTATTCGTCTTTACCAGCAGCTTATCGGTTAGCCAGCCTCCGGTAATATCGCCGAACACGCCGGCCAACAAGGGCAGCGAGGCAAAAAAGCCCATTTTGATCAAAGTTAATTTGCGGTACTCGACCAGATAGGACGGCAGCCATGAAAGGAAAATCCACAAGCAGTATATGTAGGTGGCGTAGGCACACATTACCGCCCACATATTCGAGTGCTTCAGCAAAAAGCCCCATGGCACCTTTGGTTTCTTCTGAATGTTTGCTTGTTTTATTTCGCCCTTGTCGTCGACGCCGCGGATAAGGGCAAGTTCTTCGCGGCTCACTCCCTCGTGCTCCTCCGGCATGTTGCGGTACGCAAACAAATAAAGAACGGACCACAACAAACTGAGCAGACCGATCGCGTAGAAGACCCAGCGCCAACCGTAGTGAACCATGATTACCACAGCCAGAGGCGGCCCAATTGCCGCGCCCAGGCGGCTGGCGGCGTGGCTCATGCCTTGCACGAGCCCGCGCTCGTTTCGCGGAAACCACATCTGCATGGCGCGTGTCGCCGTGGGAAACGCACCTGCTTCACCAATGCCTAGCGAGAAGCGAACGCTCCAGAACGAGAATAGCCCCGTCGCTCTCGTCGTAAGGATGGCAATCACCGTCCGGTAAGCCATGATGGACGAAAGGATTTTGCGCGGTCCGAATCGATCGCCCAGCCAGCCGCCCGGAACCTGGAACAGCGCATACGACCAGATGAAAGCGCTGAAGATCACTCCCATCGTCACTTTGCTGAATCCAAATTCTTTGCTGATAAGTGGCGCGGTATTGGCCAGGCTTACGCGATCCAGGTAGGTAATGAGGTACATCAGACAAAGAAGAAACAGCACCACCCAGCGCACAGGAGTTCTCGCGGGCCCTTTCACATGATTTATGTCCATTCTTCCGCCCTGCGCTCAGACAGCGTGGCGATTCGCCCCATTACATTAACGGATACGCAGTTCGTATGGCACGCGGGCCTGCACCGGTTCCATTCCGCCGAGAATCCGCCGCAGCGTTACCTCAAGCGAGCGCGACTCGGTAATCTGATCCCGCTCGCGCTCGAATAGCTCCTGTATGAAATTCTTCTCTTGCGGATACCGCACGATCCGAACCGACTCGCTGGCGGGAATGTGCGCGAGTTCCTTCGCCACTTCAATCGCGCGGTCGATTCCGCCCAGCTCATCCACCAAGCCCAGCTCCTTCGCTTGCGAGCCGGACCATTCGCGTCCCTTGGCGATCCTGTCCACCGCTTCGACGGACATGCCGCGCCCCTTGGCGACTCCTTCGGTAAATTGCGTGTAGGTGTCGTCGAGCGATTTCTTGATATAGGCTTCCTGCGCGGGCGTGAAATTCTGTTGCGCGGAAAATAGCGTGGCGTTATCGCTCGTCGCCACATAATCCGTGCTCATCCCAAGTAGATTGTAGAGTCCTGAAAGATTCAGCTTGCCCGTCAGGACGCCGATGGAGCCCGTAATTGTGTTCGGGTCGGCGACAATTTTGTCCGCGGGAGTGGCAATCCAATAACCGCCTGATGCGGCCACGTCGGACATGGAAACCACCACCGGCTTCCGTCCGTGCGCCAGTTCCACCTCGCGGCGTATCACTTCGCTTCCGACCACCGATCCGCCGCCGGAATCGATGCGCAGCACAATGGCTCGGACGCTTGAGTCGTTGCGGGCATCGCGGATGTCGGAAGCCACCGAGTCGCCGCCCATCACAAAGCCCCCGCCGGGCGTGGTTTGCGAGTCACCCGATACGATTAAACCGGTGGCATGCACGATGGCGATTTTTTCGCTGCCTCCGGCGTCCGGCAAATAGCCGCGATAGCGGCTGAGCGGGACCGGCTGCCACCTGTGGTATCGCGCCCTGAAATAGCTCTGCACCTGGTCCCAGTATCCAAGCCGGTCGGCGATTCCGTCTTGCACCGCGTCGCTCGATAGCAGCGGACCGGAATCCACGATCGCCTCGAACTTCGCGCGGTCCATCCGGCGCGCCTGCGCCGAATCTGTCACATACTGGTTGTAAATGCTGCGCAGGACCGACTCGACCTCCTCCCGGTGCGCCGGGGTGAATTTCTTTTCCGTGAACATGTTGTACGCCGTCTTGTACTCGGCGATGTGATAGAACTGGGGAATCACCTTCAGTTTGTCGAGCGTGCCGCGGAAAAAAAGCGCCTCGGCCATCATTCCGCGGATGTCCACCGGATTCGATGGCACAAGCCAAATCTGCTGGCAGGCGGTGGCGAGGTAATATTCCGGATTGCCGACGCCGTCGTATCCGAGATAGCAGATGCTCGGCTTACGGCTCGTGCGGAACGCCAGCAGGTGAGCGCGGATTTCTTCGAGTTTTCCCCATCCGGTGTCGAGCGGCGCGATGCGCACCACGATGCCGACAATGCGCGGATCGGTGCGGGCGGAATCGATCGCGTCGAGATAATCGTGCAGCACCGGCGTGGGATTGCCGGTCAGGTCCCCCAGGATGCTCGTGGGCCTCTGCTCGTCGATCTCGCCCTCTGCGTTGATCACCAAAACGGAGTTCGACGCCAGGCGCTGCGGTTTCCACACAGCCCATATAAACAGCAGGAGAAATATAATGAGTACAACAATCACGATTGCTCGTCGCTTTGCCCAAGTCATGGCCATTCACCTCGGCTTCCAAGGCTTCCTTGCGGTACATTTCCCGCGCCGCCGTCGGACAAAAGTAACATCCGCCCGCCTAAAACTCCAATTCCGCCCGAGGCGCGGACCTTCACGAGTGCATCGATTACTCGAGGGGACAACACTCGTTCCATGGCGGCTGCCAGAGCTCGGCACGGACGTCTAGGATGATAAAGTCGCGCGCTGGTCCAGCAGGCTCCTTGGCGATGCGGCCGCACTGAAAAAAGGAATAAACGACATGAGAAGAGATATCTATGAAAATTCCGAATCGGGCAGCGATTGCTGGAGCCGAAGCCTGCAACTGGCGGTGGTCGCCGCGATGCTCCTGTTGACCCTGCTTTGCTATCCGCTCCAGGCGTCGGTTGAGCCCAATGGCGAGGTCAATGGCCTCAAGGCAAAATTCGTGGATGTTAATGGCATCCGTACACGCTATTACGAGATGGGCAGCGGCGAGCCTATGGTGCTCGTGCATGGTGAAGGCTGGTCCGGCCATTCCAGTGCGAATGCCTGGTCGAAGAATATTCGGGGCCTCTCAGAGCACTTTCATGTCTACGCCTACGACAAGATCGGCTCGGGGATGACGGACAACCCGAAAGACGACAAGGATTACAACCTGCAGGGCGAAATCGACCACCTGTATCAGTTCATTCAGACCATGAAGCTCGGCAAAGTTCATCTGGTCGGCCAGTCTCATGGCTCGGCGGATATTATGTTCCTTGCCCTGCAGCATCCCGAAGTCGTCCGCGATCTCGTCATGTGCGACACTCTCACCGCCGCGCCTCCCGGTCCTTCGACGCGGCAGCAAGCGCTCGCCAATTGCCCCAAGGAACCGGATTGGGTGGAGCGGAAGTGCAGGATTCAGGCGATTACCGCCCGGCCCGATCTGGCGTTTGACGACGAGTATTTCGAGGCAGGGAAGTACATGGCAAGCCTCCCCGTCCGGCAAGTGACGGTGGCAAAGGTCAAAGCCGGCGCCGGAGCGCCTCTGTTCGATATGAGGCCGAATCCAGGATTCAATGCCTGGAAGGTATCGCAGCTTGAGCGCATCCAGAACGAAGGTATTTTGCAAGTGCCCGTGCTGCTCTATTGGGGGCACGACGATCCATCGGTAATCCTGGCGCGTGGGTTGGACCTGTACAATGTGCTTGCGGCCAAAAACCCGCGCGTGCGCATGATTATCGTGAACAAGGCTGGACACTTCCACTTCCGGGAATATCCGAAGGAATTCAACTACAACGTCACCAACTTCATCGAGTATTGGGAGCATCATCCTGCCGAGCCGGCAAAAGCGGAAGGTCAATAAAAACACGCAAGCGCTGGTGAGTTCTTCGATGGCGCTTGCCACACCATTGCCGCAGACAAGGACGGCTGCTGAGCCGCCCTCCAGAATTCCTGTTACAACGCGCACTAAACGCAACGGCGAAACCACGAATCCGTTCTTTCCGTCAACCGGCTCGGCTCTCTGCATCTATGTGATTCATTGTTGAGCATCGGGAATCGCCGCATTCCGGAGTTCAATCCACAAATGGATGTGATGCAGCGGTCGAGGAGCAATACAAGGCGGGCGATCGCTTCGGGGCTTGCGCCAGCGTAGGGCTCTACTTCGGCACTTTTTCCGCGGACAGGATTTCGATCGACACATCCGTATCGTGGCCTCCCCGAGTGCGATCTTCTGGTGGCACGTCGTACATGATGGCTTCTTTGTGACTTTTGAAGTTCCTCGAGCTGAGGACTTCTCTGGTTTTCTTATCTCGAACCACTACCCAAAAAAAGATGTCTGTCGTGGCGTTACTCACCAAAGTTCAGCCTCCTGATGTCCGAAAGATTCGGCGCCGCCACGATCGCCTGCCTGCGATTTGACGGTGCGGGTTTCAGAGAATCTTTCTTGGCAGCTCGCCGCCCGGAAGCGTTTCGATCGTCACCGTACTGGTAACACGTCCCGGACGGTCTTCCGCCTGTTCGATCTGTATCTTATATAATTCCGCCTCTCGTTGCGTCCACACGCATCGGTAGTGCATACATTGCGTGGTCGCCTCATCCCGAACCACCACACAATACCAGATCGTTTCCGCAGCTCCATTCGACATCAACGGACCTCACTCGGACTTCCCGTCGTTTCGTTCAGTACGGTAAAGCAGAAGGAGTAGTCTGTAAAGAAGACTCTGGGGCGCTCGAGTGGCATCCGCGTCACTACAACGCTGCTTCGCGCAAGAAACGAGCCGCTTCTTCCGGCGGCGTGGGATTGATATAGAAGCCGGTGCCCCATTCGAAGCCGGCCACCCGTGTCAGCTTCGGCATCATCTCGATGTGCCAATGGTAGTGATCGTTGATCTCTTCGCCGATGGGCGAGGTGTGCACCACAAAGCTGTAGGAGGGAAAGGAAAGGGCGGCGTCCAGGCGCGTGAGGAATTCGCGCAGCACCGTTGCCAGGCTCCCGTAATATGTGGCCGGCATATTTTCAAATGAAGAGCTGTGCTGTCTCGGCAGGATCCACGTTTCAAACGGAAAGCGCGGCGCGTAAGGAGCCAGTGCGATGAAGGATTCATTGCCGAGGATCACGCGGGAGTCGGTTTCGATTTCCTGCCGGATCATGTCGCAGAAAATACAGCGTTCCTTTTCGTCGTAGTAGCGCTTGGAGCTATCCACTTCTTCGCGAACGCGCTTCGGCACGATCGGCAGGGCGATCAACTGCGAATGTGTGTGCTCCAGAGAAGCTCCCGCGGGCTCCCCGTGATTTTTGAAGAGCAGGATGTAACGGAAGCGCCGGTCATTCTTAAGGTCGAGCGCGCGATCGCGAAAGGCGCTGAAAACCTCTTGGGTGGCTGTCGCCGGCAGGGAGGCGAGCGTACTTCGGTGGTCGGGCGTTTCGATGATCACTTCGTGCGCGCCAACCCCATTCATGCGATCGAACAGGCCTTCTCCCTCGCGATCGAGTCCCCCCTCGATGCCTAAGGCCGGGAATTTATTAGGCACCACGCGGAGCGACCATCCGGGCGTGTTTCGAGCCCCGCCATTGCGCCCATAGGCCAGGACTTCCGGCGGAGTCTTTCCTTCGTTCCCGGGGCAAAAGGGGCACATGCCGGTTCCCTTGATCTGGACGCTCTCTCGAAGAAAATCCGTGGGACGTTTGGACCGGTCGGTGGAAATGATTACCCATCGGCCTGTGATCGGGTCCTTACGGAGTTCCGGCAAACTTTCCTCCTCCACTGGATCGTGCTGCTACTGCGGCGTTAAGCCGACGGTTCATGGCGCACATTCTACTACGGCAAGCATTGCCATCGAAACACATCCCAACAAATGGTAGTGGATCAGTTTGAAATTCAGGGGGCTTGAACTGGCTTCAATTTTAGGCTTTGGGCATAAAGTCGTGGTCTCATTTCCGGTGGTGTACCTCGAGCGCAGAGAAAATCCCTGTCCAAAAACCTTTGCCTGCGGGTAGCGCGCGCGTTGTTTGGTGAATCAGCCGAAATCCACGTACAGCGAGCGATTCGCACAGCCATGCGGGACTGATGAGGGAAAAGTGAGACTTCAGATTCTGAATCGAGGAAAACTGGCTTGCGCCTACTGTTTGTCCGCTGTCCGTCGGCAATTGGAGCACGACGGACAAATTTCCTCCTGGAACAATCATTGATATGGCGTTCTCCAGGCAACAATCGACTCCCGCGTGCTCGAAAACTAAAGCCGCGTGAACGAGTTGAACGGGTTCCAATTCAACATGCTGCTTAGACAGATCGACGCAGTGGAGCTCAAGACCAGGCAGATGCGAATAGCGCTGCCCTGCGGCTTCGAGATACAGCGGGTTTAGGTCCAGCCCAACGACGCGTGCAGTGATACTGCTGTCAACCTGGTCGAGTCCGTTTCCGCCAGCGATTCCCAAGACCGCGATTGACGCCGGACGGCAGCATCGTATCGCTTCCGCGAATAGATCGGACAGAACGCCTAATTGCTGGACTTCCACCGAGCTCATGTGCCCTTCGTACTCGGAGAGAGACACATTCAGCCAGGGATTCGACATGCCGCTATACTATCTCGCGAGGGCGGCAATTCACAATTCAGCAACCCTTCGTGACGCCTGAAATTTCAAACTGACTCACTATCCAACAAACGCCTCGGTACCTGATTCGATGCTTATGCTGCGTGGATTCCTCAGGGGGACGCCGTTGAATCTGCTGCGTGCTAGCTCGCGTCGCTTACTCCGCGTGCCACGCGTACGGCCGAAACGCGCCTTTGTGAAGACGTACCTCGGGAGGTGCGCCCGCTCGGTTCTCGATGGCAAGAATGTCAAATCGGTACGAACTCGATTCGATTCGGCGAACGCGCAGAAATTGCTGCGCCATGCGCGTCAGGTTGCGTTGCTTATCCCAATGAACCGCTTCTTCAGGCTTTGTGTATCCGAGGCTGGACTGCCCTGCGGCCGGCGCGACCCGAGTCTTCACCTCGACGAAGGCGAGCACCGGCCCGTCGTATCCCACAATGTCGATTTCTCCCTTGAACCCGGGGAACATGTAATTCCGAGCCACGAGGATGTAACCATGGCGGCGCAGATACCAATAGGCGTAGGTCTCGCCGCGAATGCCGGTTTGGCGCGCTCTCTTTTTAACTAAGGCCTGAGGCGTGCCGGACGAATCTTCGGCGACGTTTTCCGTCAAGCCCTTGCGAGCCCCGAAATCCACCCAAGCAAACGCCAAGCGCGCAAACACTGACATCGCCGCACCTATTTCACGACTTCAAGCTCCCACTCGACTGTCTTCCCGCGAATCACGAAGCAGAGATAATACTCCCAGAATTTGCGGTACCAGCGAAAATGGTTTACCAAAAATTGGAAGCCCAGCGCCCGCCAGATGCGCAGCAATTCCACGCGGACGCGCTTCTCGCGAAAATCAGCCGGCGCGTAGTAGTCGTATTCTCCGGGCCGGTCGCTGAAGAACCACAGCGAAAAACTGGAAAGGTGCCATCGGTGCGCGGGGCTGCAATAGGAGGCGTGGTCTGTATAGTGCGGCGTCACGATCGTCACACGTGCGCCCGGCTTTGCCACGCGATGGGCTTCGCCCAGCACCCGGAAAATATTATCGACCTCTTCGATGATGTGAACCAGCCGGACCTTGTCGAAGCTGCTGTCGGCAAAGGGCAGCGTCTTTTCCCAGTCGCAGAGGACGTCCGCCTGGCCCGCGGGGCTCATGTCGATGCCGATCGAGCCCGGATATTTCTTGCGGCCGCAGCCAATGTCGAGAATGAGCGCCATCGAGCTTACTTGATGACCTCGAAGGTGAACTCCATCAGTTTCCCGCGAATTAAGAAGCTCAAGTAGTGCTCCCAGAACTGGCCGAACATCCGGCTATGATTCACGAGGAATTCAAATCCGAACGCGCGCCACAGCTTCAGCAGACTTACATGGAGCTTCACCTCGCGCATCCGCACCTGGGTGTACCACATGTCGCGGCCATGCATCCCGCCGGGATAAAAGTACAGAAACGAATAGGTATTTAAATGCCAGCGATGCGTGGGGTCGCGGAAGGAGCTGTAATCGGTATAGTGCGGTGTGGCCAGAAAAATCCTGCCGCCGGGCCGGGTCACGCGATGAAATTCTTCCATGGTGGCAATGATGTTGTCCACGTGCTCGATCACGTGCTCGGCCCGCACCTGGTCGAACGAATTGTCGCGAAAGGGCAGCCCGCCGCGGTCGAGATGGCACAGCACGTCGGCCGCTGTGGCCGGATTCATGTCCAAGCCGATTGAGCCCGGATACTTCTTCGGACCGCAACCGACGTCCAGGATGCGGGGCAATTTCTCCTCCCAATGGAGTGGCGCAGCCCATTCCCGGCTTCAAAACGACGCCCGGAAGGGTGTGTGCGCGCCAAAATAAAGCAGGCCCGCCGAAGCGGGCCTGTGCATCGTAACAAAGCTTTCTGGCTTGCCGCGCTGAAATTACGCTCCACTCTCTACTGCGCTAATGCATGCATCGAGCGTATTCACTGCAAAGGCGGCCTGTTCCTCTTCGATCGTCAGTGGCGGCGCAATCCGGATGGAGTTTTCCCCGGCTCCCAATATCAGCAGCCCCTTCTGGAAAGCCATCTGCACGATTCGGTTCCGCAGCCCAGGCGCTTTCTCCTTGGTGGTTTGGTCGCGCACGATCTCGATGCCCAGCATCAAGCCTTTCCCGCGCACATCGCCCACGATGCGGTGCCGCCTGCGCCAGTCCGCGGTGTGGCGCAGGATGTAGGCCCCCATGCGGGTGGCGTTCGCTATGTAGCTCCGCTCGAGCAGTCCGATCGTCGCCAGGGAAGCCGCCACCGCCACCGGATTGCCGCCGAACGTGGATGCGTGCGCACCCGGCTGCCAGTCCATCAGGTCCACTCGCGCAATCATGGCGGCGAGTGGCATCCCCGAGGCGATTCCCTTCGCAGTGCATAAAATGTCCGGCTCGATACTGGCATGTTCCACCGCCCACCATCTTCCCGTTCTTCCCATGCCCGATTGAACTTCATCGGCAATCAGCAAGATGTCATGCTGGCGGCAAATCCGCTGCAGGCCGGCCAGAAATTCAGTGGGCGCCGGCACGTAGCCGCCTTCCCCTTGGATCGGCTCGATGAAAATTCCCGCGACGTCCCGTGGATCGACCACTCGCCGGAACAGTTCGTCTTCAATGTACGCGAGCGCATCCTCGGCCGCGTGCTCGGGGCGAATGCCGCCCGAGCCGCGATAGGTGTTTGGATAGTGAGCATGAAACACTCCGGGCACCAGCGAACCGAAACCCTTTCGCTGGATGGCCTTGCTCGCAGTCAGGGATAGAGCGCCCATGGTTCGTCCATGGAAGCAGCCGTAAAACGCGATGAACTTCTCTCGCCTGGTGTGGTACCGCGCAAGCTTCATCGCCGCTTCGATGGCTTCGGCCCCGGAATTTCCGAAGTAGACCTGTTTTCGTTCCTTGCCCGGCGTGATCGAGACGAGCTTTTCCGCCAGTTCCACCATGCCCTCGTAATAAAAGTCGGTGCAGGACATGTGAATCAACTGGCCGGCCTGCCGCTGAATGGCGGCCACCACCTCGGGATGGCAGTGTCCGGTTGCCACCACGGCGATTCCCGCGGCAAAGTCGAGAAACGTGTTGCCGTCCACATCTTCGATGAGTGCGCCGCGGCCCTGCTTCGCAACGAGCGGGTACTCGCGCGTGTAAGAAGGTGACACGACCTTCTGGTCGCGCTCCACCACGTGTCTCGCCTTCGGACCCGGCAACTGGGTCACAATCTGCGGCAGTTTCAGTTGGTCAAGCGTGGTTGTCACGGTGCTCCTACTCCCAGAATCTCACCTCTATGACGTGTACGAATGGATTCCTCGATTCAAGTGCCTCATGAATCAAGTAACGAGCGGGCGAAAGATCAATCCACTCCGAAGAGACTGGGGCGGTCGTGGCTTGGCTGGCGATGCGGCGGTCGCGCGTGTTTTGCGGCAAGCCTCATTTGTACTTCCATCGGACGCTGCCGTCCTTTGTATCTTCCACAAGGATACCAGAAGCGGCCAATTGCTTGCGAATTTCGTCGGAACGCTTGAAGTCGCGGCCGCGCTTGGCCATGTTGCGCTCCGCGACGAGCGCTTCCACCTGTTCCGTGCTCATGCGCGGTTCCTCGGCGGCAAAGCCAAGCTTTCGCAACTGATCGGCATCGTCATCCGCCAACACGGCCAGGATGCTGTCGAATTTCTCCATGGCCGTCAGAACGCGCGGCGCATCTCCCTGCAGAAATGTGCCCCGGTCCATGGCTGTGTTCACGTCGCGAACCAGGTCGAAAACGGAGGCCAGCGCCACAGCCGTATTCACGTCGTCTCCCAGCCCGGCGTCGAAATCCTGTTCCGCTTTCTCCACGCGCTTCACGATCTCCGGATTCGATCCAGCCGAAAATTGCGCGTTTTTCAGCCGCGATACGAAGTTTCGCAGCCGCTCGATGGAGTTCTGCGCTTGTCGAAGTCCGTCTTCGGTGAAATTAAGCTGGCGCCGGTAGGGCACCGAAAGCAGAAGAAAGCGGATGGTCGATGGCTTCTGGCCCTGGGCGAAGAGGTCGCGCATGGTGTAGAAGTTCCCCAGCGATTTCGACATCTTCTGGCCGTCGATGATCAGATGTTCGGCGTGCAGCCAATAGCGGACAAAGGGGCGGCCCGTGGCCGCTTCGCTCTGCGCGATCTCGTTTTCATGGTGCGGAAATGCCAGGTCCACTCCGCCGGTGTGAATATCGAGCGTGTCGCCCAGATATTTCATGGCCATCGCGGAGCACTCGATATGCCAGCCTGGACGCCCCGGCCCGATGCGCGTCTCCCAGAAATGCTCGTCCGGCTTCGGCGCCTTCCACAAGGCAAAATCGCGCGCATCGTCCTTTTCGTACTGATCCACGTCCACGCGCGCTCCCGCCTTCATCCCCAGGGTGGCGATTTTTGAAAGCTTCCCATACTGAGGAAACTTGGCGATGCGGAAATAGATCGAGCCGTCGCTTGTGTAGGTGAGTTCTTTTTCCTGCAGGCGCTCAATCAGTGCGACCATGTCGTCGATGTGGTCGGTGGCGCGGACCAGTTCCTCGGGCGGCTCGATATGCAGCGCGTCCGTGTCTTCGAGAAATGCGCGAATATATTTCTCCGTATATTCGCGTATTCCGATGCCGGCGCGCGCCGCGTTCTGGATGATGCGGTCGTCCACGTCGGTGACGTTCATTACTTGCAGCACGCGGTATCCGCGCGAATGCAAGAACCGCCGCAGGATGTCTTGAAACACGAAGGTCCGGAAATTTCCGATGTGAGCGAAGGCGTAGACCGTTGGCCCGCAGGTGTAGATGCGCACTTCGCCCTTGTGCAGCGGCTCGAACGCTTCCAGCCGATTCGTCAGCGTGTTGTAGAGGCGTATCTCGTTCATTTTAGGCTCTGTGGGGAACGGCTATTCTATCTGACGCATCGCCTTGCGGCAAACGTCCGCTTCGAAATTTCCGCCGCGCAAAACACAGGCAGTGGGCAGGTACCCCTGACGAAAAGTCGGCGAATTTTCCGGGAAAAATTTCTCGTCCGCCGGTTAATATAGTGTAAGCGAATGCAGGCATCCAGCCCGGTCATCGCCTGCGGGCCTGATCTTTATACTGATTCACGTTTTCCCGCGTAAGCGGGATATCCCCATTCGAGGTGTGACGCATATGCGCAATATCCGTTCTTTTGGCTGGCTGTTATTGGCATTCGTGATGTTTGCCATGCCAACCGTGTCATCGGCACAAATAAATAAATGTCGGCATTTCCGTCCGGGTTGGCCCGCCACCGATTCCTGTTTACGCGCAGCCGATCTGTCCCGAAGCCGGTTTTATTTGGACCCCCGGCTATTGGGCCTGGGGAACGGATGGTTATTACTGGGTGCCTGGCACATGGGTTATGGCGCCGCGCCCCGGTTTCCTGTGGACTCCGGGTTATTGGGGTTGGCGCGATAGCGTATACGTGTGGCACCCTGGTTATTGGGGTCCCCACGTGGGCTTCTACGGCGGCATCAATTATGGCTTCGGCTACGGCGGAGTCGGTTACGCGGGCGGGTATTGGAACCGCGGAGTGTTCAATTACAACCGTGCAGTAAGCAATGTAAACGTCTCGATCATTCATAATACCTATAACAGGACAGTCGTCGTCAACAACACGAACCGCGTCAGCTACAATGGCGGCGCCGGCGGAATTGGCGTCCGTCCGACTCGTGCGGAAGAATCGGCGGCCCGCGAGCAACATGTCTCGGCAACCTCCATGCAAATGCAGCACGAACGCACCGCCGGCATGAACCGAAACCAACTCGCGTCAGTAAATCATGGCAGGCCCGGAATCGCCGCCACGGCCAGGCCCGGAGAGTTCAACCGGCGCCCAGACAATGCGAACCGGCCCGCGTCTGAAAATATGAACCGGAATGCAAATGGAACACGCCCCGAAAGAGCCGAACGCCCCAATGCGGCTCCGCAGCGCAACAATGAACGCCCGAACGCCGCGCCACAGCGGAACAATCAACAGCGGCAGCAGCGAACTAACCAGCGTCCATCGGCGCGCCCGAATGAAAATGCTCATCCAAACCGTGGCGGCGACCGGCCTCAAGGGAATGATCGGCAGCGCTGAGCACGGGTAACAGTCGCTCATCTGGCCTCCCGGCAGCTCCAGATCTATCCGGGAGGCGGCCGAGATGAGCCTCATCCGTAGTCAAGGGTCTTGAGGGGGCTCCACATTCGGCGTACAGCTGTTGGGTCGCTTTCTCGACGACTAAAAAGCTGCCGCCGTGGCGACGTGTCCTGTGAAACCCGGCGAAAATGCCGCGTAGCGACTATTTTCGCCGGTGCCAATAACGGTTGTCGTCTCTCGATAAAGCCCGGCGTTAGGGTTGCAACGCGGCTGCCACTGTGGCCGTTGTGCCCTTCGCGCGCGCTAGCGCCTGCACGGTCGGAGTTCGATTCGGCGTGCGCAGCAGTTGCTGCTCGTAAGCGTCCGCCGCTTCCTTTGCGTGTCCGGTTTCCATGAGCACGTCGCCATAGAGTTCCAGGCCCGGTTTGATGGGCTCCGGCGGTCCGGATGGGGGAGCGAGAGTCAGGTCAATATCGGCAGCCTCTTTCGCGACTCGAACGGCATCTTCTTTCCGGCCCTGGGCGAGCAGCGTTTCCGCCTCGAGCTCCTTTTCCATCACGGCGAACGGCTTCGCAGCATAAGCCGTCCTGCTAGTCTCAACCTGCTTGCTCATCGCATCGAGCTGCGCAGCTGCCTGCCCTGCCGTCGTGAGATCGCCAAGCTTAACGGCGCTCAAGCCGGCAATAAACGTCCATGCACCGGTGCCGCCATATACGCCTCCATCCATGCCGGCTGGTGCAACGTCGGCGGTTTGGACGGGGATCTTTTCCCACTGCCCGGTCTCCAGGATGTAGCGAGCATGCATTTCCAGGTAGCCCTCGTGGACGCGGCCATTGTTCGGATTGCGATCGTCGGCCGCCTTGGCGAGTTCGAGATCCTTCTTCGCCTCATCGAACTTGCCCAGCATCAGATTCGCGTATTGAAGCCACGAGAGTGTGTGGAAATCCTCCCGCCCTTCGGGCAGGTGCATGCGCTCATTCAGTTCCGCGGCCGCCTGATAGGCGACCGTGTTGGATTTGGCCACGTCCTGCCACATTCCCAGTCTCAGGAAAATGTGCGACGGCATGTGCAATGCGTGCGGAGCGGACGGTGCGAGCTTGGCGTAAACGCGCGCCGCGGGCAGCGCCAGAATTGCATGATCCGGGTCGTCGAAAGCATGAATGATGTAATGAACCGCGCCGGGATGGTTCGGGTTCCTCTGGAAAACGGTCAGGCAGATCGAAGCGGCCAGAGCCTGGCGCCGGAACCCGGTGTCGCTGGGGCGAACGGTGCCGAGCAGCGACAGCGCATAGAGCACGTCCACTTCGTTATCGTCCGGCCACTTTTCGTACATTTTCTCCATGGCCTGCGAATAGGCCGTGTCTCGCGCAAGCTTGTCGCCCGGCGCATAAAACAGCTGGTTGACGGCGCCAAGGTAGGCTTTCTCCTTCGCCGTCCCTGCCTTCGCGACGCGTTCCGCCGATGTGGGCGCTAGCTTCTCGAGAGCCTTCTTGGCTCGATCCACATCGACTTCGGCCCAGAGCGGATGGTTGTAGCTCATGGCCTCGCCCCAATAGGCCATCGCGAAACCAGGATCGGCGGCTTCGGCTTTTTGGAAAGCCACCGCCGCTTCATCGAACTCGAAATTGTAGAGGTCTTTTACGCCTTCGACGAAGGCGGGCTGCGCGGCCGGCGCGCCGGAAGTTGGGAAGTCGATGCTCTCGAGTTGCTGCGCGGGCGTCACGAACGGAATCAATCCGGCGAGCAACACGCACATCGTTACCATCGCACTGCGAATCGCTCTAGTGGTCATCGATATTTCCTCCGGAAGCATGCCTCGTAAGCCCGGCGGAAATATCTTCAACGCACAGGCTTATAAGGGTTCTGCTCGGTGTGCCAGTAGACTACACCAGACGCCAATACGGGCATATCTCCAAAATCGAGAGCCGCAATCGCGTTTACAGCCTTTCTTGCGCTCCATAATCTTTCAGGTTTTATTCATCTTCGCGGTCTACGATGCGGAGCTGGCAATCGGTGAAAATGCGCGGAGCGTGCGTAGGAGGGTTCCATGACAGCTCAGAATTCCGAGAATAAGTGCTGGCATCCGGTATGGGCGGCAGCCATTGTCATCGCGGTCGTGGCAGTGGGGCTGAGCGTTCCGCCGGGCCGAAGTCTGGGCCGCCGATTCTTTGACTCGCTGCGGATTCAGAAAGTACAAGCGGTCAATGTCGATTTGTCGAATTTTGTAGGCCCCAACGCCAACCCGACCTTGCAGCAGATGGTCAGTCAAATGATTTCCGACCGGGTCGATGTCACCGTAAATGAGAAGGATCAGCCCGCATCCGATGGGAAGTCCGCCAGCCAGCTCGCTGGGTTTCCCGCGCAATTGCTCGGCAAGCGCAACGATGCACCACACTTAATGGTTGGTGGTCAGCACGCATTCCAGCTAACGGTCGATCTCGCTCGGCTGCAAGCGATCGTCAAGGAGGCTGGACGTTCGGATCTGGTATTGCCCCAATCCATCAATGGCGCCGTTGTCGCCGTGCAAATTCCGCGAACGGTTCGGGCGCAGTACGGTGACTGTCCCGGCCCAGCCAGCGCTGCGGCGAACATCGCGACGCCGCCACCATCATCGACGCAATATAGCGACTGCGTGATTCTGAGCGAGGGTCCGAGTCCCGTCGTGAACGTTCCCGTCGGCCTGGATGTCGAACAACTTGCACAAATTGGCCTGGAACTCGCCGGGATGAGTCCCAGCCAAGCCCATCAGTTTCTCCAAACGGTGAACTGGAAGTCGACTCTGGGCGTGTCGATCCCCCGGTTTATGCGGTCCTATCAGATCGTAAAGGTCGACGGGGTAAACGGCACGCTTCTTGATATGGCCGGGCGGCGGGGACCGAGCTACGCATTGATCTGGACAAAAAATGGAATGGCTTATTCCCTCACGGGGTTCGGAGACTCCAGCAGCGCTCTTCCGCTGGCGGACTCGCTGAAGTAAGAGCCAAGAACGAGGAGGATCCTCTGAATCCTTCGGATGGTTTCGCGATCCAAACACAAAATTTGCGCAAGGTTTACGGGACGAAGGTTGCAGTGCGGAATCTGTCGCTCGAAGTTCGTCGCGGCTCCATCTTTGGATTTCTGGGGCCGAACGGCGCGGGCAAGAGCACTTCGATCAAAATGCTGCTGGGGCTCGTGAGACCCACCAGCGGGGAGGCCTTTGTTCTGGGCAGCCCCGCCGGCGGCGTCGAGGTGCGGCGAAAAATCGGCTTCTTGCCCGAGCATTTTCGGTTCTACGAATGGCTGACGCCCGCGGAGCTTTTGCATCTGCACGGCCGCCTCTGCGGAATGTCCGCCTCCCAATTGCGCGAACGCGTGCCCCCGCTGCTGGATATGGTCGGGCTCGCTCCTCATCGCGATAAGCACATCCACGATTTTTCCAAAGGCATGATGCAGCGGATTGGGCTGGCACAGGCGCTCATTCACGAACCAGAACTCATTTTTCTCGACGAGCCCACCTCCGGACTCGATCCGATGGGGCGGCGGCTGGTCCGAGATGTAATCCGCTCCCAGCGGGAGCGCGGCGCAACGGTGTTTCTGAACTCCCACCTGCTCGGGGAGGTGGAAGTTACGTGTGACCATGTCGCGTTCATCAAGGATGGCGAAGTTGTTGCCAGCCATGATTTGCGAATTTTCGGCCAAGGCGAAATCCGGGTTGTGGTTCGTGGCCGGAATTTTACAACCCAGGTTGTGGCGGGACTTGCCGCCTGGGGCACCGGGATGAATCTCGAGGGTGAACAACTCACTTTCACTACCAGCTCGCGAGACGCCCTTCCTGATGTTCTGCGCCACCTGGTCGCGGCAGGCTCGGAGATATATGAATTCACACCCGAACGAGCGTCCCTCGAGGATCTTTTCGTTCGCATCATGGGTGAGGATCGGGGGCTTTGATGGGCTGCTGGACCATGGCGGGCATAACCTTTCGCGAGGCTGCGCGAAAAAAAATCCTCTGGACCGCGCTCCTGGCGGGCCTCGCGTGTCTCGTTCTGTTTGGCATCGCGATGAAGTATCAAATGGAGGATTTCCAAACCCGTGCTACGGCGCCCTTCATTCGCTATCAAATTCTGAGTGCGATGCTCATGCTCGGGCTCTATACCGTGGACCTTCTCGCCGTTGTCGTCACGATCCTGACTTCGGTGGACACGATTGCGGGAGAAATCAGCTCCGGCACCATCCATGCGATTGCGACAAAGCCCATTCCTCGCTGGCAAGTCCTGATCGGCAAGTGGACCGGCTTTGCGTGCATGATCGCGGCTTATGTGGCGATTATTTTTGGCGGGATGATTGCCGTGGGATACTGGGTGGGAGGAGTGACGCCGGAAAATCCCCTGCAAGGCGCGCTTCTTGTCTGTCTGGAATGCCTGCTTGCACTGAGCGTCACCTTCATGTTCGGCACGTGGTTTTCCACCCTCACCAACGGCATAATCGTGCTCGGCTTGCTCGGATTTGCATTCATGGGAGGATGGCTCGAACAGATGAGCGGTTTTACGGAAAGCGGGCGGCTTGTAGCGGTGGGCATTGTATCGAGCCTCCTCATGCCAAGTGAAGCCATCTGGCGTCGGGCGGCTTTTGAAATGCAAGCGCCGCTCGCGGGATCTCTCCCCTTTTCGCCTTTCGCTAACGTTTCCATTCCCAGCATGACCATGATCGGCTATGCTGGATTTTATCTGCTGATTTCCTTGGTGATCGCGGTCTACCACTTCCATCTGCGCGACCTGTGAGCGGCAGGCCGGCGAAGCCGCAAAACTAACCTCTTCGCTTCATATTCGCCACGCCGTGAGTTTGCTAGGATATACTGCGGGCGGGAATCCCCAGGATGAATGCCAATTATCATTCGAAAGAACCTTTCGGCCTGAACGAGCAGCAACGTACCGCGGTCGATCACCGCGAAGGACCTCTGCTGGTGGTTGCGGGCGCGGGCACAGGCAAAACTCGCGTCATTACGGAGCGGATTCGCAACCTCCTTGAATCGAATCCCGATCTGACGGGCGAAAACATCCTCGGGCTCACCTTCACCGACAAAGCCGCCGGCGAAATGAAATACCGCGTGGTGAAAGCGGTTGGCGAGCGAGCCGAAGGCGTGTGCCTCAGCACTTTTCATTCGTTCTGTCTGGAAAAAATTCTGAAGACGGTGAACCCGGAGATTCAAGCGCTCGACGACCTCGATCATCGGATCCTGCTGCGCCGGCATATCGGCGAACTCGGGCTCGTGCATTTCCGGCGTCTCTCGGAGCCTGCCGAATTCTTGAGGGACTTTGTCGCTTTTTTTTCGCGCTGCCAGGATGAACTGGTCACGCCGGACGCTTACCAGAGGTATGCCGAGGGGCTCCGGCGAAAACACGAGGCAGGGAAGGCTTCGCTCGAACCCGACGCCTGCCGGATCGCGGAAGAAGAAGTCGAGCGGCAGGAAGAACTGGCGCGGGTATATCGAATCAGCGAGCAGTTGCTTCGCGAACGCAATCTTCACACTTTCGGGGCACAGATTCTTCAGGCTGCGGAGCTGCTTCGGTCCGATGCGGCGCTTCTTCAGCGAATGCGCGATCAGTATCGCTATGTCCTCGTGGACGAGTTTCAGGATACGAATATCGCGCAACTCGAATTGCTTTGGCTGCTGGCTGGCGGGCACCGCAACATCATGGCGGTGGGCGACCACAATCAGGCGATCTATCGTTTTCGCGGGGCGTCCTACGGGAGTTTTACGATATTTCTGAAACGGTTCTGCGGCGCGGGCGAGCTGCCCCCCGAAACCGGGAAAAACCCGTTTCTCGTGTCGCTCTCTCAGAATTATCGTTCGACGAAACGCATTCTGAACGTCGCGGATGCGGTGATCCGCAACAACGAACAATCTCCGCTGCTGCCGTTCGATTCTCTGCGAACGGACAATCGCGAGGGAGACAAGGTCCGCATCGCCGACTTCGGCACCCCCGACGAGGAAGCGTATTGGGTGGCGTCGGAGATCGACCGGCTGCATGAAGCGGGAGCGCCATGGCGCAGCGTTGCCGTGCTTTATCGCAAGCATACGCACCGCAATCAACTTGTCGGCGCGCTGCGGCGCAAGCGGATTCCGTTCGTCATACGGAAATTCTCGATCCTGTCGAGCACGATGGTTCGGGATCTGCTCGCCTACCTGCACCTGATCGGCGCGCCTTCGAACAACGTCGCATGCGTGCGCGTGCTGGCCGCGCCGTATTGGAGACTCGAACCACGCGATCTGGTGCGCCTGGCGGAACGCGCTGAAAAGAACCACCGCCGGCCGGTTTGGGAAGAACTGGAAAGCGCGTTACGCAACCCGTCTTCGAGCGAGCAATGGCTGGAGAAGACACGCCTTCCGGAACTGGTTCGGCTGGTGGGCGACCTTCGACAGAGCGCAAGAAGAAAAACCGCGAGCGACTTGCTCGATCAATTGATTGAAGTGCTTGAACTCGCTCCCCTGCCATCGGAAGCGGACCGGCAATACCTCGATCGCTTCGTCGAGTTCGTGAAGGAGTGGGAGCGGAAGAGCGAAGACAAGCAGCTTCGGGACTTCATCGAATACCTCGGTTATTTCAATGAGTTGGATGGCGATATCTGCCTCGACGAAGAGCTTGCGGACGACGCGGTGCAATTGATGACGGTACATTCAGCCAAGGGCCTTGAGTTTCCGCATGTTTTCATCTTGCGGCTTGCGAAAGGCGACTTCCCTTCCGGTTCGCGCAGGCCGGTGTTCGAATTCCCGCCGGAATTGATGAGAGAGGAACGGCCTGAAGGCGATTTTCAAATCCAGGAAGAGCGTCGATTGTTTTATGTCGCACTCACGCGCGCCCGCCAGAACCTGATCATCTCGACCGTCATCAACAAGCGAAAGAAGCCCTCGCCGTTTTTAGACGACTTCCTGATGAATTCGAAGATTCAGAAATTCGACACCGCGCAGTCTTCGCCCACGGTGCAGGTGCCGGCATCGGAGGAAATCGCGGGCCCCACTCCCGAGTCAACCGATCCCGTACAGCTCTTTGGGCCGGTGCGGGACAATACGCGAGCGTATTCCCGTGCGGCTTTGTGGGCCAAGGCCTATCACCCGCCGCGCCCCGAGCCTTTGCAATTGAGCGCGTCCGCCATCGACGCCTACGATCGCTGCCCGATGAAATACATGTTCCAGTACGTCTGGAACATCCGAGGCGGTCCTCATCCGCAGACCACCTTCGGAAACGTGATGCACACGACGATCAAGGAATTTGTGGGCGAGGTGCGCAAACGCGGCAAAGTGCCGCTCGAAGAACTCCGTGCGATTTATGAGCGGGAATGGTCATCGGCGGGATTTCCCGATGAATATCACGAACAGGAATACCGCAAGGCCGGCCGCGAACAGCTGGAGGCGTTCCACCGGAGTTATACGGCCGCCCCGCCGGATGTGCTGCACCAGGAGAAGTCGTTCGAGCTGCCGCTCGAGCATTCCATTGTGATTACCGGGCGGATGGACCAGGTGAATCGCATCGGCGATGGCGAGCTCGAAATCGTGGATTACAAAACCGGAAGGCCGCGAGATGAAAAAGCAGCTGCGGGAGATCTTCAGCTCAGCGTCTACGCCCTTGCAGCGCGGGAAATTTTCAACGCTGTTCCCAAGCGGCTCGTCTTCTACAATCTAGTGACGAACGAGCCCATCGCCACCACGCGCGACGCCAAGACCCTCATCACAACCGCACAGAGGATCGCTGAAGTCGCCGACCAGATCCGAGAGGGAGCGTTTTCTGCGAAGCCCGGCTTTTCCTGCAGCTATTGCGATTTCAAACTACTGTGCCCTTCCCACGAGCAATTGATCCACATTCAGCCTGCTGAAAGAAGCCCGTCCCGCCAGTAGCGCACGCGCCGCGTGATCGGCCGCAAGCAAAATGGGACAATCGATGCGCCCGCGATGTGCCAGCTTTCCGCTGAACGGCCGTGGAAGGTCTCCGCGCGCGAAGGCGTGTTGGAGCTTCGCTCCCCGCTTGAATTGCTATGCCCACCTGGAAAGGCGCAACGGATGCAGCCAACAAACGACACTTCACACGAGCGATGATTCCCAGCCGCGAAACTTTTTTCCGCCTAGTGCCCGACTGTCATCGAGCTTTGGTAATAGCCCTGGCGCGCCAGAACATTCAGATTGGGGCGCCGCACGCGAACCTCAATGGTGTGATAATCGCGGCTGTGGTCGGCGGCGTTCGGCTGGAAAGTGAGGGTGTATTGGTTGCGCGCTTCTTCCGTCACGTCGGAATAGAGGCGCTCGAGGTCCGATTGTTTTGCCGCGTGGAAGGTGTCCCCTCCGGTGCCATCCGCGTATTTCTGAAGCTCCGAGGCGCCGTGCTCCACAAGGGACTTCCCGATCGGCACCGGAATCGAACGGGTGACGGAAATGGAATACACGGAAACATCGTCGGCCAGGAGAGCCTGCAATGTCTCTTGGAAGGTGTGATGATTCTGCCGGGAATCGCTGCCGTCGGAAATCAGAAAGATAATCTTCCGGCGGTCGCGGCCGCGCGCTTTCAGCATGTCGCCTGCGGCATAGAGCGCATCGTCCAGGGCCGCATCGTTCTGGTATCTCCCCGAACCATGAAGAGAAATGCCCTGCCCAGTGGGCGGCGCGCTGGTCGGCATGGTGTTCCCGTTGATGATGGGGCCGGACCCTGTCGGGCCGCTGTTGACTTGGTCGGAATGCGTCCCAAGCTCGAGGCGCTTCAAGTGCGTGAAAAGCTCGTCGTTGTTGAACGAGAAATCGGAGACGGTCGTCGGATATTGGTCATAGGTCACGAGGGCCGCTTCGTCGCTGGGTCCAAAGCCGGCGGAAATCGCCGCCAGGCTCTTTTGTACTTGTTCGCCGGGCTTCCGGGGGAGATCGTTGTCGATGAGAATCACGGCGGAAAGCGGAAACGAATCGGAAGAAAACAAAAGGATTTGTTGCTCAATTCCATCCGAGAACACGCGAAACTCGTCCTTCTGTAGATCGCTCACCAACCGCCCTTCGCTATCTTTCACCGTGACGGGAACAATCACGAGGTTGGTCTGCGTCCTGATGCGCGCGAGAGTATCTCCCTGGGCGGGCGTCGTCTGCTGCGCAGCGGGAGCCCGGCGGGCCGGGGGCTGTGTCCCCTGTAATTGTGCGCTTGCTGGTATGCTAAGCAGTAGTGCGATGCCAAGCATCGGAATCCGTTGGCTCATCAAAATGTCTCGCTTATTCCCCATCGTCAACTGCCAGGGCTCTCGCCTGCATCTTGCGCTTCGGCAAGTCCAAACATCCGTCCGCGCATGCAGTGCATCCTACCACTCGGAACGAGGCCACAGGAGGATTATACAATGCGGCTGATCGGCGTTGCTGTGGGCATCATTGCGTTGGCCTTGGCGGGATATGCAACGATCGGTACGGTGGCGGCCCGCGCGGCCGGGGCTGCCCAATCGGACCAAGGACCCATGCTTGTGCAATCGAGCGAACAGCCTCAGACCGATCAACAACCGCAGCAGCCGCCCCCCGAAACGTCTCAGACGTTGAAGGTGCAAACCAACCTGGTCAACGTATTTGTGACCGCCCGCGACAAAAAGAACGCCATTCTCACCGATCTGAAGCAGGATGACTTCAAAATTTACGAAGATGGGACGGAGCAGAAAGTGGCGTACTTTTCAAAAGACATGAACCTGCCCATCACGCTGGCCGTTTTGATCGATACGAGCGGAAGCATGCAAAACATTCTGGATGCCGAACAAGATGCGGCGACACGGTTCGTAAAGACGGTCATGCGCAAGAAAGACGAAGCCGTGGTCATCAGTTTTGATTTTGACGTCAACCTTCTGGCCGATTTCACCGAAGACCCTGTGGTGCTCGATCGGGCGATCCACAGCGCGCAGATCAGCGCGGTTTCAAGCGGCGGTGTTGTCACTCCGGGGACGGTTCCCCAGGGCAGCAATGGCGGCACCGATCTATACGACGCGGTCTATCTCGCCTGCCACGATGAACTCGCCACCGAAGCCGGCCGCAAAGCCGTGGTCGTCTTGTCCGACGCGGAAGATACCGGCAGCAAGGTGAGCTTGAATGATGCCATCGAGGCAGCCCAGCGGTCGGACGCCGTCATCCACTTTCTTCGCCTGGCGGACGAACCCTTCTATTTCGGCATGGGAATGTCCTACGGCGGCTCCAGCGTGGCGAGAAAGATGGCGGACGAGACAGGAGGACGCGAAGTCGAGATTCGCAGTGAGAAGAACCTCGAAAGCGCTTTCGACCTGATTTCCGAGGAACTGCGCTCACAATACGTCCTGGGATATTATCCCTCGAACACGAAGCACGATGGAACCTTCCGAAAGATCAAGGTCGAAGTATCGCGCCCCGGCACAAAAATCCTATCTCGCAAGGGCTACTATGCTCCGGTGAAGTAGTTGAATGCGGGCAAGCCTCTGAAGCGCAACATGCGGCTAACCCACCTTGTTTCATCGCCATCGCGCACCTGCGACCGAAACGAACGCCAGGCTGTGTTCCAGCGCATTTCATTGTTTGTCGGGGGCGCTGGCGGGAACCGACGCGGCGGCGTAATAGCCTTTTCGGGTGCGGACAAGCAAGCCCTTGCGGCCGGTCTGAACGCTGATCTTGCGATATTGGCCCACGGATAGCGGGGCGCTGGGCGAGTACGCAATGTAATATTGGCTGCGCAGCTCGGTGCCGATGTCGAGGAACGACTGCGCAAGATCGTCGATTCTGTAAGGAAAAAAAGCCTGGCCTCCCGTTTCGTCGGCGAACGTTTTCAGAACTTTATCGCCTTCGCTCAAATGATATTTGGTCGGCTTGGTTTCATCGTCGATCGCGAGCCAGTCGGTGTTTGTGCTGATCGTATAAATTGCCGCCTCGGACCGGATCGCCGCTTCGATCGCGTCGCTCAAGGCATGATCGCTCAAGTTGTCGTCGCCGTCGCTGATCACGACAATCACGCGGCGGACGTCCGGATCGGCGCCGCTTGGCAGCGGCGGATTGGATAATATTTCGGATGCCCTGTAAATGGCGTCGTCAAGCGCGGTTCCCCCTCCGGCGCGCTGGCGATGGATGGCATCCGTCAGAAGAGCGAGATCCCCGGTAAAGTTTTGAATCACTTCCGGTTGGTTGTCGAAGGTCATCAGAAAGGCCATGTCTTTGTTGTGCCGGATCACCTTGTTCAGGAAGTCGACGGCCGCATCCTGCTCGAAGCTCAGCCGCGGGCGGATACTGTTCGACGTGTCGAGCAACAGGCCGATGCGCAACGGCAGATCGGTCTCTCGGCCGAAGAATCGAATCTCTTCCGGCGTTCCATTCTCGAAGACCTGAAAATCGCTTTGGTTGAGATCCGTCACGAAATTGCGGTGACGGTCGGTCACCGTAACGACTAAATGCACCAGCCCGGTGGTTACGCTGATCGGAGGAGGCTGGCTCTGATTGGGCGGCGTTTCCTGACGGTTCGGGGCCTGCGCCGCGATGCTGGCGGGGTTGCTTGGAAGTTGCGGCGCGGCTGGCGGCGCGGGCATCTGCCGTTGTGCATGAGCCGCCGATATTGGCAGCAAAAAGATCAGCGCAAGCAGCAGGTGCGCAAGTTTCACGCAGCGATTATAGGAACTCTTTTAGCGCAGCGTCAATCGCACGCGGATCCGCGCTTGTCGCTCGGCCAAGGATGTTCAGGTAGTCCACCAGCTCCGGCGGCAGGGGCGCTTGCAAGGCAACGTGCTTGCCGCTTCGCGGGTGCAGGAAGCCCAAGCGGGCGGCGTGGAGGAAGTTCCGGTCGAGCGGCGGCAGCAGTTGCGAACCAACCCGCTCCTGTCGTGGCGCTCCGTACATCGTGTCGCCCACAACTGGACACCCCAGCGTGGAAAAATGCACTCGGATTTGGTGAGTCCTTCCCGTGTGCAGGTCCGCTTCCACGAGCGTGAATCCATCCAGCCGCAATCGCTCGCGCCAATCCGTGCGCGCCTCGCGTCCTTCGCGGCGGCGGGCGGTCATGCGGGAGCGGCGGCGGAAGTCGCGAGCCACCGGCAAGTCGATGGTGCCTTTTTCGCCTTTGATTTTTCCGTGCAGCAGTGCCAGATACGTTTTTTCCACCTGGCGGTCGCGGAACTCATCGACGAGCTTCTTATGCGCCTCGTCCGTGCGCGCAATCACGACCGCGCCGGATGTTTCTTTGTCCAGTCGATGCACGATTCCCGGCCGCAAGGGACCGCCGACGGTGGACAACCCCTCGATTCCACCGTAGCGGTGCAGAAGCGCGGCCACCATCGTTCCGCTGTCAGCGCCGGCGCCGGGATGAATAATCATTCCCGCAGGCTTGTTGATGACGGCGATATCCTCGTCCTCGTAAAGAGCCTGGAGCGAAATTGCCTCGGCCTCCACCCCCGGCGCCTCCGCCGGCGGAATTTCTATCGCAATGATTTCGCCCGGCTGCACGCGATGGGAAGGTTTCACTGCTACAGCATCCACGTGTACGCGGCCTTCTTCCATCAGCGATTGGATTCGCGACCGGCTGATCTCCGGTAGACGCAACGCGACGAAGCGGTCCAGGCGCTGGCCTGCTTCCTCTGGTGTAACGATGAACTCCGTTCGAGTGGAAAGTGTTGTCACGACGGGATGAAGCGAGATTATGGGATAGCGGTGCGATTTGCAAATTGGGGAGGCGAAAGCGCGATCTGCGTAACTTGCGATTCCTTGGCGATTAGACGATGTCGCGATGCTTTGCTTGCAACGAGATATAAAGATGCCCCAAATCCAAAACGCGCGCGGCTAGAGGCAGTTGTAGGCGATTTGGGTGAAGGCGTCGGGGGAGAACATGCCCTTGCCCCAGGCCGCGTCGAAGGCGGCGGTGGGCTTGGACGCGACCACTTCCTGCAAGGATTTCCCGGCGGCCTTTTCCCTCTGCACGCGATCGTGGATGCCGGAAAGCATGTCGCGGAATTTCGTGAGCGACGCTGTGTCGCCGAGCGGGCCGTGGCCTGGAACGATCTTTGTTTGGCTGTCGGCCAAGGCGAGCATCTTGTTGTTGGCCGCGATCATGCCGTGGACGCTGCCGCCGGTGCCGCCGTCGATGAAGGGATAAAAGCCGTTGAAAAAGGTGTCGCCCACGTGCAGCACGTTGGCCTTCTGATAGTGAATGAAGATGTCGGTGTCGGTATGCGCGGGCTGGATGTAGCCCAGCGCCAAATCCTCGCCATTCACGTGCAGCTTCTGGCTCGTCTTGAATGTTTCTTGGGGCAGCGCATCGGCGGGCGATGGATCGAAATGGAGCCCTAGGGGCACGAGATCGTGCGGCTGCGACATGCGCTTCTTGGTGTTCTCATGCGCGAGAATCGTGGCGCCTATGGCGCGGACGTGCGCGTTGTTGTCTGTGTGGTCAAAGTGCCAGTGCGTATTGATCACGTGCTTGAGCGGCGCGCCGCTGATGCTGTCGAGATGCTCCTTGAGCTGGGGCCACACGGGCTGGACGAACGTGTCCACCATGAGCTTGCCGTCTGGGCCGTCGAGAACCACGATGTTGCCGCCGGGGCCGGAGAGCAGCGTGAGCCTGTCGCTCAGCTTTTGCACCTGGATGGGTGCCGCGGCCATCTGCGCGCGGGCAGCGGCGACGGGATCGGCAGGCTTCTGCGGAATCGCGGGAAACGGAAGGGCGGCGGCGCGAGCAAGCAGCGAGCCAGGCATCAGGCTTGCGAGCAGGCCGCTCCCCGCGAGCATGCCGGACGCTTGCAGCCATTCGCGGCGCGAAATTGATTTACGAGTCCCGTTGGAATCCATGTCGACCTCGCGATTTTGAGCGATTGCAGCCTGGGGCTGCCTCACCGGATGTGTTGCGCTGACGATCCTGATGTAGCCGGAAATTTACCACAGCTCTGCCATCCAGTCCATTCTGCGCCGAAGGAAATGCCCGGAATTAGGAAACACAAAGGCGCGGGACGTGCCGCTACTTGGCGGGCCGAGGCGTGAGAGGGGACTCTGCGTGGGATATCGGCGATGCGGCGGAGGCAGTGCTGGCGCCCCGAAGGCCGCGCCACCAGAGCGCAGCCCCCGTGAAAACCAATCCCACGCTGACAATTTGCATCAGCGACAACGCCCCGTGGAACATCAGGGTGCGGCCTGGATCTCCGCGGAAGAATTCGATGATGCCGCGTTCGGTTCCATACAGAATAAAATACGCGCCGAGCATTTGCCCCGGGAAGCGCTGCTTCGGCCCGAGCCACACCAGGAAAAGAAAATTCAGGAACTCGGCCGCCGCCTCGTAGAGCTGTGTCGGATGCAATGGAGTATTCAGGGGAGTGCCGGCAAGCCGTCCCGTGGTTTCATTCGTGAATGTGACACCCCACGGAAGCGTCGTCGGCTTGCCGTAGCAGCATCCGGCGGCAAAACATCCAAGCCGCCCGATCGCGTGGCCCAGCGGAGCCGCGGCTGCAAACGTGTCGAACACAGGAAGCAGCGGCATCTTCTGAACGCCTGCATAAAGAAAAATCGCCAGCGCTGCGCCGAGAACACCGCCGTAAAATGTTCCGGCCGACTGGATGGTGGCGATGCTCAGGATATCGCGCGGATTCGCAGCGTAATAGCCCCAATCGCTGAAGATGAGCCAGAGCTTTGAGACAATCAGAGCCCCAAAGATCATGTAGATGCCGAGATTCCAGACTTCCCGGCGCTTGAGCCCCGCTCTCGGTGCTTGCCGCCGCGCGTACCACAAGCCGAGAACGACACCCGCCGCGACTAGAACGCCGTACGTATAAATTGTGACCGGACCGAGTTGAAAAAGGATGGGGTGCACGACGCCTACACTCGCTCCTGGGTCGGATGGTGGGGCCAATCGCGGAACATCTCTAACACTACAAAGGCCGCGCCAAGCACGATCGCCGAGTCGGCCAGGTTAAAAGTATACCAATGGTGGCTGCCTACATGAAAATCGATGAAATCGGTAACGCTGCGGCGCAATAAGCGGTCCAACACGTTTCCCGCCGCTCCACCCAGTATCAGCGCCAGTCCGCATTGGCCGAACCAGCCGCCTCCTCGTCCCGTGGCCAGAAGCCACCCCAGCAGAACAATCACACCCACGGAGAAGATAATCAGCACGGGCGCAAGCCATTGCGTCGATAAATCGGCCAACAAACCAAAGGCAACGCCGGGATTGTTTGTGTGGACCAGGTTCAATAGACCGGGAATCAGCACGCGAAACGAGCCTATGGAAGTGAACTTTTCGACGGCGTATTTGCTCGCTTGGTCCGCGGCAAGCACCGCAAATGCCAGGAATGCGAGCGCGTGCCAGCCTGAACGCGGCGTGGAAGTCATCAGCCCTTCACGCGTTCCGAAGCGCCGTTGCGTTCGATCTCCGCGAGCGCCGCCAGGCAGCGCTCGCAAAGGGTGGGGTATTCGGCGCTGTCGCCTACGTGGGTCGAGTAATTCCAGCAGCGCTCGCATTTCTTGCCTTCCGCACGCTCAACCAGGATCTGCAAGCCTTCCATGCCCGCTGCCTGCGCAGCGCCGCTCAACTCCGCGCCGGCGAGCTTAGCCTGCGAAACGATCAGAAGGGAGGGCAGGCTCTCACTGTATTCCCGCAGCAATGCACCCAGGCCCCCATTGGCCCCGAGGGTAACCCGCGCTTCCAGCGCACCCGAAATCTTCTTGGATACTCGGGCCTGCTCGAGCGCCTTCAGCACTTCCTCTCGTACCGTCAGCAGGTGTTCCCATTTGGAGGCGCGCGCTTCGTCGAAGGCTGCCTCAAATTCCTCAGCGGACGGGAACGAAGCCATGTGGACGCTCGCGAGGCCTGAATCTCCTCGTGGCAGGTATTTCCAAACTTCTTCCGCGGTGAATGCCAGAATCGGCGCAATAAGGCGGACGAGCGCGTTCGCGATGCGATCCACGGCTGTTTGCGCCGAACGCCGGCCACGGTTGTGCGGAGCGAAAGTATAGAGACGGTCCTTCAGTACGTCGAAATAAAAAGCGCTCAAATCCACCGTGCAGAAATCATGGATGGCGTGATACGCGCGATGGAATTCGAAATCCGAGTACCATTCGCGGCACTGCCGGATCAGCGCTCCCGTGCGCCGAAGCATCCAGGCGTCCATCTCCCAGAGCTCAGCGTCGGGGATGGAATCGCTCGGGGGATCGAAATCGAACAGGTTCGAGAGCGCGAAACGAAAGGTATTGCGGATTTTGCGGTACGCCTCGGCAAGCTGGATCATCATGGCATCCGACATACGCATGTCCGACGTGTAATCCTGCGAAGCGACCCAGACCCGCAGCAAGTCCGCGCCCCACTTCTCGCAAATTTCATTGGGATATACGGCGTTGCCCAGCGATTTCGACATCGGCGCGCCCTTATCGTCGAGCGTCCAGCCGTGCGTCACCACCTGGCGATACGGCGCGAGTCCTCGAATCCCCACCGATACCAGCAAGGAGCTGTGAAACCATCCGCGATACTGATCCGGACCTTCCAGATACACGTCGGCCGGCCATGTGCCGTCTTTTTCGCTGAGCACGGCGAGATGCGTCGAACCGGAGTCGAACCACACGTCGAGGACGTCCGTTTCTTTCCGCCATTTCGCCGCGCCGCACGAGCATTTCGTGCCCGCGGGCAGCAATTCGTCGGCTGCGTGCGTGTACCATGCGTCAGCGCCTTCGCGCTCAAACCACGGGAGAACGTTCCGCAGCGCCTGGTAATCCTCGAGCTGCTTTCCGCATGCTTCGCAGTAGAAAATAATCAGCGGGACGCCCCAATATCGCTGGCGCGAAATGCACCAATCCGGCCGCTCGGCGACCATATCGTGAATGCGTTCTTCGCCCCATTTGGGCTTCCATTTCACCTTGGCGATTTCCGCGAGCGCGTTCTTCCGCAAGTTCTCGTGGTCGAGGCCGATGAACCATTGCTCGGTGGCGCGAAAAATCACGGGGTTGTGGCAGCGCCAGCAATGCGGATAGCTGTGCGATAGCTTTCGCTCGCCCACCAGCATGCCGCGCTTCCTCAGCAAATCAATGACGATCGGGTTCGCCTCAAAGACGGTCTTGCCCTTATATTCCGGCAAACCCTCCGAGAAGCGGCCTTCGTCGTCCTGCGGAGCGTACGTTTCCAGGCCGTACCTCTGCCCGGTGCGAAAGTCATCGGCGCCGTGGCCGGGCGCAGTGTGAACGATGCCACTGCCTTGATCGAGCGTGACGTAATCGGCCAGCACGCCCGGCACGCGCATTTCGAGAAACGGGTGCTGGAATTGCGCTCCTTCGAACTCCCTCCCCTTCCAGGAGCCCGAAGTGTTCGTCACTTCCAATTTCAGTTCCTCGGCGAAGGCGTCCACGCGATTTTTGGCTAGCAGGAGCTTACCGGCAGCGGTATCCGCGAGCGTGTATTCAAAATCGGGATGAAAGGCCAGTGCGCGGTTCGCCGGAAGCGTCCAGGGAGTGGTTGTCCAGATGAGCGCACTCACGTTGGAGCCTAGCTCGGCAAATTTGACCGGCGCGGCTACGGGAAACTTCACCCAAATCGAAGGGCTGGTGTGGTCTTCATACTCCACCTCGGCTTCGGCGAGCGCCGTGCGGTCGTAAATGCACCAGTAAACCGGCTTGAGCCCGCGATACACGAAGCCTTTTTCCAGGAACTCGATGAACGCTTCCGCGATGCACGCCTCATAGTGCGGGTCCATCGTAAGGTACGGCTTTTCCCATTGGCCGAAAACGCCGAGACGCTTGAAATCGCGTTTGTGCGCCTCCACGTAGCGTCCCGCATACTCGCGGCACATCCGGCGAAATTCCGCGGCCGTTACTTTTCCCGTCTTCCCGCCCAGCTCTTTTTCAACCTTTGTCTCGATCGGCAGCCCGTGGCAATCCCATCCTGGGATGTAAGGCGAGCGAAATCCCGCCATCGTTTTCGACTTCACGACCATGTCTTTCAAAATCTTATTCAGCCCGGTGCCAAGGTGGATTTCTCCTGTGGGATAAGGCGGCCCATCGTGCAGAACAAACAGAGGCGCGCCTGAGCGCGAGTCGAGGATCCGATGATAAATTCCCGCTTGCTCCCATTCCGCCAATTGCAGGGGTTCCCGCTCCGGCAGTTTTGCCTTCATGGGGAAATCGGTTTTTGGAAGGTTGAGCGTGCTCTTGAGGTCCGGAATTTTCGCCATCTCGGAGGATTTAATAGCCCTTTCTGCTCATGAACCTAAGGTCCGAATTGCGGCTTGCTCGGATCGGCTCGGCGCGCGTGCGCGCATGCCAAGGTCTCCCGTTCTATTTTTAGTCTGCAGTTGCCGGAAGGCGCCTGTACACTCGCTGTATGTTACAATGAATTCTGAAGCGTGTCAGCCGTGCTCGGGCGGGACATCCTTTTCTGCGGTCGTGCGTCTAATGATGGGATAGAGCCGCGGCGGGGGACTAGTAACTCGAATGTCAGATTTCAGCACGAGACTCGACGAGGTGGGTCGGTCGACGACTGAACCCACGCTTCGCTTAGGCCGTCTGCGCTCGCCTGCGCAACAATCCAATCTCAAAAGTCTTCTCTCGAACCTCAAGGATTTTCTCACCGAGCGCCCCGTCAAAATTCGCGGCGACCATCCCTCCGCGTTTGCGATGCCCCAATTCGGCGCGAGCTTGGGCGACAATTTCAAGGAATTGCTTCGCGCGGGCCCACGTGGTCCGGTGGATTCCGCCCTGCTTGTCGACTGGAATCAAAGCGCCGGTTTTTGGCGGAATTTGCGTGATCTCATCTCTCCTCCCAAGCTTCCGCCGCTGAAGCTGTCGAGCCATCCCGTGGCGGTGAAGGAAATCTGGTCGAAGAACACGCAGTTCACCCGGGTGCAGGCGTTTTCCATTGCGTTCCACATCCTGGTGCTCGTTCTCATTATCGTTCCATTTCTGCCTGAATTGATGTCGCCGCCCACCACGAAGGCCAACTCCAACTACGACGTCACCACCGTTTCGCCGTATCTGCCCAGACTTGCGCCTGCCGCCAAGAAAGCGGGCGGCGGAGGCGGATCGCGCGGCGCTACCCCAGCCGTCAAGGGCCAGGCGCCCAAGTTTAATTGGACTCAATTCTCGAAGCCGCTGGCTAAGCCGCCTGTGAATCCGAAGCTGGCCATAACTCCCACGCTTCTCGGTAATCCGGCGCTGAACGTGCCGAACATCACGGCCCAGAATTGGGGCGACCCGCTGTCCAAAGTTCTGAGTGGGGATTCGATGGGCCAGGGCAAGGGCACCGGCATCGGCAACGGAAATGGCGCGGGGCTTGGTCCCGGCGAAGGATATAACACTGGCGGCGGCACTCCCAACGCAGGAACGGGAGGATACGGCATGCCCGCGTGTTTGTATTGCCCCCAGCCCCAATTCTCCGATGAAGCCGTGAAGGCGAAATACCAGGGCACGGTGCTCCTGTTCGCAATCATTACGGCGGATGGCCGGGCGACCGATATCCGCGTGACAAAGAGCCTGGGCCTGGGTCTCGACGAAAAAGCCGTCGAAGCGGTGCGCACATGGCGCTTCAGGCCGGCGGCTGGCCCCGACGGCAAGCCCGCGGCCGTTCGGCAGATGATCGAAGTCACCTTCCATCTTTACTAGAAGCCGTCTTAGCCCCGTAGCCGGATTCTTATCCGCTCACATATGCAGCGCCTCGCACTCCAGCCTCAGCACTCCCCGGACAACTCGGGGCGGCTTGCCCCAACGCGGAATTCGTGAATCGCTCAGGATTGGGTGGCGTGAGCTAAGGCCGCCGATATGTGGGCTCGGGCACCCGATGACAATCTCGCTGATGCGCGTCTGCCGGATTGCATACGAACACATGAAACAAGGTTCGGCGGTCGTGTAGATCGCGCAACCGGAAAGGTCCAACGTCCCGAGCGCCCGGCAGGCCCGCCGGATCGCGATCATCTCGGCATGGGCCGAAATATCGATCCGCGTTTTCACGCCCTCGATGCCCTCCGCAACAATCTCGCCGTTGCGTACAGCCAGCGAGCCCACGGCCGTCTCGCCTTTCGAGCGCGCGATCTTTGCCAGCTCGATGGCCCGTTTCATATACGCTTCGTGGCCACGCTTATCGACGGGCATCGTCACCTCTCCATTCGGTATGAGATAGCTTGTAATAACTTGGATCGCGGCGTATTTCCAAAGCCGTATTTCTAAATCGAGGATTCTACTGCGGGGCGGACGCTCGTTTCTTCCGAAGCAGTTCAGCGGAGCGCTGCGCCGCTTCACTCACCAGGACACCCATTTTCGGATGGCTGGGCTCGAAGTCTGCCGTCAGGCCCTGCTCGCTCAATTCCTCGGAGGTCACCGGGCCAATGGAACCCACCAGAATCCGCGCGAAGGCATTCCGCACGGCCTTCTCCAAATTCATTTCCGCAGCCACTTTCATCAGGTGGATGATTTGATGCGATGTCGTGAACAGCGCCACGTCCACCTTGTTCGCGGCAATCGACTGGATCGCCGCGCGCAGCGGCGCGAGATCCTCGGGCAGCGCCCATTGATACACCGGCACGCGCGTCACGCGTGCGCCGCGTTCCGCCAGCCCCTCCAGCAGTTCGCAGTTCGACGAGCCGTACTCCTGCACCGCCACGCAGCGCCCTTGCAGCGGCAGGGACTCGGCCTGTTCATCGAGCGCGCGCAGAAGATCCCGCCAGGTATTCGGCTCCGGCACAGCCAAAGTAACCGGCACGCCCAATTCCCGCAGCGCCGCCACCGGCTTCGGGCCGCGAGCCACTACCGCCAATCCCCGCAGCGCCGCCGCGAATTGATCCGCCGGATAGACCATCTCGGCCACTCGGGCCAGCGCACGCGTTCCCACGCCGGTCAGGAAGATCACCATGTCGAAGCCGCCCTCCGCAAGCGTTCGCGCGAACGCCATGGCTTCGGTATTCGATTCGAGGGGGATTTCGCGCATCGATGGCGCCGCGATCGCTTCGCCTCCATGATGGGCAATCAGCTTCGCCATTTCCGTGGCGCGGCGGCTCTCGAGTGAAAGGACGCGCAGCCCTGCAAATCCGCCCGGTTTCATGGTTTGCATGTTCGCTATCATTGCACTTTCGTTCCGCCTCGCGCCACCCGCTTTCCTTCGGTCTCGGCTGGCCGCCTTTTCAATACGCCGCCTGCATTCTCCGGCATTCGGGCCGACAGAAATCCTGTTCTTTGCTATGCTTGCCTGGCGCGAGTCATTCGGCATTAATTTCGCTGATCGTGGTTTTTGGGCCGTTGGGCAACGTCATGCTCGGCAAGGGCATGAAGACGGTGGGCGTCGTCACCAGTTGGGTTCCCGCCCTGCTCTTCCATTTCTTCTGGCGAGCCTTCACAACCGTCTCCATCTGGATGGGAATCGGTTTCCTGCTCACCTTCTTCGTCTGCTATATGCTCGTGCTTTCCTGGGCAGACTACAGCTATATCCAGCCCGCCTCTTCGATCTCCTGCGCGATTGTGGCGCTGCTCGGAACGTTCGCTTTGCACGAAGTTGTGCGGCCCTTGCAGTGGATCGGCGTCGCTATTATTTGCCTCGGCGTCTTCGTCGTCGGCCATACCTTCCCCAGCACCACCGAGCACCGCTGAACGGCAGTGGCCTAATAGGCAACCACTTACAAGGCTCGTCTACTGCGGGGTGTATGATGATCCCCCGATGCTGACGCTGAGCTGCGGCGCGTCCGTTGGTGGAACTGGTGGAGCAAGCCCGCCTGGCGTTAGACACCGTCGTGGAACAAGTCAGCCAACAGACCATCGAAACGATCCTGCAACTGAGTGCGGAACAGATCGCCGGGCCGCGGACACCGGGACGAGCCGCGGTG
>DATLST010000078.1:0-6851 GCA_035534055.1 Candidatus Acidiferrales bacterium | reverse complement strand
GAGGCTCCTGGCGCGGTCGGCAGGCGGTACGACCGAATCAAACCCGCGCCGCCGCTCGGCATCCTCGCGGGACACAATCGTCCAGCCGATGGCCTCGGCGTATCCGAGGATCCGGGCTTGGACGGTTTTGTGTTCTCCGGGTGTGGGCATGGGTTCGCGTTAACTCCCAGGCTTCTTGAATTTGAAACCCATCTCTTCAAGGAACCGTGAAGGTCGCTTCGGGTATCCGTTGTATGCCCGTGACCAACTGATATTCAGGGTTTCCTCAGCCCGAGTGATCGCGACAAAACAATTCCTTCGTTCCTCTTCCATTTCCTTACTCTGAGGACCCTTCTTTGTGGCTTGATAGGAAGGAAACACCTCATCGGCCATTCCAATCAAAAACACGTGCTTGAACTCCATACCCTTGGAACCATGGACGGTTAGGCAGCGAACAGAACCGGGCAGTTGTGCAGGTGCCTTTGATTTCAGGTCCATCTCCTGCAGGTAAAGATGGAGAGTCATGTTTTCGGGTGCGTGCTCTCTGGTGAGACTGGCATGTTGCTCCTTCCAAGTTGCAATCTCTTCTGCTTCCAAATCGTCATCGACGTATTTTGCCGCCCAAAACGATTCCAAGAGGCCAAGAAAATCAATTCGATCAACCAGCGTCGTGCCAATCTGCGTCAACAACTGCGCGTATGGAGCCTTTGGTTCTTTCGAAGACGCCATGTTCACCCAAGCCCGCAGGAAATCCCCGCCACCGAGGGATGCTTCGGCCTCTACGTCCTCCAACTCAATGAGCGATCCGGTCAACTCGTTCCACGCCACGCAAACCCGGCCAAGGAGCACCCTATCGTGCCGCCCGTTTGCGAGACGCAACATATTGAAAAGCCATCGGACCGCCGGACTTTCGAACTCGGTTTTCCGTTTAGCGACAAAAGGCTGCAGCCCCTTTTCCGTCAGCGCATTCGCGGCTCTGTCGAGCAATTTGGCGTTTCGCGCAAGCACTGCGCATTCCTCAGGTCGCCAACCAGAATCAGTGATCACTTTCGGAACGTTGGCTGCTTCCTCTTCTTCGCTATTGAACGCCTGGGCCTTCAGCGCCGGCGTTTCAGTAGCCACCTTGTTGGCAACAAGCGGCTTCTTTCCCTCTGAACGAGTTTGGTTGAATCCGATTAGGCTGTTGGCCAGCTGAATAATGATCGGTGGGCAGCGGAAATTTTCAGGCAGTTGGATGACGTCCATTCCAAAGTCAGAACGTAGAGCCAAAAGCCTTTCCGGGCTGGCACCGTTCCACTGGTAGATAATCTGGTCATCATCGGCGACCACGAAAAGATTCGGACTGTCTCCCACCGCTAGAAGGGAAAGCAGGTCATACTGGGCCTTGTTCGTGTCTTGGAACTCATCAACGCTGATATACTGCCAAGCGAGACGGGTAAGGCGCGCAACACCAGCGTTACTCGAAAGAAGCATTCTCGCAAAGTGGAGCAGCGCACCGAAGTCCAAGCGGTTGCTTGCTTGAAGCCTCTCACAGTAGGCCTTGAACAGCGGTGGGATCCACGGGGGAGTCGTGGTCATCCCTGGAGCGGTAGGCTCCCCGTTGTAGGACTCCGCGAACAACCGGTCCAAAAGAAACAGGAGATTCTTCCGATCGGTTGGCAGACCGGATTTGTCAGAGCTCAAACCGCCGATCACCTCCTCTAGAACCGCAATCCGGTCGTCATCGTTGGCGAGCATGGAGAAATCGGGTCGGATTCCGACATGGCTTCCGTGCTGTCGCAACACATCGCCAGCAAATGAATGAAAGGTGCAAAGGTGAGCACGATCGGCCCGGCTGCCCATTAATGCGTCGAGGCGCTGCCGCATCTCATCGGCCGCCTTCGTTGTGAAGCTCAGCGCAAGCATACTTGCCTCTGGGTCGTCTTGAAGGATCCGGGCGGCTCGAAGTGTGAGCACAAGAGTCTTACCAGAGCCTGGCCCGGCCAACACGAGAAGAGGCCCGGCCGTCCATTCCACAGCGGAGCGTTGATTCGCGTTAAGAGTGTCGAGATTCGGCTTCATCGTGATTTCGCTAAGTTGGCGGCTGTGACGACAGCTCTTTTCAATAAACGGGGCACCGGGCGCCCATTTCGGAGCTCCAGAAGAACAGTCTGAATTGCTGGGATCTTATGTTTGTGCACGGCCTTAGTCACCTGCTTCCAATAGTCGGGATCGGTATTCGCAACGGTTACCTGCTGTCTGGTTTGGGCGGTTAAGAGGTTTTCGTATACATCTCCGAATCCATTCACGCAAAGATGCTGTTCAAGGTCGTCTTCCGGCATTACGTGCAGCATGCGCTTTTCACTTCTGCCGTTCAGTGCCGCACGCACTTTCTGAATGGTTGATTGCCCCTGCTGATCGTTATCCGTCAGAGTAACCCAACTGATTCCGAGCCCATCCGCTACGGTAAGATACAGCCCAATGTCAGACTGCCGGAATGGAACACAGCGAACACCGGCTCGCTCAAGATTGAACCCCAAGATGCGAGCAATCTCTGGGAGCAGAGTCACCTCGGACTCCCCCTCGCCGAGCAACCACCCCTTCGCGAACAGGAGCTCTCCCCGGGCGTGGCGGATATGGAAATTGAACTGCCGTGACTGCGGGTCCGTTAGCGTAACCCCGGAAACCGGCCATGCGTCGAGTTTGCCCGACACGCGAGCGAGCCTAACGACTGCTTTCGGAGGAACTTCAGAAAGGAGATCCCCGCTGTGCGTGGAGATGATTTTCTGGCCGGGGATCTTTTCGATTAGCTGCCAGAGCGCTCTAACGGCACTTGGATGTAGATGCGCCTCCGGCTCCTCAAGTGCGACGATCGGATCCCCTTTGTTCCACGCCTGCAAATAGGCATTGAATAGCGTCAATACCGCAAGGCTCTGGGTTCCTTCGCCGTGACGGCCTACTGGAATCTTCGCGCCGGTGTTCGTGTTGATGGATACCGTAGCTTTCGCCAGCATGTCGAAAAGCCTTCCGGGCACAGCATCGATGGAAACGATGTCATTCCCTCCGTTAGCTACGGAAACGACATCGCGAACCGCCTTCAATCGTGAGACTACCTGCGAAAAGCTAGTGTGCGATGAAATGATCAGATCGTTCACGTCGGAAAGCTTAGATTCAATCTCGGCGCGCTTTTCTGGCGTAAGTTGCGATTCTTTCAGGAATGGTCTCCAGAACGGTCCCTTTGCGTCGAACTGCTTGCTGGCGTCCCTCAATGCGGAGAGGTAGAAATACGAGACTTCCGAATGGAGAGTTGCCAGTGACGCATCCGATGGGCCTGTCAGTGCTGCGCCCTGTGGGTTTTGAAATTCCCAATCCTGGATGAAATCTTGCGAGGTTGCATCGAACCTCGCCCCGACCTTTAGAATCACCAGTGAACATCCTGCGCCGTCGACTTGGAGGATCTTGGCCCGATTCAGTTTCGCCACCTGCTGATTATCCCAATCGCCCGGTTGGTCTTCTTTGAACGTCAGTCGAATCGATATTGCTGGCGCATCTGAAGGCTCCGAGGTGGACGTCGGCAAGTGGAAATCATACTCCTCGAACGAACAACCCCGCCGGGTTTTGATACTTCGCAATGCAAATTTGAGAGCATCCAGAACTGCAGTCTTTCCCGTGTTGTTTTCGCCGATAAGAACGGTCGTATCGCCAATCCCCAAGTCGAGCTTGGTGATCCCTCTGAAGTTCTCAATTTCTAGGCGTCGGAGTTGCATGCTATGCAGAAAGCTCAAGTTTGTGAACGCGGGTCTTCGCGGTCATCAGTTCGTGAAGGAGGGTGCGGAAGAGGTCTTGGAGCGCGGAGTGTTTCGCTCGCGCCGACGCTATCTTTCCGTCGATGCTTTGGCAGGCATCGACGATGTCCTTTTGCTGCTCCTGCGACGGCAGCAGGACGGGAAATGCTTTGAGCTTGGTGGTATTGATGCAGGCGAGATTTGTCGTTTTGTGCGCGACTGACAGGAAGTAGGCTTTCCCGTAGGGGCTCTGCGATTGGTAGGCGAAGAACTCGCTTGAGATGCGCTTCGTATCAGGGCGGACCGCAAAGACATGGTTCTGATGGACACAACGGTCGACTTGTCCGTGCCAGATGAATCCGCGGCCAAGCTTATCGAAGTCTCCTCCCTCGGTGAGGACGACATCGCCCTCATGAAGGGCGTATCGTGCTTCCTCGTCCTTTCGGATAGTAATGGTCTTCATCTCAGTGAGATCGAGGTAACCATCCTGAACATTGGCAACGCGGAGGTATGGAAGCTCGACCGCGTCCTTCGGATCTATCTTCCGCCCTTTTGCAATTCCAGTCTGAACAACCGCACAGCTACTGAGCGGCGCCACCTCCCAGCTTTCGGGGATGGGGCCGATTTCGGTTTGTTTTTGGGGTTCGTTGCGGAGGCCTTCGGTGAAGAGCTTGTGCATGAGGGCCTTTTTCAGCTCGGTAGTGGTCTGGATGATCCGCTCCTGCGCTTCGATCGCCCGCTGCACCATCGAAAGAACGTGCGCAATCTTCTTCTGCTCCGGGAGTGGGGGGAGAGCTATCTCAAGGGAATTCAGTTTACCCTTGTTCAAAGTCTGCCCCTTGATTGCCGTGTCCTGATAATACTTGTAGTTGATCTGTGAGAGGTAGTAGCTCAGATATTCTGGAGAGATTTCTTCGGGACTCGGTTGAAATGAAATAATCGCTTCGTTATGGAACGCGGGAATTCCGAGGCGCGACATGCGTCCGATCGTCAGCTTGAACGACATGAGGAGGCTGCCTTCGGGAACCAGTTTCCCTCTGAAAATGCTGTCGTATGCTTGCTGTGAAACTTTCTCGGCAGTGTCGGTGATCAAGCCATTCGGGGTCATGTCTGAGATGCTGACCCACGGATACTTTCCATCATTCCAGTAGATTGGGCTCCCGCGCGGCGGGGTTCTCCCGAGGTTAAAATCTACGAGATTTCCGAAGTGATCCGCTGTCCACTCCTCAGGAAGAGCTGCTGGATCAATGTATTTGAAAGCCGCACTCATACTCCGATCTTCTCCAGAATCTCCTTCAACGCCTTGTCCGTCTCCCGCGCCTCGGATTCGATGACCTTTAGTTCCTCGACGATCTCCGCAATGGGCCGGTAGGTTTCGGCGTCACTGGTGTGGATATAGCGGCTGGGGGATATGTTGTAGTCGTTTTTCTTCAGCTCGTTGTGATCGACACTGCGGCTGAGTTTTTCCTCTTCCTTCCATTCGATGAGCGTATCGGCGATGCGCTGGATGCCTTTATCGGGGATGAAATTCTTGGGGTCGCCTTTTTCATAAACCTGGCTGGCGTTCACGAGAAAGACCTTGCCCTTCCGCTCTTTGGGCTTGGCCTTATTCAGGAACAACACGATGCCCGGGGCGGTGGTGTTGTAGAACAGGTTTTCGGGAAGGTAGAGGACGCTCTCGATGAGGTCGTGGTCGACGAACCACTGGCGGACGGATTTTTCTTTATTGGTGCCGGCATTGCCCGATCCGCGGGAGGCGGCGCCGGTGTCGAGAACGACGGCGGCACGGCCACTGGCATTGAGGCTGGCGTGCATGTGCTGGACCCAGCCCCAGTCAGCGAAGGATTTTCCGGGGAAGCCGGCGCCGGCGGGGAAGCGGTCGAGTTCATCGTTGTCGTAATCGGCCTCGGTGAACCAGTCCTGGTTCCACATGGGATTGGCGACAACACGGTCGAAGGTGCGGAGCTTGCCGCGTTTATCGCGGAATTTGGGATTCTTGAAGGTGTCGCCGATTTCGATCTGGCCCTCCATGTCGTGAATGATCATGTTCATGTTGGCCATGGCCCAGGTCTCGGCGATGTATTCCTGGCCATAGAGCTTGAGTTTGAGTGGGGCGACGGTTCGCTTTTTGCCTTTGGCATTGTCTTCCATGGCGATTTCGCATTTCACGAGCAGTCCGCCGGAACCGCAGCAAGGATCGTAGACAGTCATGCCGGGTTCGGGTTGAAGGACGCGAGACATAATGATGCCGACTTCAGGTGGCGTGTAGAACTCGCCGGCGCTTTGACCACTACCCTCGGCGAATTTACGGATCAGATATTCGTAACTCTTGCCGATAATGTCCGCCTCAACATCATCCAGACCCAGGCGCTTGGTGCTGATGGCTTCGATGAGATTCGAAAGGCGGTCATCGTCAATATCACGCTGACCGTGGGTGGTGGCGTTGAAATCGACCCGATCGATAATGCCCTGCAAAGCCGGGTTTTCTTTGGCGATTGCACGCATGTGGGTCGTGACGCCCTCACCTATCTTATCGGCCAGTTTGCGGATCACCGACCAGACAGGTTCATCTGGATTGTCCGGCACCAGCGGCAGGTAGAAACGTACGAGCTTGTGATCGGCCCGGACGAGCTGGAATGCCTTCTTGCGCGAGCCGACCTTTGCGGCAATGCGATTCAGTTCGTCGTCGAAAACATCGCAGAGGCGCTTGGTGAAGATAAGCGGGAGGATGTAATCCTTGTATTTCGGCGCGTCCTTGGCTCCGCGAATGGAGCAGGCAGCGTCCCAGATCCAGGATTCCAGGGATTTGTTTTTTACCTCGCCGTTCGCCTTTTGTCTAGCGTGGGGCGCGGAATTATGGATCGCGGGATGGCTTGGTACCCGCCCTCGCTCCTCGGTATTTTTGTTTTTCTGCTTTTTCATCTATTCATCCATTCAGTAAAGGGAATTGTCATCATGGCTCAATTTTGAACGGCTGATATCGATTGCTATCAGTCGTGAGAAGCTTTAGGAATCTGGGATTCACAAACAACTTTTCCCTTCCCACTTTCTGCTCTTCTAGCACTCCAATGTCGCAAAGCGTTTTCAGGTATTTCGATACCGTTTCAC
>DATLST010000077.1:0-26684 GCA_035534055.1 Candidatus Acidiferrales bacterium | reverse complement strand
AGCGCGAGAACGCTGATGCCCGCTTCAAGACCACCGGCTCCGCCGAGAAGATGGCCGGTCATGGACTTGGTGGAGCTGATGGGGACTTTCCTGGCGCGCTCGCCGAAAACATGCTTGAGGGCCGTGGTTTCGATGACGTCGCCAATGGGCGTGGAAGTGCCATGGGCGTTGACGTAGCTAACTTCATCGGGAGAAATTCCCGCGTCATTGAGAGCCGCCATGGAAACGCGATAGCCGCCGTCGCCCTGTTCGGCCGGCTGGGTGATGTGATAAGCGTCGCCGGACATGCCATAGCCCACGATTTCGGCGAGAATATTTGCGCCGCGACGCTGGGCATGATCGAACGATTCGAGAATCAGGACGCCCGCGCCTTCTCCCACGACGAAACCGTCGCGCTGCGCATCAAAGGGACGGCTGGCGCGCTCCGGCTCATCATTGCGCGTGGAAAGAGCGCGCATGGCGGCGAATCCGCCAACGCCCATGGGCGTAACAGCCGCTTCCGAACCGCCCGCGATCATGACTTCGGCGTCGCAGCGCTGGATGATCTTGAAGGCGTCGCCCACCGCGTGGGCCGAAGCCGAGCAGGCCGTGGCGGTGGCGGAATTGGGACCTTTCGCACCGTAGCGAATGGAAACGTGGCCAGAAGCCAAGTTGATGATCGCCGCAGGGATGAAAAACGGAGAGATCTTTCCGGGACCGCCGTTCAGATATTTGGAATGCTCGCGTTCGATGACGTCGAATCCGCCGATGCCCGACCCAATGTAAACGCCGGTGACATTGGCAATGGCGGGTGTGATTTCAAGCGCGGACATGCGCATGGCGAAGTCGGAAGCCGCCAGGGCCAGCTGAATGAAGCGGCCCATCTTCTTCAGCTCTTTTTTCTCGACCCAGTTCAGCGGGTCGAAGCCTTTTACTTCGCCGGCAATGCGGCAATCGAATGCACTGGCATCGAAGTGAGTGACGGGACCGATCCCGCTCTTTCCCGCGAGCAGGCTGCGCCACACCTCGTCCGTGCCGATACCGCATCCGCAGACCAAACCAACACCCGTCACGACAACTCGGCGGTTCAACGAAAATCTCTCCTGTTCGGAATGGAACAACCGGGCGAACTACTTCGTTGCCTTGGCGTGCTTCTCGATGTATTCGATGGCGTCCTTCACCGTAGCAATCTTTTCGGCATCCTCATCCGGAATTTCGATGCTGAATGCTTCCTCGAAGGCCATTACCAGTTCGACCGTATCGAGCGAGTCCGCACCCAAGTCATCTACGAACGATGCAGTCGGAGTCACTTCCCCTTCGTCCACACCGAGCTGCTCGACAATAATTTGCTTCACGCGTTCTTCGACGCTGGCCATTCTGGTTTGTCTCCTCCGGTATCAGCAATCCTAAGCCCCTGGACGGTAAGGCAGGCGCGGGGTGCACCGTAATTAACCTGCCCATTCTATGCGCGGCAACATGGCCGGGTCAACACACTCCTCACTCCATGCTGCCTTCGCGGAAATACGAATTGAAATCGCCCCGGGGAAGTTACCATGCGCTTAGACTTCGCCATTCCCGCCCTGTTAAAATGCCGCCGTTTCAGCGTCGCCGGTGTAACATAGTAAATGAAAGGAACCTGAATGCCCGACTACACCGCCGATCATGCGCGCGCAGGAATCGATGCGAAACTACCGAAGCTCGAAACATGGCCCAATCATTTTCCGGGATACGAAATCACCATCCGTTTCCCGGAGTACACTTCCGTTTGCCCCAAGACCGGACTGCCGGACTACGGCACGATCACCATCCAGTACCAGCCCAGCAAGCATTGCCTGGAATTAAAAGCTCTCAAGATGTACCTGCTGGCTTACCGCGATCTTGGAATCTTTTACGAAAACGCGGTCAATCGCATGCTGCGGGATGTTACCGCCGCGGTTCGCCCCTCCTGGTGCACGGTGACCGGAGAGTTCACGCCGCGCGGAGGGCTGGTCACATCCGTCGTGGCCCGCTGGCCTCGCCAGAGCAGCGGCAGCCGTCAACGGAGATAGACTTCCCGCCCCGGGTCGGTGATAATCATTTATCCCAGTGATCCTTATTGACTTGAAGGAGGCCCGATGAGTCTAACTCCGAATCCGAACGTCCCCAGTGAGCCCCCCGTTGTTGAAGCGGCCTATCTCCCACGCTGGGTGATTCTACTTTTCGTGATCGCGTTTGCATTGGTCGGATACCTGTTCTATGCGAACTATACGGAACGCCAGTCGGCTCGCGCCATTCAAGACGCCGCGGACAAAAAGACGCAGGCTCTCGGCGAGGAAGTCGACAAGACCAATGCGCGCATCGCCGACCTTAAAGGGCAACTCGACGTCACCTCGCAAAAGCTGGGCCTAACGCAAGATGAACTCGCTCGCGCTCGCGGCCTGGCACAATCGATCCGCAAGGATCAGCAGCAAAGCGACCAACAACTCCGGCAGCAAATCGGCGCCGTCCAGGCGGACACGACAACGAAGTTCGGCCAGGTGACCACCGAACTCAGCGGTACGCAGAGCGACGTGGCGGCCACCAAGGCGGACCTGGAATCGACCAAGAGCAAGCTACAGAGCACCGTCGGCGACCTGGGCGTTCAGAGCGGCTTGATCGCGCGAAACCATGACGAGGTCGAGGAGCTCAGACGCCTTGGCGAGCGCGACATTTTCGAATTCTCGCTGACCAAGGAGAAAAAACCCCAGCACGTTGGCCCGATCCAGGTGGTTCTCCGCAAGACCGATCCCAAGCACTATCGCTACACCATGGACGTGGTCGCCGACGACAAGAACATCGAGAAGAAAGATAAGACCGTCGGAGAGCCCGTGCAATTCTACGTGCGTGGCGCCCGCGCTCCCTACGAGATCGTCGTGTTCGACATTACAAAGAAGGACGCCAAAGGCTACTTGAGCACGCCAAAATCCGCGAGCTCCGCCCCCCCTGCGGAGAAAGCCAGCACTCCGCCAGGCTACTAGATCGATATGGGAGACGCGCCGGGCTCGTTCGGACCGCCTCGTGGGCCCGGCGCGCAGATCACCGGAGAGCAGGTCGCGCTGCGCAACGAGCAGCTCTCGCACACGACGATTGGAACGAAACATTTCTTTTCCAGGCGTTCGCGCATTTCCGCTGCCGTGCGTTCCGGCGTCGCCGCAGCAACCGTTTGCCTCTTCCTTCTTTCCGGCTCGACACTCTTCGCGCAAGCGTCCAGCCCCGCCGTACAACAGCCCATCCAAACCACGGCCGATCTCGTAAAAGTGGATGCCAGCGTAATCGATAGCCACGGCAATTTTGTCGGCGGCCTCGCGCAGGACAATTTTCACGTTCTCGATAATGGCGTCGAGCAGCCCCTGCTCTTCTTTGTGCCCATCGATGCACCGGCGCGCATTCTCGTCATGATCGAGACAAGTCCGGCTGTTTATCTCATCCATACGGAGCATCTCGCCGCCGCCTACGCGCTTCTCCAAGGTCTCAGCCGGGACGATCAGGTGGCTCTGGCCTCCTACGACGAAGCTCTTCATGTCATCCTGCCGTTTACCTCCAATAAACCGGCTCTCCTCGAGGCGCTCGGTGGACTGAACTACAACATCGGGATGGGCGAGCTGAATTTTTACGACTCGCTCTCCGCAGCTCTCGACTGGTTTACCCCCACGGCGGAAAAGCGCGCCTTCGTGCTTCTCACAACAGGGCTCGACTCTTCGCCGCCCGGTCATTGGAGCGCCCTCGTGCAAAAGCTGCGTGGCGAAGATGCCGTTATTTTTTCCGTTGCGCTGGGCGGCCCTCTCCGCACTTCCCCAAAAAAGAAATTGCGATTAGCCAAGGGAGCAGCCGAAAGCGATTCCGGTGGGAATGGAACATCCACGGCGCCGAATAACTCCCTGAGCTTCGCGAACGCGGACCGGGCCCTGCGGGCTCTCGCAGCCATGACCGGCGGGCGCGCGTATTTTCCCGGCTCCGAGAAAGGCTTCGTGCCTATTTACCACGAAATTGCCTCTGCGCTCCGCCATCAATACGTCCTCGGCATCGCGCCGGCAAACGACGGCCAGTTTCACTCACTCACCGTCACAATTACGGGCCCGAACGAAACGACGCCCAAGCATGGATCGAAAAATCCCAGTTACCGCGTTTTCTCCCGCGAAGGGTACCTCGCCCCTGCTCATGAATAGCGGCTTTCCGAGCCCTTGGCGCGCCATGACGCGCCGACATTTTGTCTAGCTAGAACCTTTCGCCGTCCCTTGCCAGACACCGGCGTTGCCGGTAGGCTCGACGATTCGATAAGTTATGCTTGCGCGCCCTGCTCGTTTTGCAGCAATGGCATGAACGCAAGGTCCAGGGAGGCCCAATGAACCGCCGCGGATCGTCGTTTCTTATTTTGGCGTTGTTACTGTGTCTCGGGTTGTCCGCCCGTCCTGCTTCGCGGACCCAGACCACGGCGCCCCCCGCGCAACAAACAGCCACAGCGGCCCGGTTCGCCTTTGGCGGAAATGCGGCGGAGATCCCCGCCGAATTCATAGGCAATTTGGTTTTCTTACCCGTGCGCGTGAATCAGAGCCAGCCTTCCTTGTTCCTGCTCGATTCGACGGCTGACACGTCTTCGATTGACCCCGGTCGCGCCCGGGAACTCGGATTGTCTCCCGAGCAAGAGCCGGTCCTGAATCTGAATGGGGTCGATGTGCCTCTGGCTTCTCTTCCCACCAACGCCAGGAAAGACTTCGGCCTGGAGGTAGGTCGCGCATACGAGGGAACCCTCGGCCGCGATTTCTTCGAACGCGTTGTCGTGGAGATCGATTACGCGCGCCGCACCGTGCGGCTCTACGATCCCGCCGTGTACAAGTATTCCGGCCAGGGCGCGGTCTTCCCCTTGATTTTTTCCGGCAGCGCTCCCGTGGTGCAGGCGAAATTCAGCGTGCCCAAGGGCAAGGATCTCAAGGCCGATTTCCTGGTGAATACGGCGCTCGACGCCTCAACCGTGGTCTTCGATCGCTATGCGGAAGCGCATCATATTTTTTCAGGGCATTTCAAGACGATTCCGGACGTCAACCACCCGCCCGACAGCGGAGAACCCGCGGTGATCGGACGCCTGAAGGAATTTCAACTCGATCGCTACACCGTCGAGGATTCCCTGGCAACTTTTACGCAACGCGCCATGCCGCAATCCTCCGGCGCAGGCGTTGCGGGAGAAATCGGCGGGGGGATGCTGCGGCGCTTTACTGTCGTCCTGGACTATCCGCATAAAAAGATAATGCTTGAATCCAATATTCATCTCGCGGAGGAAGACGAAGAGGACAAGAGCGGAATTTCAGTGGTCGCCAAAGGGGACCGGCTCAAGACTTTCGAAATCGTGCAGGTGCAGCCTGGAACGCCGGCGGCTGAAGCGGGGATTCAGAAAGGCGATGTTATCGCGGGAGTGGATACCGATGCCGCAGCCGATCTGACGCTCGCGGAAATTCGGGAACTCTTCCGGCAGGTGGGCCACAAGTACAATCTGCTCATTCAGAGGAATGGGCAAACCCAGCAGATCGCCATCCAGACGCGCCGCCTGCTCTGAGCGCCACGGCCCGCTTGCGGAAACCTATTCAAATTTGTGCAGGGTGAGGGCCATCTGGCTCAGGCGTGCATCGGCCCTGGCAAACGCAGTGCCCGCCTCAAACTTGCCTGCCGCATTGCGCTGGCCCGCCTTGACCCCCGTGAGAATCTCGATTCCCTGTGCGATGGTGGCTACCGGATAGATATGGAACAGCCCTTTCGCGACGGCTTCGATCACTTCGTCGCGCAGCATCAGATCGTCCGTATTTTCCGCGGGGATGAGCACACCCTGCGTTCCGGTGAGACCCTTGAGCTTGCAAACATCGTAGAAGCCTTCGATTTTCTGGTTCACGCCGCCGATCGGCTGGACGTCTCCCTGCTGGTTCACCGACCCGGTGACCGCGAATTCCTGGCGGATGGGCACATCCGCCAGCGCTGAGATCAGCGCGTAAATTTCGGTCGAGCTCGCGCTGTCGCCGTCCACTCCGGAATATGACTGCTCGAAGCAGATGCTGGCCGAAAGCGAAAGAGGTTTGTCTTGCGCGAACATGCGCCGAATATAGCCGGAGATGATGTGCATCCCTTTATCGTGGAAGCGGCCGCTCAGATTTGCTTCCCGTTCGATATTGATAATGCCGACTTTGCCCAGCGCCACCGAGGCGGTAATGCGCACCGGCTTGCCGAAAGCATAGCCTCCGATTTCCATGACGCTCAACCCGTTCACCTGTCCGACGCGCTCCCCGGTCGTGTCGATAAACAGCAGGTTCTGTTCGATCATTTCGCGAATTTTCGTTTCCAGCAGGTTGTGCCGTCCGATCTTGGCGTCCAGGGCCTGCCGCACATGCTCCACCGTAACAATCTTGTTGCCATTGTGCCGCGCGGCATAGGAGGATTCGCGCGCCAGATCCGCGAGGTCGAAAAACCGCGTCGTGATCTTGCCGCGCCTTCCGGCAATCCGCACCCCTTGCTCCAGGATCGCGGCCACAGCCGAACGGTCGAAGTGCAGCAACTTCTCGTCATCGGAAAGCTTCCGCAGCCGCGCTCCATATTGCCGCAGCACTTCCTCGCTCCACTTCATTTCCTCGTCGAACTCCACACGGACCTTGAAAATCTTTTTGAAGTCGTCCTCGAAATCGTAGAGCAGCTCATACATGTCGCGGTCGCCGATCAAAATGATCTTCACGTGGACGTCGATCGGCTCCGGCTTTAGAGCGGCAGTGCTGAAGGGAAAGAACACGTCCACCGGCTGGATTTCGAGCTTGCCGTGATTGAGCGTGCGCTTCAGTGTGCGCCAGACGCCGGATTCCGTGATGGCGTCGAGCGCGTACATCACCAGGAAACCACCGTCGGCCCGCAGCAGAGAACCACCTCTCAGGTCCATGAAATCCGAGTTCCAGCCCCCGCGCGTGTCGTAGCTGCGATGGACCGTCCCGAACAGATTGGCGTAAGTGGGAATCGTCTCAAAAATGACCGGGTATTTTTCCTGCTCGGTGTGCGCCAGGATCACGTTCACGCCATAGACCCGGAACGGGTCGCGGTCGGTGCGCTCCTGCCGGGGGCCTCCGCCGCCTTCCGACGGCGGCTGTTCTTCCTCGCCCTCGCGGTCCTTGAAGGGATCGAGATTGTCCAGAATGTGGTGCCGGACCTCCTCCAGATACTCGGCAATCCGCGGGCTCGGATACTTTTCCTTCAGTTCCTCGATTACGCCGTCCACCAGCACCGAAGCCGCTTCCTGCTCGAGATAGCTCATTTCGCTCGCCAGTTCGCGCGAAAGCGACAGCGTTTTCCGATACACCACCGTGAATTCCTGCCGGAATTGATCGTACTTTCGCTCGAGGTCTTCGGCCGCGGTGTTTTCCAGCTTGCCGTCCTGCACGAGCTTGGGAATGTCCTCGATGGGCACCATCTGCCCCTCCAGCACGGGAAAGATCTCCGGCAGCGCCACCGCGCCCACCTGCATCCGGCCCAGCGCAAACTGCTCTCGCGCGATCCGCCGGGTGAAATCGTCCATCAATTCCTTTTCGCGCTGCGTGAAGCGCTCCACGATCCGCGTCTTTTGCCGCTGGAACGGCTCTCCTTCAAATACCTGCGGAATACGGCGCCGCAGAAAATCGATTCCCGATTCCATTTCCTTCTTGAAGGCGTTGGCCTGTCCACGGGGCAGCGTGAGCAGGCGCGGCCGATCCGCATTTTTGAAGTTGTTCACGTAGCAGCGGTCCGGGGCGGGATCGCTCCGCGGATGCATCTCTTCGATCATCCGCACGATCATTCCACCGCGGCTCGAGCCCGAAAGCCCGCACACAAACAGGTTATATCCCGGCGCGACCAGCTCCACGCCCATGCGCAGCGCCTGCAACGCGCGTTCCTGCCCCATGTCGAGCGGCACGAGTTCAAGTTCCGCCGTGGTCTCGTAAGGGATGCTCGCGGGGTCGCAACGCCACCGCAGCTTTTCGGGGGGTAAACCCGTGTGGTTCGGCTTGGAATTGTCGGCCATCGGATCTTCCATCGGCTTCCGGAGCGCGTTACTCTAGCACGGCTTGCTTCTTCTTCCCACCCGCTTTGGACCTGGCGTGTTCCGCGGGCGCGCGCGGAACGTAAAATTCGAGCAGCGTAGCCGCGGTCGCGATGATAATCGGCCCCAGAATTACGCCCAGCAATCCAAAAACGCTTATCCCTCCTATTACTCCGATAAAAATCAGCAGTGTGTTCATCGCCGCTCTCTCGCTGATCAGCAGCGGCCGGACGACGTTGTCCACCGTGCCCAGGATGATGCTGCATATGATCGCCAGCACGATCCCGCGCGCCACATGGCCTCCCAGGACCAGACTGACCGAAAGAGGAATCCAGATCAGAGCCGTGCCGATCATCGGAATCAGCGAAAAAAAGCCCATCAGCACGCCCCAAAAGAGGGGCGCTCGGATTCCCGTCAGCGCAAAGGCTACGCCTCCCATGATGCCGTGCAATGCCGCCGACACCAGGCTCGAGATCACCGTCGCGAAAATCATGTTTCGCGCGTCGCTCACCAGGCGGGCCCGCTGCTCGGCCTCGAATGGGAGGGCGTTGCGCAGACGTCGCACGATGGATTCCCCGTCCCGGAAAAAATAAAACATCGCCAGGATCGTGAAGCTCAGATCCACGACGAATTCCGCCGTATTCTTAAGGATTTCTCCGATCCGCGACGTGGCGTAGCCCGCTCCCTGCGCCACATACTGATGGATGAGTTGTCCAAGGTCCGCGGGAATGAAATTCGGAAATCGGCTCTGTAAATGTTCCCAGAGATGATTGAGCCAGGCGTAGCGGCCCATCTGCACGTCAAACTGGAGCGACTGGACGGCGCTAACCGCCTGTTGCACGAACGCCTTCAACACGAAGATGGTCGGGACGATCAGGATCAGCGTCACGCCGACGGTGCTCGCCAGGGCCGCCGTGTTGTCTCCCCAGCGTCTAGCCAGCCGCGCGTGAGCCGGAAAAGTCACTACCGCGAGCACCGCCGCCCAGGCCAGCGCCGCTAGAAAGGGCTCGAAGATGCGATATGCCAGATAGGTCACAAAAATGGCAATCGCGTAAAAAAGCACACTGCCCATTCGGTTCTGTGTGCTGGATTCCGTGGTCAAAGGATCTCGCTCTCTTGTCTCTTCGCTACAAGAGACTACTAGTGGCATTCACAGCGTTTGTCAACCTCCGCGCCGCGGCTGGTGTCTCATTGCCATGATTGTGTCACCCTCATCGGCTACATGAAAATGCACTCCGTGAGACTGTAGATATCTCGATGAGCCAGAAAGAACCGCGACAAGCGGCTCGTGATTTCATCGCCCGTGAAAGGGAGAACCGATGTGTGCTAAAGCCGCCGGACTGTTCGATTGTCAGGGCAGGGTTGGTAATAGGAGCGCGTTATTCGTTCAGATCACGTTTTTTTTCACGACAGTCACATTCGAAGTTCGCCCGCGTGAGTCGCGTCATAGCCCGTGATCGCTTCCAACTTATGGCGAAACCGCGATCGACCCAAGATTTCCAAGAACGATTGAACCGCCGGCAAATCCCAATACCGTTGAGGAATCACGAAATCGTAGCGCTCGCTCGCCAAGGGAATAAATTCGAGGCCGAAGTAGCGGGCAGCCGAACGAGTCGCGATGCAACAATCCGCTTGTAACACGGAGACTGCCAAAGCAGCAGGGATGTGCCCCCGAGCAATTGTACCGTAGCCGAGTATGCGGCGGGCGGCCACCCCTGCCTTCCCTAGACTGCTGTCGAGCAGTTGACGGGCGCCCGAACCTCTCTCTCGATTGGTCATGCGGACGTTCTTGCGAGCTAAATCCTTAACGCCGCGGATGGTTTTGGGGTTCCCATGCTGGATGACCAGACCCTGCTCCCAAGCGACGTATGCGACTACTCGAACATCGCCCTTCTTAAACAAGCGCCTCACGAAGGGCACGTTGTATTCGTTCGTTTCGGTGTCGTGTAGATGGCAACCCGCGATGTGAATCAGTCCAGATTTGAGCCATTCCAGGGCGCACCGGCTATCGCAGGAAGCAGCAATCACTTCAAATCCAAGACGACCAAGGTGGGCGCCGAGAATCGATGTGGCAGGGTCGCAGCCACCGACAACGATGCGCTTTCCGGAATTCAGTTCAGCCAGTGGATTCACGAAGATTTCGGACTTGTTCGGGCCAAAGCGCGAAATGATGCCGTCGGCGTCAGGCAGATAATTCTGGCGATTCGCGGCGGGGACGCCAACGGTCGCATCTCCCACCCGGCAGAGTTGTAAACTTTGACCTTCCCGAGGCTTCATGCCGGAAGAGAGGAACTTCACTTTGATGTGCGGTGGCGCGCTTGGGTCTTCCCTTTCCAATGAGAACATATCTTCGACACTACACTCCAACGCACGGGCAAGCCGCAAGGCGACGGTCGTATTCGGCGTGTAATTACCCGCTTCGATCGCGTAGATCGTCGGGCGGCTTATACCGACATCGCGAGCCAATTGCGCAGCTGCCAGGCCGCGCTGCTGACGGATCGTCTGAAGACGGTTTTTTATAGGCATCATCGCCTCTCATAGCTGTCGAGCGGTCTCATTTAATATGCAGATTGGCAGAGAACTTCATCGGTCGCTAGAAGCGCCGCTGGTCCACGAGTCCATCGTCATTATCGGTTGACTTGGTTCCATGCGATGGATACCATGATGGTATCGTATACATTACTATGCCTATTATAGACTACAGGAGATTACATGCCCAGAGCCCTGCCAGCTCGTTCCGTAGTCGCGCAATCGTTGCACAAGCCTTCCTTGGACACTCCCCGGCGCAAGACACCTCTGGCTTATAGATGCCCGGTTCAAAACGGGTCAAGTTGCGCACAAGATCACCGAGGGGTTATGTTCCAACCTGGGCCTCCGTGTAGCCAATCCGGCAGCGAATCAGGCCGCTTCTCAGATAGCCCAGATAACCAGTACTCTACTCCTCTGAGATGGTAGATCATGGAGATTGCCAAACCGTCCGGCAACGGCCGGACGGAGACGGCAGGGGTGCGGAATGGCGAGTACGTCTTGCGAGGATCCCTTGAGCGCATCGAATCCGACGGTCGCTGTCCTGGTGACCATGAATACCAAAAGCAGGGAGGCCCGCTTCGTCGCCGACGCGCTCGTTCGCGCCGGGGCGACTCCGTGGATCGTCGACCTCTCGATGAAGTCGCATGACGTAACTGGCGCCGACATGACTGGCGCGCAGGTGGCCGAGGCCGCTGGAGTATCCTGGCCGGCGCTCAATGAGCGCACACGCCAGGAAGCCTCAGCCGTGATGATCGAAGGCGGCACCCGGATTCTGCTCGATAAAGTCACCAAGGGCGAAGTCGCGGGCGCAATCGGCCTTGGTGGCGCGAACGGCACCGATCTCGTATGCTCGATCTTGCGGGAGCTGCCCTACCTCGTGCCCAAGATCATGATCAGCGCAGTGGCCGGTACGGCGGCCGTACAGTGGTGCGTCGCCGAGAGCGACATCTGCATGTATCCCTCGATCGGCGACGTCTCGCTCAACCGCATCACCAAGGTAGTCATGGAAAACGCAGCATTGGCGGTGGCGATGGAGGCCAAAAACTGGGCGGAGCGGCGGAAATTAAAAACCGTCCATCCGCCGCTCCTCGCGGTCTCGTCGTTCGGAGGCACGGCGGCCTGCGTCGATCACGTGAGCGAGCGGCTCGAGGCCCTGGGCTACGAGGTGATTCAGTTTCATGCTTCGGGCGTCGGCGGCAGGTCGCTTGAACGGCTTGCGTCGACGGGCGAGATTGCCGGCGTCATCGACGTCACGACCCACGAGTTGGCCGATCTGATCGCCGACGGCGTATATTCCGCCGGTGACAAACGATTGACGGGTGCGGGCGCGGCTGGGCTGCCGCAGGTGATCGTGCCCGGGGCGATCGACCATGTAAATTTTTGGGCGGGCCAAGTGCTGCCCGAACGCTACCAGAACCGCGAATTCTTCCGCTACAATGCACAGAACCTGCTCATGCGGACCAACGCCGAGGAGTTCAAGAAGCTCGGTCGCACCATGGCTCAGCGCCTGAACGCCGCCAAGGGGCCAGTGCGCGTGCTGATTCCTTTCGAAGGCTTCAGCGAGCACACCAAACTCCGCGCGCATGATCTCGCAGGCAACGACCGGGGCCCCTGGCGGCGCCCCGAGGAGTACCACGCCTTCACGGAGGCTCTCAAAACCAACTTGAATCGCGGTGTGCATGTCGAGGAACTTCCCCTCCACATCAATGACGCCAGGTTCGCCGATGCCTGCGTGGACGCTTTCGTGCAAATCCTCAAGGAATCAAAACCAAGATGACAAATTCAACCGACGCAGCTCGCACCGAGATTCCCATCGTCCATTACAACACTGACGTTCTCATTGTCGGCGGCGGCGCGGCTGGCACCATGGCCGCCTTCGAATGCGCGGACGCAGGCGTGCCCGTTATTCAGGTGACCAAGGGCCGCGCCACCAGCGGCACCACGACCGTCGCGCGTGGCGGCTTCGCCGCCGCCATGGGCAAGGACGACAGCCCCGAGCTCCATCTTCAGGACATCCTGAAATACGGCGGCGAACTGATCGATCCCGAGCTTGCGCGGGTTTGGGCATACGACATCGTTGACGTGGTCCGCGATCTCGAGTCCTGGGGCGCGGAGTTTGTCCGCGGCGCGGACGGCGCGCTAGACCTCAAGCAGTTTCCGAGCCACTCCCGCCCGCGCGCGGTCCATTACTATGACTTCACCGGCAACATGATGACCAAGGTGTTGTCGAAGAAGCTGCGCGCCGACGCCCGCATCGAGAAACATTCGGTAACGACCATCGTCGATCTCATCAAGCGCGATGGCCGTGTGATCGGCGCCTGGGGTGTCAATTACCAGAACGGCGCACTGGTCATTTACAGTGCGCAGCAGACGATTCTCTGCACCGGCGGCGGCAGCGGGCTTTTCTATGTCAACGACAACCCCCCACAGGTGACAGGCGACGGCTACGTGCTAGGCGTTCGCGCGGGAGTGCCTCTGCTTGGCATCGAGATGATCGACTTCCAGGCCATGTGCTGCTCGCCGCGCGAACTGTTCGGGTTCGCGCCGCACCCGACCGGCTTTATCAATGCCGGCGCGGTGTTCCGCAATCAGGAGGGCGAAGAGTTTCTGAAGCGCTATTTCCCCGAGACCGCGGAAGCATCGACTCGCTCCCAGGTGATCCTTGCGATGGCCCGTGAAATCCATGCGGGACGCGCGACGCCAACCGGGGGCATTTTCATGGATGCGACACAGGTGCCGCTCGAAGTCATCCTGAAGATGATTCCGCACGTCTACAAGAGCTGCCTGCACCAGGGCATCGACATTACCAAGGTGCCGCTGGAGGTGGCGCCGGGCAGCCACACCTGGCTCGGTGGCCTCAAAATCGATGTCGACGGCAAGAGCCCGGTCGAGGGTCTGTTCGCCGCGGGCGAGACGGCAGGCGGCATTCACGGCGGCAACCGCATCGGAGGCTCGGCGTTGTCGAGTTCGCTTGTCTATGGCCGTCGCGCCGGCCGGCGGGCGGCGGCGCTCGTCAAAGAGGCGAGGGTCGATTTACCGGAGCTTGCGGACGATGCTATTCCGAAAGCCGAACAGGCGTGGCTTGCAGCCCTGATGCGCCGCGACCACGGCCCCCAGCAGTCCGACGTGCGCACATCCTGCCGTATGCTGGCGCACAATAAACTTGGTCCCATCCGCGACGGAAAGACGCTCAAGGAAGCACTGACGGAGTACGAGCGCATCGAGCGCGAGGACGTGCCGGCCATGCGCCTCGACGATAAAGCGCGGACGTCGGACAACGAGCGCGGCCATGAACTCGAAAGCGCGCTCGCCGTGCGCAATCTCGCGTTGCTCGGGCGCATGCTCGCGACCGCCGCGCTGCGCCGCACCGAAAGCCGAGGCGCGCATTTCCGGCTGGACTATCCCGAGACCGACGAAGCGCACTGGCGCGTGGTCACGCGCCTTGAATTGGGCGCCAATGGCGCGATTGAGTTCCACACCGATCCGGCAAAGGAGCCTGTGGACGCGCATGCTCCCAAAGTGCCGACGGGTGGTGGAGGAAGAACCTAAGCCTAGGCACATCGTGCCCCGAGAGCGTTTAGGTAGCGGTGCCACCGATGCGGACCGATTCAACGAGTCGAAATCGGCTGCTGCAGCGTTCTTCTTCGGTCTACGCACCGATTGAGATACGAGACGGCAATGGTTATGATGCGGAGACTCTATTGCCGTGAGCTGCCCGGGCTTCCCAGCCGACGGCCATCATTAACCGATTCTCTTCGCTTAGACTTTAATTTCCCCAAGGGGGATACGATGCGAGTAGCTCTTCCAACCAGCACAGTCCATTGACAACGCACAAATTGGACGCGTATCATTCCTGACGATACAGCGTCGAGCGAGGGCGCTCTATCCCCTTCAAGCTCTAGCTCCTCAAGTTGGGTGGAGTAGCTAAGTAGCAGTTTCGGCAGGCTAGGGTACGATCTGTACGGAGGCCGCTCCCATGTCACCCGAACAAGACCAAAGAGTACAATCTCCCGCAGGGGAAGCCCCCATGACAGAGCCTTCCACCGACAGTTCGCAAACCGCGTCCCCCGTGATCATTGCCGAGCCCCGGAGTGGTGCTGGCACCGCAGCGGCTACGGCGCGTGCGACGGAAGCGCCCGACATTGCCGAGCCTCCTATTGATTCCACTCGTCGCGAAGATCCGTCCCCGGAGGCTCATCCGGCGGGATCGGTCGAAGCACTCGAACAAACCGAATCTGTCGATTCCGAGGCGACCATAGAATCCGCCGAGACGACTGAGACGATGGATCAGCTTCTCGATCAGTTTTCCGCGCCTCAGCCATCCGTGGCGGAGGGCGAAATTTTCGACGGGCGTGTCCTGGCGGTGACCGAGGCGGGCGTGGTTGTCGACGTGGGTGGGAAATTTGAAGGTCTGGTGCCCGCACAGGAATTTCTGGATTCGGGCAGCCCCATTGAGTTCGGCAAAGGGCAGACGATCGAGGTCGAGCGGCTGCATGAACAGAAGGACGGCTACGTCCTGCTGTCGCACGTGCGCGCTCACCGACGGCGAATCTGGGAGCGCATCGAAAGAGCCTACCGGGAGCATGCGAATCTCAAGGGCAAGATCCTGGAACGGATCAAGGGCGGGCTCGTGGCGGACATCGGCATTCGCGGTTTTTTGCCGGCATCGCAAATCGAATTGCGACCCGTGCACGATCTCGATGCGTGGAAAGACCGGGAGATTGAGGTCCGCATCCTCAAGTTGAACCGCAAGAGGGGCAACGTCGTGGTAAGCCGCCGCGCGATCCTCGAAGAAGAGGAAAAGACGAAGCGCGAAGCGCTGGCCGCAACGCTCAGCGAAGGCGCGGTCGTAACCGGACACATCAAAAATATCACCGATTACGGTGTCTTCGTCGATCTGGGCGGGATGGACGGGCTGCTGCACGTAAGCGACCTCGTATGGGGACGCGTGCCGCATCCTTCTTCGGTCGTCCAGCCGGGCGAAGAGATCCAGGTCCAAATCCTGAAATACGACAAGGAAAAGCAGCGGATTTCACTGGGCAGGAAGCAGCTGCTGCCGGATCCCTGGGCAACGGTGCCGGAGCGTTTTCCGGTGGGCGCGCGCGCGCGGGGAAAGGTGGTCGGCGTGACGGACTACGGCGCTTTCGTGCAGATCGAGCCCGGCGTCGAAGGCCTGGTGCATGTCAGCGAAATGAGCTGGTCGAAACGCACAAAGCATCCTTCGAAAATCGTGAAAATCGGAGACGAAGTTGAAGTGGCCGTGCTTGAGGTGAAGACCGGTCAACGCCGCATTTCACTGGGCTTGAAACAGACACTTCCCGATCCCTGGGAAGCAGCGGCCGAAAAATATCCCGTCGGAACGGTCTTAACAGGCCGCATTCGCAACCTCGCGGATTTCGGCGCGTTTGTTGAGATAGAAGAGGGGATGGAAGGGCTCATCCATATCAGCGACGTGAGCTGGACCGAGCGCATCAAGCACCCGAGCGAGAAATTCAAGAAGGGTGACGCGGTGCAGGCCCGGGTGCTGAAAGTGGATTCCCAAAATCGCCGCCTGTCGCTCGGGATCAAGCAGGTCAACGACATTTGGACGAACTGGTTCGGCGAGCACAAGGTCGGAGAACTGATTCGAGGGAAGGTCACTCGAACGACGGATTTCGGCGCCTTCGTCGAACTTGCGGAAGGCATTGAAGGGCTCTGCCACGTGTCCGAAATTGAAGAGCGGCGCCCCAAGGGCGAGCGGGAGAAGGAAAAGGCGCCGCGAAGCGCCCGTGTCACTTCCTTCGTAAACCCCGGCCAGGAATACGAGTTCAAGGTGATTCGTCTCGAGCCGGAACAACACAAAATCAGCCTGAGCTACCGCGCAGCGCAGAAACAGGCGGAGCGGCAGGAGATGGAATCGTTTCGATCGTCAAAATCGTCGCCGAACGCAACAATCGGCGATGCAATTCTCGCCAAGCGGCAGTCAACCTAAGCTTGGCATCGATGGTGGAACGAGGTTCCACCAAAGTCCTCCCCAGAAGGAAAAACATTTACCTTGCGTTAGATTAGTGATATGCAAGGTCTTGCGGCTTCACATCTCGCTCAGCCGCAAAAGGCCCGTTACATAATTTTTCGATGAGACGTCCTGAGAGGAGGCTCTCGACCGATGGCAGATGTTCCGGGAGAGCAAGGGCAAAGCATAGATCAGACGATGACAAAGGCGGACCTCGTCGAAGAGGTTACGCGAGTAACGGAACTGCCGCGGAAGGAGTCGGAAGCGGTCGTCGAGACCATTTTTGAAAGCATTATCTCGGCGCTGCAGTCCGACGACAAGATCGAAATTCGCGGCTTTGGGAGCTTCCGCACACGCCAGCGCCGCGGACGCACGGGACGAAACCCGAAGACCGGGGCAAAGGTGGAAGTCCCTCCGAAGAAAATTCCCTATTTCAAACCCAGCAAAGAGCTGAAGGACTATATCAACCAGTCGGCGCCTGCCAATCCAGCTCCGGGGCCTGCTAACACCGGCACGCAGGACTGACGGGATGGATTATCTGTGGACTCCGTGGCGATACCGCTATATCGCCGACGGGCCGAAGGGCGGTCTCTGCGTTTTTTGTGAGGCCGCCGCGGCGAATGAGGACGCCAAAACGTTCATCGTCTTTCGGGGAGAAAAGAACTTCGTCATTCTGAACCGTTACCCCTACACGAGCGGTCACGTGATGGTTGTGCCCTATGCGCACGTTGCAGACCTGCCGGCAGCCGATCCCGGTACGCTCGCTGAAATGATGCGGCTCGCCCAGCGTATTGAAAAGGCGCTTGAGAGCACCTACCATCCGGAAGGCTACAACCTGGGAATGAATCTCGGTCGCGCGGCGGGGGCGGGCATCCTGAATCATCTGCATCTGCATGTTTTGCCGCGCTGGTCGGGCGACGCAAATTTTATGACGGTGGCGGGTGAAACTCGAGTGGAGCCTGAGGATCTCGCAACCACCTATGAGAAAATCCGCCATGCCCTTGCCTGATTTTCGTCTCTGACAGCAGTCATCCCGTCAGAATTGGCATACAAAGCAGTCCCCGCGGCGCTCGGCTGCTAAGCTAACCTGCGTGCTATATAGCCTGCTAGGAAGCGATCGAAGAAATTTCTTGAGAAGAAGAGGAAGTTTCCGCGAGTCCCCAAAAATCATCTGCGTCGAGGAGTTCCACGCCGATGTGTCGGCGCCCTTCAGCATCAAAACGGGAGTAGACGACTCGCGCTTGCACCCGGCTACCCTTGTCGCGCCGGCATAAGACAACTGTTCCATTCACATCGACTGAATGGCGGCACACAAAGCCCGCACCGTGACGGCTCACTGTGGAAGTCCACGTCTCTTCTTCCCAGGTATGGCGAAGGTCTTCCCGGCGGAGCCAAACGGGCACGGACGCGGTCAGCCGCGGGCTGCGGCGCAGGCGCCGGTTCCATTGCGAAATGAGATGAAGGATTTGGAGGAGACGCGGTTTCGCGGGAGAATCGTTGAACTCTGGCCATTCGGAGAGAGCGGTGGCTTGCTCCGCGCACACGGTCAAAAACTTTCTGAATGCGTCGATTTCCTGCGCATCGAACGGCTTGGTTTTCAAACACTGGCTGCGCGATTCCATTTCCTCGACCGATACATCCAGGAAATGATCGAGGCACAACGGCCGGTTGCTGAAGCCTGCGGCCACCATTTGATTGCAGGCTCCGACACAGCACTGGCTGGCCTTCAGCGCCAGCCGCGCCTCGGGCCAAGCGGTTTCGGTTTCCATCACAGCCATCCCAAGAAGCCCTGCCATGGGGCCGTCCTATTCCTTTGGCAGCTTACCGAGCCCTTTCGCCACCTCGGATATGGCTCCGCTGACGAGTTCGAGGTGGTTCCGGCTATAAGCACTTAGCTCGCAGGCGAACTGACGCGATGTCTCCGCCGCTTTTGCCTTCAAGTCGCTGAGAGTTGTCTCGGCCACGGGCTGCACGGCCTCGCGCAAGCGCGCCTGCGCCTCCGCCTCTTGCTGCTGAGCGGAGACGGTGAACTGGTTGAGGGCGGCGCTTGTGAAAGATTGAATGGTGCGCTCAAGCTCCTCCCGGGAAGCGTCGAGGCGTTCCTGAACCGTCGACTCAAACCGAGTTTCCAGACGCTTGCAGACATCCTCGATCCGCGCGGAGGACTTCTCGAAAGATTGATCGAGGGCCGCCTCAAATTCATCTCGGCGCCTGCTCAGCTCGGCCATCGTTTCTTTCGCACGATCGATCACCGGACCCGATTGATCTTTCAGGCGCGCAACAATCCGTTCCACGCCTTCCGCCCGTGACGTATCCAAGCCGCGCTGCAACCGGTCCAGGGCATTGGCGGAAAGACTCTGCGCGAGCGTGTCGAATTCGCGGCTGCGTTCCTCAATTCGTTCGATAGCCTTGCGGACATCGACTTCCATCCGCTTTGTCCAAGCCGCGTGAAGATTGCGAATGCTCTCCAGGCTCGACTTATTCAATTGCTTCAGTGATTGGTCGATCCACAAGCTCGTCTGGGAGGAAGCCACTACCGTGAGAATCCTCTTCGCTTCTTCCTCAAGGCCGTGACGAATTTCCTGCAGCGTCGAATTGGCTCGTTCGCGGACGGCCGCGCCGGCTGCTTCGAAGAGCATCTTCTCCATCTGCTGATGGAACTCCCCTACCATCTGGCCGACAGGCCGTTCAACAGATGAGGCGGCGGAGCTCGTTTCGCGGGAGATGGACTCAAAGGCTCTGTCTCGCTGCTCTGAGGCTGCCGGTCTGGCAACCGGAAGGGACCTTGGAACTGCAAACGGTTTGGGGGCATTCGTTTGCTCAGGCCGTGAATCGGGGACCGCCAGCCAGTCTTCGGGTGGAGAGTCGATGCCCCAGATGTTGCCGGGCTCTTCAAGTTCGATCGCAGTTTCGTAGACTCCGGTGGTGTCCTGGGGACGCTTCACCCATTTCACGAGGCCTCGCGCGCAAATGGGCTGGCCTCCGTTTTCTTCGTTGTTCAACTCCAGCCTGACCCAGGAATTGGTGAGTACGTCGTGTTTCGATTCATACTTGCAGCCATGAAGACTGACGGTGATGGTTGAAACTTCTTCCCGATATGGTCCTCGGTAGGAATCGACGCCCATTACGGTGATTGGAAAGGCCTTGTCGAGCCGAGCGCTGCGCCTGAGCGGTCGGACGATGTCGCTGACGGTTGAAGTGTTCGACATTGAAACCTCTGGTTGCGTGATATGGCTTGAGGATAAGGCAAAGCATTTCCACAAATCGCGGTCAAATTCGCGTCTATGTGTGAATGGGTTACTACCGGGCAGGACAAGCGATGAGCTGGGAGCCCAATCAGACGGGAGGCCATCCGGCTCCTTGGCATCCTCGGGAAAAGACCGCGACGTTCCGACTTTCGGAAAAATTGCGCTCCAGCCATTTGGCTAAACAAGTAGCGGCAGCTATCCGTAGCTATGCCGAAAGCAACTTGGAGAATGGCCTATGGACAAGATCCCGATCTTGCCCATAGGAGCAAATTTTCGGCTACAGGATTGTGAGTAACTGGATCAGTGATTTCCGTTATGGCTATCGCTTCGTCCATTCTCTACAGTCACTTGAGATATCGAAGGAAAAGAATGAAAAAGCAAATTGTCCGCATAGCCCTCGGAACCGCCTTGGCAATCGCGTTCACGCTGTCGGCAGGCCATCCTACTTTCGGCGACAGGGACTGGAATGCGGATTGCCATAAACGGCTTGAAGCGGACCGCGCAAGGATTGATCACGACTCTGCAAAGCACGGCGAACACAGCCGGCAAGTGGACAAAGACGTGGCTCGCATGGACAATGACCGGCGTTGGTGCCGCGATCACCACGCCGATTGGGATCACTCCCGTTTTGACATAGGCATATACCTCAAACACTAGCCGTTGTGAAAAGTAAAAGCGATCGTCAATTTGTTTCGACTGGCCGCACGGTGAATCATCTCGGTGACGGCGCTCCCGCAGGTACCGCGAGCCCGCCGGGTTGGTTCACCGATGCGACGAGATGCCAGGCCATTCATGGAAATGATGCGACCTAGAGAAGATTTTAGAACTCTCCCCGCGAACCTGATCGCAGCAAAATAACACAGCTCCATTGACTCCTTTCCATTTTAGCGTTCAAGCCTGCTCGCGCGTATCAAAAAGGCCCCCTGCGGATTTTTCGGTGGCGACTATCTGAAAGCCATTCTCGATTTCCGCTCTTACAGTTTGAAAACGAAATCTTCCGAGTTGCTTTTTCGGTTATCCGACCCTACGCCCAAGTGAAAATGGTTGGGCGCGCCGGAATTTCACGGACCCGGACTTCCGGACCCCCATAGCTTCCGAGTAGCCATCACTCAGGCACAATCTTGCCGGCTTCCCGGCTATTGGCTTCGAGGATCGATGAATCCCCACCATTCTGGCTCTTCCGCATGTACAATGCGCTCCGGAACAACCCCACTCGAAGGAGATTGCGATATGAGACGCTATTTAGCGATCGCACTCGGGCTATGTACCGTAGCGGCAGGCCTGGTGGCTGCGCAGGCCAGCAAGTCCGCCGCTACGGCCGATGACGCAGTGGTTCAAGCCGACCGCGCATTGGCAGCCGCCTACGCAAAAGGCGACAACGCGACGGTAAACAAACTTCTGGATGCGGATTTCACGTGGATCGATACCGATGGAATCATGTGGGAAAGGCCAGATGTCTTGCGAGCGGGTCTTAAACCGCTGGTGCCCATGACGAGCGAAACAAAGATCACCGAGCATAAATACGGCAAGGTGGTATGGATCCAGGATAACGTGGGCAACAAATACGCCGCTCATTTTTGGGTGCTGCGCCCGGCGGGCTGGAGCCTGCTGCACGTAAACGAGATCGCCACGCGTCCGGCCAAGCCGGGCGAAAACGAAAGACCTAACTTCACTATACCTTGTATCAATCCTTGCAAAGAGGTGCCGTACAAGCCGCTATCGCCCAGCGAGAAAGCGGCCCTCGAAAACTGGCAAGATCAAGAGTCGGGTACGGGGCATCACGATATGCACATGGGCGACAATGTCGTAGTGATCAGTTCGACTACCGGCACACCTCGCCCCTCGAAAACGGCAACCGGACCGACGCCCGTGACTCCTCCCACGGCGGCTCGCCCGTTCATCAGCACGACTCCCGTGCTATGGGCGCGCACATGGGACTTTGGCGACTCAGTGGTGGCGATCATGCTCCAGCCGACCTGGGGCGGCAAAGCCTATTGGTCCAGCCGCGTGTTCGCAAACCACAATGGCTTCTGGAAAATGGAGGAGAGTTATCACACCACGATTCAGGCTGCTCCGCGCATGACCGGCGTGCCCATGACTGCGCAGCAGAGTGCGGAGTAACCTCGCGCTTTAGCGGGGGTGCCATCGAAAACAGCGGTGCGCTGCTTTTGGATCGAAGCTAGGTAAGTGGCGCACCCCTCGCCTCCGACACGTGAAGAGTTCGGGTCTGGTTTGCATCGCTGATGCCGGTGATTTACTGACGCGCATTAGCATTGGGAAGATGGATCTCACGGGCGCCGATATTCGAACCGTTTTCAGCACATGCATGGCCCTGGCTTTCTCTCTCCGTAGGTAGCATTGACGAGGAGGAGCGCATTGATCGGACAAATACTCGGTTCGCGCTTCCCTTCTCCGGAAACCGCGGTTATCAGGCCCAGGCTACGGATGCACGCCTCGTTCACATTTGCGCTGAAATCGGACGGCGGAGCATACTCGGGAGGGAGGTCAACGCATGACTGAACTCATAACTGGCGGTGCGGCTTTCTCGCGGCGGTTGCTTCTGCTGCTGTTTATCCTGGCGGGGATCGGTGCTGCCGGCGCCTTGGGCCAGCAGACCGGGAATGATTGGATCCAGTTTGGATGGGACTTAGCTAGCTCCAGCTCCTCGACCGCCCCTACCGGTATCACCGCCGCCAATGTGACCTCCTTGAATCGGCGACAGGTCAAGCTCGACGGCACCGTGGATGCCTCGGCCATCTACCTTCAGGGCGTCGCCGTAAAGGGCTCCACGCATGATGTGTTTTTCGTGACCACCACCTACGGCAAGACCATCGCAGTGGATGCCAACCAAGGCGCCGTTCTTTGGGAGTACACGCCGCCCAAGTATGCATCCTGGGCGGGTACGCGCCAAATTACGAACAGCACCCCAGTGGCCGATCCTGACCGCCAGCACATCTATGCCGCAGCGCCCAACGGCACAATCCAGAAGCTTGCGGTTTCCGACGGCCACCCGCTATGGACAACCCCGATCACGCTGTTGCCGCTGCGCGAGAAGATTGCCTCGCCGCTTAAGGAGTTCCGCGGCCACATTGTCGCTGTCACCGGCGGCTACATCGGCGATCGGCCCCCGTACCAGGGTCACGTCGCGATTCTCGACGCCCAGACTGGCAAGCTGCTGCACGTGTGGAACTCGCTCTGCAGCGACCGTACCGGCTTGCTCGATCCCACATCCTGCAAAGATGCCCAATCTGCGATCTGGGGTCGTGCCGGAGCGGTGATCGATGCCACCACTGGCAACATCTTCGTGGCTACCGGCAATGGCCCCTATGACGGCAAGACGAATTGGGGGGACGCCGTCGTTGAGCTCAATTCCGACGCCACCCGGATGCTGGGCAACTACACTACAACGAACAACGCCGAGCTCAATGAGCGCGACCTCGACATCGGCTCGACCTCGCCGGTGCTTCTGGGCGGCGACTTTTTGGCACAGGGAGGCAAGGACGGGCTGATCCGGCTGCTGAGTATCGAGGCCCTCGGAGGCGCTGCCCCGCATGCTGGCCATGAACTGCAGACCGTTGCAACGCCCTCAGGCGCGCGCCTGTTCACCGCCCCGGCTGTATGGCGCCACGGCGCGGAGACGTGGATGTTCGCCGCCGACAACGGCGGCACGGCTGCTTGGACTCTTCAAAACGGCAAGCTCGCTGCGAAGTGGAAGAACGGCAACGGCGGCACCAGTCCCGTGGTGGCTGGCGGTTTGCTATACGTTTACAGCCCCGAGGGCGGGCTGCGCGTCTACGATCCAGCCAAAGGAACCCAGATCGCCGACTTGGCAAGCGGGAGCGGGCACTGGAACAGCCCCATCGTAGTGGACGGCAAAATTGCTCTTCCCGAGGGCAATGCCAATCAACACGCATCCACAGGCGTGCTTGACATCTGGAGCCTGCCAGCTGGCCGCTGAGGCGAGGGCCCGCACGCAGGGTCACTCAGGGACTGAATTATCCAAGCGGCCGAAAAGATCACGCCGAGATCGGAGAGAGGACTGCGTCGCTCTGCGTTACTTACACCGCCCGTACAATCGTGTTCGAAACGCCGCGTCAAATTGCCGTTACGGCCGGGGGCCGCTGGTGCGCGCGTTGCTCCCGGGAGGGACGGCGTGCAACGAGAGGCAGGATCAGCGAGCACAGCATCACGATTGAGATCACGTGGATTGCCGGGGCGTACTTGCCGAGATTCTGGTGAATGCGGGCAATCATGATCGGCGACGGAATCGCGCCTAGTCCCCATGCCAGCAAAACAATGCCGTAGATTCCACCCATGTATTTCGCGCCGAAAAAATCGGCCGTAAAAGACGGCATCGTCCCGAACCCGCCCCCGTAACACAGGCCAATCAGTGCAAAAAACACAGTGAACATCGTCAGGTTATGAACGCTCGGCAGCAGGAGGAAAACAACCACCTGAATGAGAAACAGTAGGAAGTACACGCGCGCGCGGCCCAGGTGATCCGACACCCAAGCCCAGAAAACCCGGCCGAGCCCGTTGCAAATCGAAATCACACCGACCATGCCCGCGGCTTGCAGAATGGTCATGCCTACCATTTCCTGGGCCATGGGCGAAGCTTGGCTGATGATCATAATTCCAGCGGACACGTTCAGGAACAGCAGCGCGAATAGCAGGTAGAATTGCCACGTGCCGAGAGCTTGACCTACCGTGAAATCGTACGAGCTCGCGGCTTTCGCGACGGCCGTTCGCGGCTCCCATCCGTCCGGACGCCAGCCCTGCGGTGGGTTCTCATAGAACTGCGCCGCCACCATTACGATGACCAAGTACGCGATGCCGAGAGTCCAAAACGTCGCCGGTACCCCGCGATGAATGATCTCCCACGCAGCAAACGGGCTCATGATGGCCGCCCCGAATCCATAGCCGCACACGGCGACTCCTGTCATCAGCCCGCGCATGTCGGGGAACCATTTGACCATTGTGGCGACGGGGCAGATGTACCCCATGCCCATCCCGATGCCCGACAGCGCGCCGTAACCCAGGTATAGGCCCATGAGGGAGTGATTGCTCGCGGAGATACCGGACACGATGTAGCCGATCCCGTATAGAATCCCTGCGACCGATGCGACCTTTCGTGGGCCCACGCGGTCCTGCCACAATCCTCCGATGATCGTGCCAACGCCGAGAAAGAATATGGCCAGCGTGAAATTCAACTGAACGCTTGTTTCCGTCCAGTGCCCGCCCGCCATGAGCGGCTTCTTGAACACGCTCCAGCCGTACGCCGCCCCGAAACAGATTTGCATGATAACGGCTGCCACCGCGATGCCCCATCGGTTGGGAACTTTGCCGGATGACATATGGCTCTCCAGGTTATTAGCGGCCGTCGAGGGCCGCACGTTGAACTCCGCGTCGTGGCGACAGCGCGGCGTCATGGCTCTGGATCCAGGAACTCTCCAATCACTTCTCGTTCTCGGACGGGTTTGTAATGACTCTTCCGCCAGATCGCGCCGGATGCCTTGAAGGACTTCGAGTCCAGCAGAATCGGACGGGATGCTAGCACACACAAGGTCGTTGTATTAAGACGAAATCAACGACCACTATGGCCAACCCAGGATCGAAGTAACGTGAGGGGCACGCTCGGTTGATTGGAAGAGTTAAAAACGGAGTCTGGCAAACGGCTATTTGGAAAGGCCCTTGAAAAGCCTTTTTATACTGAGATGCCTGTGAAGACAATCTTCATCGTGAACGCATACCCCCGAATCGGCCCTGACGTGATCTAGGCGATTCCTTGCCGCCTCATACCAAACCACCACAGACCGGACAGGCCGATTCCGAGCAGGAGCAGGCTTGACGGCTCCGGCGTAGGGGTGGCCGGTGGGTCTTCTTCGGACAGTGAAAACGTGAGCGAGATGGAGTTGCCTTGCACCGCGAAGTCGCCTGATCCCAGCGCGACGAGAGTGAAGTCCTTAATCGTGCCGGAGCCTGGTCCGCTGTTGCATACATCGCCCCAACAGACCGTACTCACGGAGTAGTCGTAGAAATTGCATTGTGCGCCGTTCTCGGCGCAGGGAACGGTGGACGGCGGTGGGGCAAGGGTAGTCGCACCGGTGCTGTCGATAGCAAATTCGGTCGTGCCCTCCGGAGCGTATAGCAGGGCATATGCCGCATTGTTGCCCTCGGGATTGGCAGAGGAACTGTCGATGGAACCGCAGTTCGCCGTACAGTTGGTGATCGCTACGGCTTCCGTTCCAGACCCTCCATACCATAGCGTCACGCTATCGGTACTCTGGGTCGAGGGCCATTCACCGGAACTCTCTTGGCCGGTGACCACAATTCCAGTCCATGTAAATGACGATCCATTATCCATGCAATTGGCTCCGCAGACGACCGTGTCGGCTTTCGCCGAGCAGACGCCGAGGAACATCAGGAACGTTACAACGGCCAGCCCGCGGACCGTGAAGCTCGCCAATTTACTCATGCTTTTGTCCATGAGAATGTGCCAGCACCTCCCAGGCCAAAGGACGCAAGCTAAATCAACAACTTACGGCATAGGTCGTTCCCTTTATGAAAAGCGTTTTCCATTCCTGCACTTCAAATTCCAATTCGCAGTCGGAATTTATCGGCGGAGGCGCCGTGCAAGTTCCGCACGCGATCATCGCAAAGAGCGTCGGTCAGCGCTCGTCCCCGACATCGAAGCGGTCGCTCAGGTCATCGCAGCCGGCGCCTTCGGCAAACTGCTCCACTAGTGGCCTGTCGCGGAGAAAGTGTTACTGCGGACGCCACACGCAAAAACCAAGAGCAACTGTACGAATGGCGGGTGCCAGCTATTTGGCCCATTCTTTTCCCAAAATCGCGTACTAACGAATTCACTGCGACAGGCCAC
>DATLST010000076.1:0-8660 GCA_035534055.1 Candidatus Acidiferrales bacterium | reverse complement strand
CGCGGCAACGCCGCCGTCGGAGATTGGGCTTCCGATCGCAGCGCGGTTTGGCTTTCGTTGCGATTTTCCCGCGCGAAAGTGACGTATTTCGCTGCCAGTGGATCGTGGCTGCCGTTGCTGGCAACAGGCGGGTCAGAGATGCGAGATACTTGTTCGGAGGTAAATCGGGGCAGTACGCTCACGTGTCTTGGGGCGGGCTTCGGGGATGAACGTCCGTTTCGATCTAGCAGCCCTATCCTGGTCCTAATGTTTAAAACTGAACCATTCCGATACTCGTTCGCCAGTCGTTGTACATATACTCGGTCCACCTTCTCTTGTCAGCACTATCCCTAATTGACACAGGCGGTTTCAAAGTCGTACAACACGCACCGTGTTAATCCTCTTCCCATTCAAAGGAGACACATGGAAAATGCAGAACGCCGAATAACTAGACGATACGTCATACAAATCCCAACGAACTTTCGAGTTTGTGGTCATCCGAATCCGAAAGCCCCCAAACAATTTGGAGAAGTGATCGATATTTCGCCTCTCGGTATTTCTTTCACAACTTCGGTCACGCTGACTATTGGGGACAACATCGAGGTCTTCTTGAAGGTTCCCAGCGACGTTATAGGGCGTCCCTCGCCAGAATGGGCATGGATCGGGAAGGTGGTTCACTCCCGAATATCCGGTAGCCAACGAGGAGGGACAGTAGTTGGCCTGCAATTCCTGTCCTGCCAATCTACCGAGGACTCCGAACGCCAGCAAGATCGGTCCGCTGCAAAGGCCGAGGTGAATTCAGAACCCCGGCGAGATCAAGCTATCGCAACGGCCTTGTTAAAGGATGTCAAACCCCATAACGCATTGCCTACTCACCACACGGCAAGCGGAACTACGGAAAAGAATGGCCGTAGATATCCCCTATATGACATGTCGGGCAGGAAGATTTCCTGATACGGCAAATGCGGATTGAATTCAGGTAAGGATGGATGTAAACCATCCTTCTCAGCCGTTGGATTTGAATCGAACGATCCCTTCTAGCGGCGTCGGCTGGGAGAGCCCCTCGACTCCGGGAGTTCTCCCAGTCGATTTTCATTTGAGCTTTTGCAGGTAGATCACTAGCAGCCAGCCCCACGATTGCCAGCCTGCATGGCGAAGAGAGGTTCTATGTGGTTTGCAGCAGAAGAGTTTTGGGCCGGCGCTTTTGGGGACTTATTGGCGAAGTTTCATTTTGGATTTTCGCTGAGTCAAAATGGCATGGCGAGGGATCTTAGGCCTCCGCCGCTCGCCGGAAAATTCGGTGCGACGTTATTTGCGAGCCTGGGGTCTGACTCCGCAGAAGCCGGTCCGACGGGCCTACGAACAAAATCCGGTTGAAGGAAGAATACCCCGCGATTCGAGAGTTGGCACGACAGGATCAGGCGCAAATTCATTGGCTGGACGAGATGGGATTGCGTTCCGACCATTTTAAGTCCATATGCGGCGGGCGGTCTCCACTACCAGTTGAAGTTTGGCCCATTGTTCATCCTCGGTGAGCAAATTTCCCTCCATGGTAGATGCAAAGCCACACTGCGGACTCAGTGCTAGATTTTCCAGGGGGATATACTTCGAGGCCTCGTGAACTCTTCGGACCAACAGATCGGCGTTTTCCGGTTGCGGTAGCTTTGAGCTGATAAGCCCCAGAACAACCGTCTTGTTGCGCGGGACGAAGCGGAGCGGTTCAAACGTGCCGGAACGCGGGTCGTCATACTCGAGGAGAAAACGATCTACCGCCATGGTGGTAAAAAGCTTTTCGGCAATCGCGTCATAGCCGCCTTCGGCGTACCAGTGACTCCGGTTGTTGCCCCGGCACAGATGGATGGCCAGCAGAACGCCGGGACGCCGGGCGGCCTCAAAGCAAGCATTATCGGCGCGAATCGATTCGTCGAGTAGGGCATCGGGCTCGACCTTCATTTCTGTGCGAATCCAATCGCGCCACTTTGGGTCCATGAAGTAGCTGTAACGGGGAGCGTCGATCTGAATGTACTTTACGCCCTCGGAAGAAAGACGCGCGAACTCCGCCTTCATAATTTCGACAATATCCCACAGCAGAGAGGAATGGTCTTTATACGCTTTGTCCGTGACTCCTCGCTTGAAGGAGATGGCTGGGAACTGGGTGGCGCTCGGCAGCGTCATTTTGATGGCACCGGGACAATGCTCTTTCATGAATGAAAGTTCGTGTCCAGTGAGTGGCCTTGCCTGGCGAAGCTTGGCTCGGACGATCCCCGTAACGCTGCTGACGGAGGCTTCCTTGGCCCGCCCGGCATCCCATGTGCGGGAGACTGCGTCTTCCAGATCGAATCCATCGACTGCGTCGGTAAAGTCGCTCATGAAGTTACGGCGCCGCAATTCCCCGTCGGTATAAATCTCGAACCCCAACTCCTTCTGTTTCGCGAGCACGCGCAAAATGTGACGGTTCTCGATATCCCGCAACCGTTCTGGATCGGCCCCCATTGTTCGGCGCGTCACGATTAGATCGGCAGGCCGCAAGAAGCTTCCGACATGGTCGGCTCGGTACTGTGTGGGCATTTTCGTATCCCTCCCAATTTTGAGTGAACGCCATGAGTCAGGCTGTAAGATTGCCGAGGTGGTTAGATAGCCTCATCGCAATCTCCTTGGCTAATGATATTTTTTGCGCTAACTCTTTTCCCCGGAAGCGCGGCGTGGGCCCTGCAATTCCGATGGCCGCAAGGAACTGGCCTTCTCGCGTGAGTACGGGAGCTGCGACGCCGCTCAATCCCCGCTCCAGTTCCTGTTTGTCCAGTGCATATCCTCGCTGACGAATCTGGCTGAGATTCTTCTGCAGGTCAGACACGCGGGTAAGAGTGGACGGTGTCAACCGGCTCAATTCGCTGCCTGAGAGGATCGCGTCAACGTTCTCCTCCGGCAAGTAGGCCAGAGCTGCTTTGCCAATCGCCGTGCAGTGCGCGGGAAACTTGGCGCCTACTGTCGTACGCACAGCGATGATTGTGTGCGGGAAATCGACGCGATCGAGGCAAATGATGCCGTCGGCGCCCGGAACCGCCAGGCTTACAGATTCCTTCGAGCGGCGGGACATCTCCGTCAGAAAGGGGCGCGCTTCGCTGCGCAGAGTCCTGGATTCTACCGCTTTCGTGCCGAGGTCGTGCAATCTCAAACCGAGGCGGTACCTTTCACTGATCGGATTTTTTTCGATCAGGTCGAATCTTGCGAGAGCGTTCAGCAACCGGTGCACCGTCGTCTTGTTCATATTGAGCGCGACAGCCACTTGCGTGACGCCAAGTTCCCGCCTGCTGTCTCCCACGTGGAGGAGAATGCGGAGAGCCTTCTGCAAGGACTTGCTAGTCCCATGCAATTCCCCCGGCTTCGGTCGGGTCTGAATTCTGGCGCTCGCGGACACTGCACTCAAGGCCGCTCCCTCATCTTTATCGGCACTTCCCAATGGCAAGAGCTGCGCTAAGCAGCCAAAGTCCGGTTGGGAATTTTCCTTGACGCTGAGCGCATTGTAGATAGAATCCACAGCATGTCAATATGCAACAATGTTCCGCATTATGAAACCACCCAGGAGTGCCAACTTCTCTGCCCTGTCCGGTATTTTCAAGGTTTTCAAAGAATGATGTGCGGGCACACAGCATGACGGACGTGCGCCACACACGCGAGCGGATTGCGGGCTGCGAGGTAAGCGTGCAGCGCGGCGGCGCTGGTCAGCCACTGCTGTTCCTGCATGGCGCGCGGGGCGCCGGGCGCTGGCTTCCATTCATGGAAGCATTATCCCAAACATTCGACGTAATCGTGCCGGAGCACCCCGGCTTCGGCCAGTCCGAAACGCCGGCTTGGCTCGACAACATCCACGACCTCGCCTATTTTTATCTCGATTTTGTGGAGCATCTGGGACTCCAGCAGGTTCATCTGGTGGGCACATCGATGGGCGGCTGGATCGCAGCGGAGCTCGCCGTGCGCAATCAGCATTCGCTTCGTTCGCTCACGCTAGTCGCTTCGGCCGGTATTCACGTGCAGGGCATGCAGCCAGGCGACATTTTTTTGTGGCCCGAGCAGGAACTGATTCACAACCTTTTCGCTGACCGCAAGCTTGCCGATGCCATGCTGAGCGAAAAGTCGAGCCAGGACGAACAGGATATTCAACTCAAGAACAAACTGACAACCGCAAAACTCGCCTGGCAGCCGCGGCTGTACGACCCTCATCTGACGAAATGGCTGCACCGCATCACGGTGCCCACGCTGATCATGTGGGGAGCCGAAGACAAATTGATCCCGGTGGAATATGGACCTGCCTTCCGCGGCCTGATTCCGAACGCGCGCTTGGAAGTTTTCCAAGATTGCGGTCACCTGCCGCATATCGAGAAAATGTCAGACTTCGTCAGCGCACTGCGGCGCTTTCTCCAAGGAGTCTAGCCGTGAAGTTTTTCTTCGTCCATTTGATGCCCTATGCAGATCTGGATCTGAGCTATACGGAAAAGTACAACTCGGCCTGGGTCACGTTACCCAACTCATACTACGATCCGGCCAAGGGACATTTGCTGTACAACCGCTACCTCGATGAACTGGAATATGCGGAGGAAGTCGGCTTCGACGGTATCTGCGTCAACGAGCACCACCAGAACGCTTACGGTCTCATGCCGACTCCGGGCGTCACGGCCGGGGCGCTATCTCGACGCACCAAGCGCGTCAAGATCGCGGTGCTGGGGCGAGCGTTACCATTGCTTAACAATCCTCTGACCGTGGCCGAGGAATACGCAATGCTCGACAACATCACCGGCGGGCGCCTCGTGGCGGGTTTCGTGCGTGGGATTGGCGCCGAATACCACGCCTGGGGAGCAAATCCGGCCGAATCGCACGAGCGCTTTCATGAAGCCCATGATTTGATCTTGCGCGCCTGGACCGAAACAGGTCCGTTCCCTTTCGAGGGCAAATATTATCAATTCAACTATGTGAATCCATGGCCTCGACTCTTCCAGCAGCCTCACCCCCCCATCTGGATTCCTTCCCAGGGAAGCCGCGAGACCATCGAGTGGGCGGCTGATCCGGCCAGGCGCTACACATACCTTCAGACCTTCAGCCCCGCGGCCGCTCTGGCGAAATATATGGCTATGTATAAGGAGGAAGCGGAGAAACGCGGCTACCAGGCTTCGCCGATGCAACTAGGCTGGTCGGTGCCGATCTATGCAGCCGACACTGACGAGCAAGCGTACCGTGAAGCAAAACCGCACATCGAAAATCTGGTCAACAAATTCCTGAAGATGCCGGCCGAAATGCTCTTGCCTCCCGGTTATCTGTCGCTGCAATCGATGAAGGGAGTTATGAGCGCCAAAGGCACAATTACGGGAGGTCCGCAGACGATCGACGATCTGCTGAAAAAAGGGATGTTCCTTTGCGGCAGCCCGAAGACGATTCTTCAACAGGTCGAGGAGTACCAGAAGCAGATTGGTTTCGGGTATTTGCTGCCGATGATGCAATTCGCCACGCTGCCGCACGATCTCACCAAGCGCAGCCTCTCACTCTTTGCCAGCCAAGTAATTCCGGGCCTGCGTCGCCTCGGCGAGCCCGAGTTGGTTGAGAAAACGAAGAAAATTTAGGTGTAGGTAGGTCTATACTCCTGAAGCCGGTCAGGCCAATAGAATCCACACAAACGTTGCATCCATCGGCTGTCAAATCTGCCGGCGCGACCCCAACAGGAGGGACGCATGCAGCATGAGAATGCCTTCGAGATGGCGAGTTCCTCGATTCGTTTCGGCTTCGGTGTCACGCGTGAGATAGGCGCGGAATTGGCCGATCTTGGCAAACAACATATCCTCATCGTCACAGATGCCGCTCTGCGCTGTCGCCCACCGGTCGTTGCGGTTCTTGAATCGCTTCAAGAACACAAGATTGGATTCTCCATCTTCGATCGCGTCCGCGTCGAGCCCACCGATGAATCCTTTCGAGAAGCAATTTGTGCTGCCCAGGCGGACAGCTTCGACGCGTTTGTGGCTGTTGGCGGCGGTTCAACGATGGACACCGCGAAGGCCGCCAACCTCTACAGTTGCTATCCGGCCGATTTTTTGGACTACGTCAATGCGCCGATCGGGAAGGGAAAATCCGTACCAGGCCCCTTGAAACTCCTAATTGCCGTTCCTACGACTGCCGGAACGGGCAGCGAAACAACAGGCGTCTCTATTTTCGATTTCACGCAAATGCACGCCAAAACCGGCATTGCGCACCGTCGTCTGAAACCAACATTGGGACTGATCGATCCGGAAAATACGCGGACCCTGCCATCGGCCGTAGCCGCGGCTTCAGGGCTGGACGTATTGAGCCATGCGGTTGAGTCGTATACTGCCCTGCCCTTTGTCCAGCGCGCACGTCCGGAACGACTCATACTTCGCCCGGCCTATCAGGGCTCCAATCCGATCAGCGATGTCTGGAGTCTGGAGGCGCTGCGGCTGGTGGGGATGTATCTGCGTCGAGCCGTGAAAGATCCCGGTGACGATGAAGCGCGTGGCTTTATGATGCTGGCAGCTTCCTACGCTGGAATGGGATTCGGAAATGCCGGCGTGCACTTGCCGCACGGCATGTCTTATCCTGTTTCCGGCTTGGTGCGAAATTACCGAGCGCCTGGATACGTAGTCGACCATCCTCTGGTCCCGCATGGTGTGTCGGTCATTTTGAATGCGCCCGCTGTTTTTCGTTTCACATCGCAGGCGTGCCCCGAGCGCCACTTGAAGGCGGCGGAAATGCTTGGCGCCAAGGCGATGGGGGCAAAGGCGGAGGATGCCGGGAAGATTCTCGCGGACCAAATCATTGGGTTCATGCACGATCTAAACGTTCCCAATGGACTGCGCGATCTCGGCTATCGCTCGGACGATATTCCGGCGCTTGTCGAAGGTACGCTGCCTCAGCATCGCGTCACTAAGTTGTCCCCTCGTCCCGCAGGGCCAGACGATCTGGCTCGCCTCTTCGAAGAATCAATGGTCGCTTGGTAATGTGCATGCAATCGAATGTAGCCAGGCTGGGTGGCTCTCATCCGTCGATTCGCATGCTTGGAATGAGTCATCCTGGCGCGGCGAAGCGCATTCGCATCGGCATGAACTCCCATAGAAGTATCTCCCTCCCTCTCGTAGGAACAATTCATCGTGGCTAGCGAATTGCAAACGTTCACGGTGAGCGAAGTCATCGACCGGGGGCCACTGAGCCGCTTTCAAATCTGGACGATTGTTCTGTGCGGGATTGTGCTTACTCTCGATGGATTCGATGCGCAAAGTATCGGTTTCCTGGCTCCATCGATTTCCAGCACGCTCGTGATTCCCGTGAAGACGTTCGGCCCGATTTTCGGCGCGAGTTTGTTCGGTTTGATGATCGCAGCAATGGCTACGGGCCCCATCGCGGATCGCTGGGGCCGCAAATGGCCGGTCATCTCCTCCACGCTGCTTTTCGCGGTTTTCTCCCTGCTGACGGCTCACGTCATGTCCTTCAATCAATTGCTCATATTCCGCTTTCTGACGGGACTCGGGCTCGGCGGCGCTATGCCGAATGTTGTTGCGATCGCTTCGGAATATTCACCGAAGCGTCTTATGCCGCTTTTTGTGGCTGCGCTTTTCGCAGGCATGCCCTTCGGCGGGTTTATCTGCGGTACAGCCAGTTCGCTGTTGATCCCGACGTTAGGCTGGCGATCGGTTTTTTATCTGGGCGGAATATTGCCGCTACTGGTCGCCGTTTTGTCGGTCTGGACGCTCCCCGAGTCGGTCCGCTTTCTCAGCGCCCGGGGTGCCGATCCGCGCAAAATCGCCGCGATCATGTCGCGCATTTCTCATGGACTTTCCGGCGCTTCCGTCACCTTTTCCCCCGCTCGAGGAAAGCGGCGCGAGGGAGTGCCCGTCAAACATTTGTTCACGGAAGGGCGCGCGGCGGGAACGGTCCTTCTGTGGATTCCATTTTTTATGAACCTGCTGATTTTGTACTTTGTGGTCAGTTGGCTTCCCGCTCTTCTGCGGCAGTCCGGTATGTCGGTTACTGCGGGAGTTACTGCGACCGCCGTATTCAGCCTGGGCGGCATTGTGGGATCTCTTTCTGAAGGTCCTTTGATGGGTCTATTCAGCGCCTATATGCTCTTACTGGTGGAGTTCATTTTGTGCGCACTGTTCATCGCGTCGCTCGCCTTCGTGCCTGCCTCGTTCTTCCTGATTGCAATTGTGACATTTCTTTTGGGCTTTTTCGTCATCGGCGCCCAAGCCGGTATCAACGTCCTCGCCGCCAGTTTCTACCCGACCACCGTCCGATCGACCGGCCTCGGCTGGGCCCTGGGAATTGGCCGCATCGGTTCGATTGTAGGCCCGGTTCTCGCAGGCATGATGTTGTCCATCGGCTGGCATCCGCATCAGATTTTTCTCGCTGGCGCAATTCCCGCCCTGATTGCTGCTGCAGCCGTTATGCTGAGCCGATGGGCTGGAGGGGCGGTAGATGCGTATCGCCTCGAAGCAAACGCGGATCTGTTTGAAATGCCGTAACAACTCGTATTAGGTGAACACTTTAGGGAACTTCTGAATAAGTGCTCCATGTTTTGCGTGTAACGGATAAGGTGTGGGGAGCAGTGGGAGGATAGTGGCAATCATGAAGCAGAGGACACTGGCGATGGCGAACGGATTCGAGCGCTACAGCAAAAAGACGAG
>DATLST010000075.1:0-4041 GCA_035534055.1 Candidatus Acidiferrales bacterium | reverse complement strand
CCCTCCCTCGACGCGGATACCGCTTCATCGCTCCTCTCGAAGTCGCGGGCGCAGCGAGCGTCGTGCCATCCCCGCCCGCTCAGCCCGTCGCGCGTCCTTCCGTTCTCAGCGACCCCAACGATCTTCCCGCCGCGCCGAGCGGAATCGTGCGTCTCTTTTTCGATCTCATTCAGGTGATGTACCTGAGCTTTTACGTCGTGTCCCTCGCGCGGCTCCGCCAAGTCGACGCGATTCTCCGGGACTCCCCCGGTCGTACCCATTGGATTTTCGTCCTCGTCGTCCTCACCGCGGCCGTCGGCATTCCCGTTCGCCTGTATCTCCTCACCGCCATGGCCTTCCGCTATCGCGGCCTGGTACAGAAATTTCGCAGACTTTTCCCGTTTCTTTTTCCTCTCGACGAGCTCTGGGCTCTCGCTCCGTTTCTCCTGGTTGGCCAGCTCGGTCTCGGCCTCGCCATCGCCTTCACTGCCGCTCTACTCTACCTCCCTTTCGCCCAGCGCAGTCTCCTCCTCATGGCCCATTCCGCTCGCCGCGATTAATCTTCGCCGCTTCGCAGTATTTTGGAGAAGGGCCCGCTCGATCGTCGCATCGAGGAAATACAATCACGATCACCTTCATCGGGCCCTCGGAAATTGCACGGCGCGCAAGGCGCTCCCGAGTTTTGCAGCTGCCCCAAGAAGCGATCCCGCAACTGTCTAAATTGAAGAGGGTGCAGGAGTCAAAGGGTGCGCGTTGTTCTGTTTTATACAGCTTTGTGGGGGACGTTCTTGGTAAGGTGAACATGGCGGCGATCATTTCATCTCATCGCATGTACGCTCGCGCGCAACATTCGGGTCCAAAAGGACCCGGTCGACCAACTTCTCAACTCCAGTGAAAACGCCTGGCGCGCGGCTCCGCTTCTCGCGCGCGATGGGAATTATGAACAGCGTGGCCGCGTACCGCCGAAAAACGATACGGCGTTTCCCGTAACTGGGATGCGATTTGGAATTCGGCGGAAGCCCGCCAACCAAGGTACATCTACTGGGACTGCCGATAGTTCTCGGCTGGGTGTGCGGTGATTCTTCCGCCCGTCATGGATCCATAAGGAAAAGGAATTGAATGTCAGTACCGAAAACAATGCCTCTTGCAGAAACCGTGACGCTCATGGGAGCGGGGCCACTCGTATGGGAAAAGAAGCCCGTACTCCTGACGCCTGTACCGCCGCAGCCGGCGCTCCCTAGTCGAATCGCCGTTGTGGGGAATTATCTTCCGAGGCGTTGTGGAATCGCGACGTTCACGACCGACTTGTGCGACGCGATACACGCGGAATACAGTACAACAGAGCTGCTGGTGCTCCCGGTCAACGATACCGAGGAGGGCTACAGCTACCCCACGAGAGTGCGGTTCGAGCTGTCTGAAGATAACCTGGCTTCCTACCGCCAAGCTGCGGACTTTCTCAATTTCAGCAATGTCGATCTGGTCTGCCTGCAGCACGAATATGGAATTTTTGGAGGCCGTGCCGGCGGACATATCCTCGAGCTTTTGCGGCGCCTGCAGATGCCGTTTATAACCACGTTGCACACGGTACTTCGCGACCCGAATCCGGACCAACGCGCGGTAATGGAGGAAATTGCCACGCTTTCGGACCGCCTGATCGTCATGAGTCAGAACTCCGCGGAGATCCTGCGGGATGTTTTCCACGTTCCCAGCGAAAAGATCGATCTGATTCCCCATGGCATCCCCGATCTGCCATTTACGGACCCCAATTTCTACAAGGATGGGTTTGGGACCGAGGGAAAGAAGGTTTTGCTCACTTTTGGATTGCTCTCGCCGAATAAGGGCATCGAAAACGTCATACAAGCCCTGCCGAAAATTCTGTCACGTCATAGCAATGTCATCTACATGGTTTCCGGCGTAACCCACCCGCATATCTTGCGGCGCGAGGGCGACAAATACCGGCAGTACTTGCAGAACCTGGCGAGGGAACTCGGTGTTGAGGCCAATGTGATATTTCGCAATCGTTTTGTGAGCCCTGAAGAGATGGTCGAGCTGATCGGCGCGGCGGATATTTACATCACGCCGTACAAACATAAGGCGCAAGTCGTTTCGGGCACGCTTGCATATGCCTTGAGCGCCGGCAAAGCGATCATTTCCACACCGTACCTGCATGCGATCGAGCTGCTGGATGGTGAGCGCGGCGCGCTTGTTCCCTTTGATGATCCAGAGGCCATCGCTGTAAAAACGATCGCGCTTCTGGATGACGAGACGGGAAGGCATGCCATGCGAAAGCGTGCCTATTTGTACGCGAGAGACATGGTGTGGAATCGTGCGGCGCAGAAGTATATGACGAGTTTTGTAAGCATCTACAACGAACGCTTGCGCAATCCGCGCGCCACGTTCTCGGCCCAGAACACCGTAAAGGTTCTCGATCGGCTGCCCGCCGTCAAGCTGGATCACCTGTATCGCATGACAGACCAGACGGGAATCGTCGAACATGCGGTTTTCGTGGTGCCGAACTATCCGGAAGGTTACACGTCGGATGACAACGCCCGCGCACTGATCGTGACCACACTCCTGGAAAATCTCGGCGTCCGCGCACCCGCTGGCTCGGCCGACTTGGCCTCTCGGTATCTCGCCTTCTTGTGGCTTGCTTTCAATCCAGCCACCAAGCGGTTCAGAAACTCTCTGAGCTATGAACGCCAATGGCAGGAGCAGGAAGGCTCGGAAGACAGCCATGGTCGAGCGATATGGGGGCTCGGAACAGTTCTCGGCAGGTCCAAGAACGCGGGATTGCGGGGAGCTGCGGGGCGTCTGTTTGAACTCGCCGTTCCCGCGGGTGTCGAATTTAAGAGTCCCCGCGCCTGCGCGTTCGCGTTGCTAGGACTGCAGGAGTATCTCGACGCGTTCCCTGGAGATCGCGCTGCTCTCGCCGCCGCCGAAGCGCTGACAGGTCGATTGCTGAGTTCCTATCGCGCCAATCGTTCCGTGGACTGGAATTGGTTTGAGAATGTTCTCGCGTACTCCAATGCGCGATTGCCGCAGGCCCTGATTCGGGCGGGCATGCGCGCCGGGAACGATGAGATGGTTTCGGCGGGACTCGAAGCGTTGCATTGGCTGGTTACGATTCAGCGTTGCGAAGTAAAAGGCCATTTCGTGCCCATCGGGTCGCAGGGCTTCTATTCGAAGAATACCGCGAAGGCCCGCTTTGACCAGCAACCAGTGGAAGCCTGTGGGGCCGTTTCGGCGTGTCTGCAGGCGTATCGCGCAACAGGAGACGAACGCTGGCGTAAAGAGGCATGGTGCGCGTTCAATTGGTTCTTGGGAGACAACGATCTCCAGATTGCACTCTACGACCCGGCTACCGGCGGTTGCCGAGACGGGCTGCACCCTGACCGGGCGAATGAAAACCAGGGGGCTGAGTCGACTTTGTCGTTTCTGACGGCCTTGCTGGAAATGCGCGAGTTGGACGAAAACGCTGGCACAGAGAAGAAGCTTTGAAGAGCGTGGCGGCCGTTTTGCAGCGTAAACAGAACTTTGGGAAATCCCTTCCGTCAGTGCACTGAAATCCTCCATGAAGGCGACTATGACACAATACGAAACTCTGTTTCTTCGGCATCCTGCGAATCCCATTCTGACGGGAAAGGATTGGCCCTACTCCATCAACAGCGTTTTCAATGCGGGCGCAACACTTCTGCAGGACGGTTCAACCCTGCTGCTTTGCCGCGTGGAAGATCGTCGCGGGTTGTCACACCTATGCGCGGCCCGGTCGGTGAATGGAGTTGATCATTGGAAAATCGACCGCGAACCGACTCTGATGCCGAATGCCGAACAATATCCCGAGGAGGTCTGGGGTATTGAGGATCCGCGCATTACCTACGCGCCGGAACTTAAGAAATTCGCCGTGGCATACACGTCATATTCGCGCGGTGGTCCCGGAGTGTCACTGGCTCTCACGGAGGATTTTCGGAGCTTCGAAAGATTCGGTGTTGTGATGCCGCCCGACGACAAAGATGCAGCTCTGCTGCCCCGCAGGATCAATGGATTTTGGGCATTGATCCATCG
>DATLST010000074.1:0-3735 GCA_035534055.1 Candidatus Acidiferrales bacterium | reverse complement strand
GCGTCGTCTGGATTCTTGAATGACGCAGGATTCCCTGCACTGTCTTGGGTTCGACTTTTGCCTTGTTCACAAGCCAGTTGCTGAGCGAGTGACGGAGGTTGTGAAGTCCGAACCTTTGGCCATCCTGAATCAGCACTCCTGCTGCTTTCGCAGCCGGCCGGAGATGGTCGGCAACAAATGCGGAAGAGGACAGAGGCGCGCGACCATGCGCCTTGAGAGAAGGAAAGACAAAATCCTGATCCTTCTTGTGGGGCGTCTGGCTGCGCCATCGCCGTAGATGATCCGCCAAGACTGGATGCAAGGGGACGTAACCGTCGGATGTTTCCGTCTTGGTTTCACCATCCATTCCCTTCACCCATCGTTTCGAAACCCGGATCCGTTCTTCGAGCCACAAGATGTCCGCCCAGCGTAGCGCCAGAATCTCCGATGAACGGAGTCCGGTCGCTGCACAGGTGAGCACCAGCGTGTGATGAAGATTATTTTTCAGGGATTTCAGAATGTTGAAAGTCTGGGTAGGGGTGATGACGATAGCCCGGTAGTTAGTTTTGCAACGTGTTTCGACAGGGAGCACAGGATTTTTCGTGACCCGCTCGTGCAGTATGCCGACCTTGTAGATGCGGCTCATGATTCCCCGCATCTTTGCAATCGTCGTCCATGCAAGTTTTGATTCGGTATTCAGCAATTTAAGCCACCGCTGAATCTCTAGCGGTTTGATGTCCTCCGCGATTTCATTGCCCCAGCGGGCAATGAGATAGTCGCGCACGATATGTTCCATGATGCTCGTCGAATTTTCCGACTTCGGGCGAACAGCATCCGAACCGAAATCGGCCTTGAGGTAATGCTCCGCCAGGGAGTTGAACCTGATGCGGCTCGAAGAAGGGGCATCGTTGATTCGGATTAGGATTCCCAGCCGGTCCACCTCACGCCATGCGTCCTCATCCTTTAGAAATTTCTGGACAAGTCCAATGGGCGTGTTGTGTTCGACCCGCCTCCCGTCCGCACTCGGAACCCGGTATCTGAGCACCCAGGTTTCTCCTTCCTTGCGGCGTACTTTCTTGAGTGATCCTCGCTGATAGGACATAGCTCCTCTTTTCAGCGGGGACTGCCAGATTCAATCGTACACGGTTTCGGCGAATTTGGGATCGGGTTCTCATCTCGCTCAATAGCGGCGGCGAGTTCCGATAGGCGAAAGACCCAGACTTTCCGTTTGCTTCCCGTGCCAAGTGGATAGGCTCCTGCAATGCCCCTGCGGGCGAGCTCCAATAGATAACGGCGCTTGACGCTGAGGAACTGCGCCGCCTCCTGGGCCGAAACAAACGGCTCCGGCGCCACGGTCACTTGCCTCGACTCTTTGGCAGTGATAACCATCGCAGGAGAGGAAAAAGTTTCGGCACTATCTCGCGTTTCTCCTCGTGTGGCCGCTTCCAGCGGCATGGTAATGATTGACTTGTCCGGCTCGTTTGCCAAGAGTTGAGTCGGCTGTCGATGTTGCAAACCTCCTGGAAGGATCTCGGACATCGAGGGCAACGAATCCACTGCAAGGCGCGGGGCATGCTGTCTTGAGGACGCTGTATTCTCGCGCACACCGAATTGGGTTGAACGGGGCTTCATGGTTGTCACGCGGTCTTCGTAAGAACGTCTCCTTTGACTTACTTATGGTTGATGTTGTTCTTAGTTTCACTCAGCCGGCGTTTGAACTCATCGTCGCGCTTGAAGAGAAGCTTGAGCGCTTCGCTGGCAACGTAGGACGAATTTGCATCAATGAACTCGGCGTATCTGTTCAAGTTGTGCCTGACTTGTTAGTCCAGGCGAACCTGAAGGGTTGTAGTCTTTGGTTGCTTCGATGGTGCTTTTAACAGTGCCAAGTGCTTTTTCCTCTTTTTATAATGAGGTTCGTAGTACACGGCGCATTACAAGAACTCTGCTTCGACTCCGAAGACGCGGCCAAAACGGCTCACGCAGTATGCGTGACAGGGCGGGAGCGACCCCACGAACCTTTTGGGCGGCTGAAAGCCGCGCAATGTGGGTCGCTCCCGCCCAAGCTGCGTTTTTTGTCCGCGGTCTTTTTTCAGGGATCGGAGCTTGCAGCCGCCTCGTTTGGAGACGATTGCGCGAGCGAGCGACAGAACGCGAGAGCCTCAATTAGGCCAGAACACTGTGTGTGTTTCTGTGTTCTGTCCACGCCGCGTTTGCGGCGGCGGCAAGAAACCGCTGGGGCTTCACGAGACAGGTGTCAAAACCAACCCGTCGTTGGCCGCTCGAATCGGAAAATAGCAGCGCGAGCCGTGCGTCCGGGAGTTCGCCTTTTTCCCAAGATTTGTAAAGCTCTTGCACGCGAGCAGAAGCAAAACGGAGCGTTGCTTCATTCAGAAACTCAATGTCCTCGGTTTTCAGGGCTGCAAACTCTCTGGATATCCAAAGCTTCCGCACTCGGAAATACCGGATGATATCCATGGCCGAGGGCGTCTCTAGTGGGCGCTTCACGAAGGATAGAAAGATCGCGCGGGCTTTCGGAAACAAAGGTCCACAGGGGGAGATGAAGAGAAAATTGAACTGCTTGAGGCTCCGAAACAGCGGCATATAGCTTTGGAGGTACGTTACGAAACCAGTGAGGGTTTCGACCTCCGGAGCAATGTAGGTGAAAGTGATGACCGGCGAGTCAGTGGTCGAGGCCAGAAACATCGGGAACTTGTCCACAAAATAGCGCGACGTGACCGAGGGACTTCTCGTGCCAAGATAGAGCTTGGTGGGAAGGAATTGTTTCTCGACGGCCAGAGCATCACAAAAGTACCTGACCTTGTCGTCCTCGGTCTCGAAGTAATCGTGCTGCTGGTTGGCTAGGATAAAATCGAGGACTAACAGCCGCGTCTCGATGAACTGGAATTCGTGGTCGCGGCGGTTGCGGATGTCCTCTTTGCCGATGGCGGAGTAAATCTTTCTGGAAAACAGGTGATAAATACGCGCATTCTTGCGATAGATTTCCGACGAGGCGTGTTTGTTGGCGAGGAGCTTCCTAGTTAGCGCATCGGAGCGATATCCGCGCTTCACGCCAGCAAAATCCAAATACTGTTGCACAGTGAAGTAGCCGGAATGGGTGCCGGCTATATAGAGAAAGCGAACCTCCGCTTCGGTGTAGCCAAGTTCTTTTAGCGAGTCCAGGTAGATGTCTTTGATGTTCATAGGCTGAGGATCTCCGCAGTGATTTCCCGATCGTTCAAAACACGTCGTAAACGGTCAGAATCCTGCCGGGCAAGCTCTCGTTGGATTCTGTGGGGTGAAATAGGAGAAGGAGGAGCCGGAGTATGAATTTGCGGCAAGCCGCCGCGAAACCGTTCTCAATATCCCGCGAGGTCGCAGCGGAATCGCGAGTGTAGGGGACGGGTAACTGGCAGCAAACTCGGGTGGGGGGCGGAGAGCCGATTGTCAGGTTCTGTCTCTCTGCGTCGGTGAGGAGTCCGGCGAGAGTTGCCTTCTACTATTACCTATAGCCAAAATTTCGGTGGAATTGCTCAAAGAAAAATTGCTCATAGTATTTGAAGATTTGTTGATTTTTCTCTCGCCCCTTGATTTCACGGGTTTTACCCAATTCCCGCCTCGCGACGCTGGAAGTGGGGGACGCGCAGTTTTCCTCGATCAAGAAAGCCATCAGCTACTGCGGGCTGTGTGGGGCCGAGAAGAGCTCGGCGAACACCGCAATTTTCCGGCGATGGAGGCTAGCCACTGCACTGCTGCATG
>DATLST010000073.1:0-9813 GCA_035534055.1 Candidatus Acidiferrales bacterium | reverse complement strand
CCACAACTACTTTTGCGGCCCTAATGAAGATATTGCAAGCGCTTAGGGTAAAAGTACTCGAACAGGACAATATATAAATTCCGATTCGAATCATCTCAGACAAAGGATATATCACAGATGCCGAAAGGTCGTAAAAGCACCTCTACCGATACCGTCCTAAGGAACGGCGGACCGCTCGGCTTTGAGGCCAAGCTCTGGGCAGCTGCCGATGCGCTGCGCAACAACATGGATGCGGCGGAATACAAGCACGTCGTGCTGGGGTTGATCTTCCTTAAATACATTTCCGACGCCTTCGAAGCAAAGCACGCGGAACTCCTAGCTCAGAAAAAGCAGGGGGCCGATCCGGAAGACCCGGATGAATACCGTGCGGTCAGCATCTTCTGGGTTCCTAAAGAAGCGCGCTGGCAACATCTGAAAGCCAATGCACCACAGCCGACCATCGGCACGTTAGTCGATGACGCCATGACCGCCATCGAGCGGGACAATCCCTCGCTCAAGGGTGTGTTGCCCAAGGACTATGCCCGACCGGGATTGGACAAACAGCGGCTTGGGCAGCTCATCAACCTGGTGAGCGACATCGCACTGGGCGCGCCGGCGGATCGCGCCAAAGACACGCTCGGCCGTGTCTATGAATATTTCCTCTCACAGTTCGCCAGCGCCGAAGGCAAGAAGGGCGGACAGTTCTATACGCCCTCGCGTGTGGTCCGCGTGCTGGTAGAAATGCTTGCGCCCTATAAAGGCCGCGTGTATGACCCCTGCTGCGGCTCGGGCGGCATGTTCGTCAGCAGCGAAAAGTTCATTGAGGCTCACCAGGGAAAACTGGGGGACATCTCTATCTACGGCCAGGAGTCCAATTACACCACCTGGCGGCTGGCGAAAATGAATCTCGCCATCCGTGGTATTGATGCACAGATTGCTCATGGGGACACTTTTCATAACGACAAGAATCCAGACCTCAAAACTGACTATGTATTGGCTAATCCACCGTTCAACGACAGTGACTGGCGCGGCGAATTGCTCAAGGATGACAAGCGCTGGGTCTATGGCGTACCGCCGCCGAGCAATGCCAACTTCGCGTGGGTACAGCATTTTATTTATCACTTGGCACCGACTGGGCTCGCCGGCTTTGTCCTTGCCAACGGTTCTATGTCATCGAACCAGTCGGGTGAAGGCGAAATCCGTAAAGCCATTATCGAGGCCGATCTCGTGGATTGCATGGTTGCGCTGCCCGGCCAGCTTTTTTACTCGACACAGATTCCAGTTTGCCTTTGGTTCATAGCGCGTAATAAGAAGAACGGCCGTTTTCGGGATCGTCGCGGTGAAACGCTCTTCATCGATGCCCGCAAGCTTGGCATGATGATCGACCGCGTGCACCGCGAACTGACCGACGATGACCTCACAAAAATCGCCGGCACCTATCACGCGTGGCGTGGTGATAAAGATTCAGGAGAATACGAAGACGTGCCTGGATTTTGCAAAGCCGCGAAGCTCGACGATATCCGCAAACACGGCCACGTCCTCACACCCGGCCGCTACGTTGGCGCCGAAGCCACCGAGGTCGACGGCGAACCGTTCGAGGACAAGATGAAGCGCCTCACCGCGACGTTGCGGGAGCAGCAGAAGGAAGCAGCCAAGCTTGACGCCGCCATTGCAGCCAACCTGAAGGAGCTTGGGTATGGCGGGTGAGTGGGGCTCGGCCTGTATCAACGCCGTAGCTGACGTTACGGATTATGTAGCGAACGGAAGCTTCGAATCACTCCGTGAAAACGTAACGTACAAAAACAAGCCCGACTATGCAGTCCTTGTTCGCCTTGTTGACCACAATGCCGGATGGAAAGGCGATTTTGTTTATGTTGACAAGGCGTCGTACGATTTCTTGCGCAAGAGTTCTCTTAAGCAGGGCGATATCGTGATTGCTAACGTCGGCGCTAACGCGGGCACAGTTTTTCGCGTACCCGATCTAGATACACCGATGACACTAGGTCCCAACGCAGTTTTGTGTCGGCCGAAAGATGAGAAAGAACTGCTGCGCGATTTTCTCTACTACTACCTCGTCAGCGAAGCTGGTCAACATTCTCTTCGGAGCATTCTTTCTGGAAGCGCGCAACCGAAGTTCAACAAGACAGACTTCCGTAGACTCGAAGTTCCAGTTCCTACTCTACCCGAACAACGCGCCATCGCCCACATTCTCGGCACGCTGGACGACAAGATCGAACTGAACCGGCGGATGAACGAAACGCTGGAGGCCATGGCTCGGGCGCTCTTCAAATCGTGGTTCGTGGATTTCGACCCTGTCCGCGCCAAGGCCGAAGGCCGCGATCCCGGTCTTCCCAAGCACATCGCTGATCTCTTTCCTGATTCCTTCGAGGACTCGGAACTTGGCGAGATTCCGAAGGGGTGGCGCGTAGGTGTTCTAAACGATGTTGCCGAACATCCGCGTCGTGGAATTCAACCTAACGAAATCAAACCGACCACACCTTATATTGCGCTTGAACACATGCCGAGACGCTGTATCGCGCTCGCAGAGTGGAACATCGCCGATGGGCTGGAAAGTAACAAGTTCGAGTTCAAGAAGGGTGAAATCCTGTTTGGTAAGCTGCGACCTTACTTCCATAAGGTCGGCGTTGCACCCGTAGATGGCGTATGTTCAACAGACATCGTCGTAGTTACGCCACGCACGCAGGAATGGTTCGGTTTCATCCTCGGCCATGTTTCAAGCGATACTTTTGTTGAATACACGAATGCAGGATCAACTGGAACTAAGATGCCCAGAACAAGCTGGAGCGACATGGCACGCTATGCGATGGTGATTCCACCGGACAATATAGCGAAAGCGTACAGCTCCCAAGTTCGCCCGGCAGTTGATCGCATAACTGCGTCAATTCATGAATCGCGCACTCTCGCCGCCGAGCGCGATTCACTGTTGCCAAAACTCATTTCCGGCGAGCTACGGGTCAGGGATTCGGAGACAGCCATGGCAAGAGTCGATGTTTTCACTCCACCGAGTGGCCTTGCGAGCAGCCGGGTCCAGAAATAGTCATGCGCATCAGCCGCGTTGTCATTCGCAACTTCCGCTCGTTCGAGCATCTCGATATTCGGATATCGAGCAACACCACCTGCGTCATAGGCGAGAATAACACTGGCAAGTCGAATCTCCTACACGCAATCCGCCTGTGCATCGATGCCGGGCTGTCTTCCTCGTACCGCTCGCTAATGCAGAGCGATATCCATTCCACCATCGACATCGCTCACCCCAATCAGGTTCTGATTGGGCTGGAGATCGTTGACTTCGAGAAGAAGGTAAACGAGGAAGCGCTTGTAGGAGCCTGGCAAAGCAAGCCGGGGCTCGCGCGCATCTTCTATCGCTTCCGACCAAAGCTCGACGTCCGGGAGGACCTCGAGGCAAAAGAGAAAGAGGAAGACTCGCTCACGCTTGAGGACTACCACTGGGAGATCTCGTGCGGCGGCGATCCGGCGCATGATATGTCCGAAATCCAATGGAACGACGACGTGGGGTCGTCGATACGCTTTTCGGATTTGCAGTCATTCCAGGTAGTTTTCCTGCCAGCACTCCGCGACGTAGAAAGCGATCTTCGGCAGTACCGAGCTTCACCGCTCGCCAGACTGATAAACGCAATGGACATTGATGCGGACGAGAAGGAGGAGCTTCTCGAGAAGCTGCGGGCGGCAAACGCCGAAATATCAGCAAACTCGACGATCGAAGAAATCGCCGAGGCCGTCGATAAATCGTTCAAGGAGGTGGCCGGTCCTGCATTCAGCATGGACGTAGCGCTTGGCGTCGCAGAGCCTTCGTTTCAGGCCATCATTCGCGCCCTGAGGATTTTGATGTCCAACCTCGCGATGACGGGTTTCGATCCATCGTCGAACGGCCTCGGCCTGAACAACATCCTCTACGTTTCTATCCTGATCGAATACTTCCACAAGCGCCTCGCCCAGAAGAAATCAGCCGGGCAAATCATCCTCTTCGAAGAACCGGAAGCGCACCTGCACCCGCAACTGCAACTGTCGCTTTTCAGCGCCCTGAATGCTCTGTCGTTTCAATCGATCCTCACGACACACAGCACGCACATCACCGCGAGTGCGGGCCTGTCCTCCTATGTTGTGCTCACCCAGAAAGGTGCTCCCGCCATATTCTCCGCCGTGCCTGCCGCTGATGGAGAGCTGGAGCCGTCCGAGATACTTGATCTGGAGCGGTATCTCGATGCCACCAAGTCAAACCTGCTCTTTGCGCGGAAGGTCATGCTTGTCGAGGGGCCGGCGGAGCTTTTCCTGATTCCGGCGCTGGTCAAAAGGGTGAAGAACATGGATCTAGGCCGCGAAGGAATCTCGGTCATCCCGATATACGGTGTGCATTTCGATGTTTACGCGAAGTTGTTTGCCGCCGACGTATTGCCTAAGAAATGCGCCATCGTGACCGACGGCGACCTAAAACCGAGCGACGCCAATCCGGCGCTTGAGGGAGAGGACGATCTGCCCGACATGCCGGACCTCAAAGAGCTAGAGGGCGACTACATCCGGGTCTTTGCCTGCAAAACTACCTTCGAGCGGGTTCTGACCAGCGAAGCAACACTGCCGATGCTTGCTCATGCAGCAGATGACATCGGCGCGCCCAAGGTTGCGAGGCGGCTTCGCAAGGGGCTTAAGGATCTGCAAAAAGGCGACCTCGGAGCTGAGGAGAGCAAGAAGCTTCTGAATTCACTGCGCGATGCCGTGCTGAACACGGCGATTCGTTTCGGCAAGGCGCGGTTCGCCCAGATCGCGGCGCGTCATGTGGACAAAGCGACAGGCATCCCACCGTATATCGTCGAGGCGGTGGATTGGCTGAAGATGCCATGAGGCTAACCCCAGACCAGAAGCGCGCCGCAAAGTGCGATGCCGATTTGATGCTAACCGCCTGCCCCGGCAGCGGCAAGACGCGGGTAATCATTTCGAAGCTTGCGCGGGTGCTCGATGAGGTCAGGGATACTCCGCGCTCTGTCGCCTGCATCACCTACACGAATACCGCAGTCCATGAAATCGAGGCGCGTCTTCGCCGTCACGTACAACCGGGCGATGATGCCTACTACGACATCTGCACCATTCATTCGTTTTGTTTGAACCATGTATTCCGTCCGTTCTGCCATCTCATCAAGGGTTATAAAAACGGCTTCAAGGTGCTGACGCCGGACAGCGCAGAGTTCGAGCAGCACGTCACGGCTGTTTGTGCCAAGTATGGAAGGCATCACCTCAGTTACACGGAGTTCGAGGAGTTCACACAGCTTCGGGTGGGTCTGGACGGCAGGCCCGCAGGCGAGGTTCTTGAGCGCGGCGGCCTGACGCCCGAGATCGCGCAGGCGTACTTGACGCGAATCCGCGAGGCGGGATTTATCGACTTTGCCAACATTATTTACTACTCGCTGGTTTTTCTTCAGAAGCGTCCCGAAATTCTCTCTCACGTCGCGTCGAAGTTCGCTTGGATTCTGGTGGATGAGTTTCAGGACACTACGGATTTGCAGGTCGAAATCCTCTCTCTGATCGCCAAGGAGGGACGAACTCGCTTTCTCCTTGTCGGAGACCCGATTCAATCCATTTTCCGTTTCGCAGGTGCGCGTCCCGATCTTGCGGATGAGTTCGCCGCACGGATTGGAGCACGAACGGACATAACGCTCTCCGGCAATTTCCGTTCAAGCAAGACTATCGTTGCACAGGCAAACCGACTGTTTCCACGGACACCCCCCATGACGGCGGTTGGCCAAGCAAGGAAGTACACCGAGGAACCTGCTTTCCGGCATGGAGCGTCTACCTTCGAGGTCATCACGGATTACTTCCTTCCGGCGCTCGAAAGCTTGGGCATTCCTGTTGGAGACGCCGCCATTCTTGCGCCCACCTGGTTCAGCCTGTTTCCCTTAAGCAGGCGATTACGTGAGTACGGGATTAGTGTCGTTGGCCCCGGGGCGCGCCCCTACCGCCGGAATCGGGCGTTTGCGCCGCTGGCGGAACAGATTTGCGGCTACCTGATGGAACCACGGCCCGATGCGATTGCCGGTATTGAGCGCACGCTATTCAACACCTTGCTCGATGTCACCGGACGCGCGTATTACGACGTATTTTCCTACAAGGGGCGCACGATTGTCTTTCGCCTTCTCGAGCAAGCGCAGCAACTCCACGATGATCACAACGGGGCTATCGCCTGGCTGGAAGCTGCGGCGGCCGAGTTTTCGCAAGTGCTCATCGCTGAGGAGTATCTCGCTCCCTCGGAGGAACGTATCTTCGCGATGTCCGTCGAGGAGATGAAGACGGACATGCGCAATAACAGGGTGGACGTGGACAACCTGACGATTGCCGATCTGGGCATCTACGCGAGTCCGGATGCGGCTTTGAAGCTTGTCACCCTTCATCGTGCCAAGGGGCGGGAGTATCTGGCGGTCGCGATGATCGATCTTCATGAGGGCAGGATTCCTTTCTACCGGGCAGAATCTGCCGAGGAAATCGCGGAGGCGAAGAGGCTGTTTTACGTCGGGGTCACCCGCGCGAAGCGGTTTCTGCTTTACGTCACCGACAGTTCAAACTCGCGTAATCAGCTGTCGCGCTTTTTGCGCGCGGGAACCGGCGTCGGCGTGTGTTGAGACGTGAAAAGGTGACGACATGACACAGTTCGCCGAATCTGTGGTTGAAGACGCCGCCCTTGCTTGGCTGGAATCTCTCGGCTACTCCGTTCTTCATGGTCCCGACATTGCTCTCGGCGAGCCCGCTGCCGAGCGCCTTGATCCAATTTATCGTGACGTGGTGCTTGAGGGTCGCTTACGCCAGGCGCTCGTGCGTCTCAATCTCGACCTGCCTCCCGAAGCGCTGGAAGATGCTTACCGCAAGTTGACACGCATTAATGCGCCTTCGTTGCTGGAGCGCAACCGTGCCGTGCATCGGTTGCTGGTGGATGGCGTGACGGTGGAATATCGCCGTAAAGACGGTTCGATCGCAGGTGCCCAAGCGCGAGTGATTGACTTCGATAAACCCGATAACAACGACTGGCTGGCCGTCAATCAGTTCACCGTGGCCGAGGGCCAGCACACCCGCCGGCCAGATGTGGTGATATTCGTCAACGGCCTGCCATTGGCTGTTATTGAACTTAAGAATCCTGCCGATGAGAACGCCACCATCTGGAGCGCTTGGCAGCAATTCCAGACCTATCATTCACAAATACCCACTCTCTTCGCCACCAATACTGTCTTGATTGTGTCGGATGGCATGGAAGCGCGCATCGGTGCCATTGGCGCAGGCAAGGAATGGTTCAAGCCCTGGCGGACGATTACTGGGCGCGAGGATGCACCTAAAAGCATTGCAGAGCTTCAAGTGTTATTGGAAGGTGTATTCGAGAAGCGCCGCTTTCTAGACTTGCTACGACATTTCATCGTCTTTGAAGAAGAAAGCAGCGGCAAGCTTGTCAAGAAAATTGCCGGCTACCATCAGTTCCACGCGGTCAATGCCGCTGTCGAAGAAACTCTGCGGGCCTCGCAAGTGAAGGCCGCTCGGGTTGCTGAGGAACTGGGCCGCTATGAAACAAGCGACAAACCTTCCGGAAATCCGGGCGACCGGCGGGTGGGCGTGGTCTGGCACACCCAGGGTTCGGGCAAAAGCCTCACCATGGTGTTCTATGCCGGCCAGATCATCCATCACCCGGCCATGGAAAATCCTACGCTCGTTGTTCTGACTGACCGCAACGATCTGGATGAGCAGCTTTTCGGGACGTTTTCCCGTTGCAGCAAGCTGTTGGGCTGGGAACCAACACAAGCGACGGACCGCGCGGATTTACGTGAGAAGCTGAAGGTGGCGGCAGGCGGCGTTGTGTTTACCACGATCCAGAAGTTCTTTCCGGAAGAAAAGGGCGACAAGCATCCCATGTTGTCGGACCGGCGCAATATCGTGGTGATCGCCGATGAAGCGCACCGTAGCCAATACGATTTCATGGATGGCTTCGCCCGGCATATGCGCGATGCGCTGCCTAATGCTTCATTCATCGGTTTTACCGGTACGCCCATTGAGAAATCCGACGCCAGCACTCGGGCTGTGTTCGGTGATTACATCAGTATTTACGACATCCAGCGGGCGGTGAAGGATGGGGCCACTGTGCCCATTTATTACGAAAGCCGGTTGGCCAAGCTGGCGCTTAAGGACTCTGAGCGCCCGCGGATTGATCCCAAATTCGAGGAGGCCACCGAAGGCGAGGAAGTGGAGCGCAAGGAGAAGCTCAAGAGCAAGTGGGCGCAGCTGGAAGCCGTGGTGGGTTCCGAGGGACGCGTGCGGCTGATCGCCAAAGACCTGGTACAGCATTTCGAAAATCGCTCCGATGCGCTGCAGCGGGAGATCGGCATCGATGGCAAGGCCATGATCGTCTGCATGAGCCGGCGCATCTGTGTGGAGCTTTACAACGAAATCGCACGGATTCGTCCGCGGTGGGTCAGCGAGGCGGACGACAAGGGCATGCTAAAAGTCATCATGACCGGCTCGGCCACCGACCCCCTGGAATGGCAGCAACATATCCGCAATAAGAAGCGGCGTGAGGATATGGCCGATCGCTTCCGCAAACCCGAAGATCCGTTCAAGATCGTGATCGTGCGGGACATGTGGCTTACGGGCTTCGACGCCCCGAGCCTGTGCACCATGTATGTGGACAAGCCCATGCGCAGTCACGGCCTCATGCAGGCCATCGCCCGGGTGAACCGGGTGTTTCGCAGCAAGCCGGGTGGCCTGGTGGTGGATTACCTGGGCCTGGCGGATGAACTCAAGAAGGCGCTGGCAACCTATACGGAATCCGGTGGTACCGGTAAGACAGCCATTGACCAGGAAGAGGCGGTGGGCCTGTTGCTTAAGGCCTATGAAATTTGCAAAGGCTTGTTCCATGGCTTTGATTATTCCAAGTGGCTCACCGGCGCTCCCCAGGAGCGGCTATCCCTGATGCCGGCCGCCCAGGAACATATCCTGGCGCTGCCGGACGGCAAGAGCCGGCTGCTAAAAGCTGTCGCTGAACTTTCGCAAGCATTTGCACTAGCGGTGCCCAATGAGCGGGCCTTGGCAATCCGCGACGAAGTGAGCTTTTTCCAGGCCATGCGGGCGGTTTTCGTGAAAGCCACGCCAGCAGGCCAAAAGACCGAAGAGGATCTGGATTTTGCGATCCGGCAGATTATTTCCCAGGCGGTGGTTTCGGATCAGGTGTTGGACATCTTCGCTGCGGCGGGTCTGAAAAAGCCGGACATTTCCATCCTGTCCGATGATTTCCTTGCTGAAGTCAAGAACATGCCACACCGCAATCTGGCAGTCGAGCTATTGCAGAAGCTCCTGAAAGGCGAGATCAAGCAGCGGTCCCGTCGCAATCTAGTGCAGGCGCGATCCTTCTCTGAAATGCTGGACCAGACGATCCGCAAGTATCAAAACCGGGCCATCGCCACCGCGCAGGTGATCGAGGAGCTGATCCAGCTGGCCAAGGATATGCGCGCCGCCAATGCCCGTGGTGAAAATCTCGGTTTATCGGAAGAAGAGCTGGCCTTCTACGATGCCCTGGAGACCAATGACAGCGCAGTCAAGGTTCTGGGCGAGCCTACATTGACAAAGATCGCGCGCGAGCTGGTTGATACTGTCCGCAAGAACGTCACCATCGATTGGACGGTGCGCGAGAACGTACGCGCACATTTACGCGTCATCGTGAAACGCATCTTGCGTAAATATGGTTACCCGCCGGACAAACAGGACAAAGCCACACAGACGGTGTTAGAGCAAGCAGAATTACTTTCTGCGCAATGGGCCGTATGAGGTTTTAAT
>DATLST010000072.1:0-8223 GCA_035534055.1 Candidatus Acidiferrales bacterium | reverse complement strand
CCGTTATAGAATGACCGGCAAATTCTGGTTTCGAACCGTTTCACTTCTCATCATTGGCTATTGCCTGATGGGCCGGAGTTTCGCATATTTAGGAATTCCTCCCTGGCACCTTTTCATCGGGGAAATCGTGCTCGCTGCCTTTCTTCTCGCCGGGCCGGAGACGGCCCGAGGTTCGTGGGTGCGGCTGGCGCGGCGTATTCAGCAACTGCGGGCTCTTGTAAAGTTCTATTCCATTTTTCTCGTGTATGGGATCATTCAGGTTTTCCGCGGGATTGCCCTGGGGCACCCGCCTTTGAGCGCTGCGCGGGATCTCGCGTTCAACTATTATCCCGTGTTTCTTCTCCTCGGCTTGTGGATTGGGCTGCGGAAACCAAATTTCCCTCCACGATTATTCCGGCTCCTTGCGTGGTTTAATGGCATCTATGGCGTGGCCTATATTTTGTTTCTCAACCGAATAAGCTGGACCTTTCCCGGCATTTCCGATCAGGTAGCCCCGGTGCCAATTTTTGGACCGCCGGAGTATTCTTTTGTTGTCTTGCTTGGTCTGCTGGCCTACGAACACGACTTGCGAAAAATATGGCACCTTCTGGCCTTGAACGGTTTCGTCCTCTTGGGAATGCAGGTCCGGGCAGAATGGCTTGGTTTGGCTGTCGGGCTATTTCTCTGGGGGTGGCTGACGAAGAACCTGAGGCGAATGATCGCCGTTGGTGCCGTGGTCGTTGTCCTTCTCGCCGTCATGTTTGTTATCGATTTCAGATTACAGGGGCCTGAAAGTCGGGGCGGTGGTGAAATCTCCGCTCGAGACCTGGTAGGGCGTGCCGTGGCTCCGCTCGATCCGGAGATGGCTTCGCAATACACTTCATCCTACCAGATGGATGTGGGCACGGCCGTCTGGCGAACCATGTGGTGGATTGCCATCTGGCAAACGGTGAATCAGACCTGGCGAACATCTCTGTTCGGTTTAGGTTATGGATTTCCCATTGGTGACCTCTCACCCTTCATCGCACCGGGTGACTTTATCCAGACGCCCCACAACGTATTTTTTTATGCGCTTGCCTACACTGGATGGGTCGGCGTTCTACTCCTCGCTCTTTTTCAAATTGAACTTGCCCGCCTGCTTTGGGGTGCTTATCGGAAGACGGGCCAGCCTTGCGGCGTTATTTTGTGGGCAGGAATGCTAGTCTATGCTTTATTTACGCCATTTTTTGAGGTGCCTCAGGGAGCGATACCTTTCTATCTGCTCATCGGGGGGGTTGTTGGGGCGGTGATTTTTCGCACGCAAGTCTCGTACCCAAAGCTGTCCGCTGCAACTTAGGAGGCAAGATGTCTGAATCCATGATGTCTCAAGGCGACGCCCTTGCATCGGGGAATCCAAGAGTGTTTACAAACGCGACATCGCCAAACGAACGTGTCCAAGCCTTGCTCCAGAAAGTTCAAGGACCTGACATCCTTCATGTCGGTTGCGTAGGGCATAGAGTGGCAGAATCTGCAGCCGAAAAAGCACATTCTCTACATCATCAGCTCTGCCAAAGATTTGCAGCTGTCAACGTACTGGGTCTCGACACCGATAGCAATGGAATCGAGCGCATGAAGCAAATTGGCTTTCGAGTTGAAGTGGGCGACGCCCAGAATCTCCAATTCAACTCTTGCTTCGATACGGTTCTGGCGGGTGAGTTGATAGAACATCTGCAAAACCCTGGGCGGTTCCTAGAGGGTAGTGCCCGGGCATTGAAACCGGGGGGAACACTCGTTCTTTCCACTCCCAACGTATTTAGCGTGATGCTGAATCTCATGTATTGGAAAAATTACGACCGTGCATTCAATCGGGAACATGCGCTTTGGTTCTGTCCGCAAACACTTCGGGAGTTACTTCGGCGAGGTGGATTTCGCATAGAGAAACTTGAATTCGTTGACGATCTTGAACCGGCTCTGGTCTCGTCCCGTTTTTACAGGGCCTTTGCGCACGGATGGATGGGCCTTCGTCCTCTTTTGCCTAAGCGTTTTCGAAATACGATGGTCGCCGTGTGCCAACTCGCATGACCGCTAATTCCAAACTGCAATTGTTGCTTCGTGTGCTTGGCCGCGATCCTGTTGAGTTTTATGACCGGGTCAGAACCGTGTTGGAAGTCAGGTTCGAACACTGGAGAATCGAGCCATCTCGTTTGGCCCCCGCCGATCAGACCGATGCGCTTCGCCGGCTGGAAGAAGAGTTCGCGACGAGTATTGGGCCAATTTTGCAGGAAAAACCACTCAGGGAAGTCGAAGAGAATGTTTCCAAACGATTTGGTCAATTGAATCACGACCGGCCCTTTCAACTATTTCATAACGGCGATAGCGTTTTGGCACGTACCTGCTACGTTGCTTGCCGCATATTGCAGCCCGACGTTGTTCTTGAAACGGGAGTTGCCTATGGTGTCACCAGTGCGTTCCTACTACAAGCGCTTCAGGTTAATCAGAAAGGTAAACTTTTCAGTATTGACCTTCCTCCGCTAGGCCGGAATGGAGATTTGTACGTGGGCGCGCTGATACCGGACGAACTGAAGGACCGCTGGCAGCTATTCCGCGGACCTACCAGACGGCTGATGCCGCAATTGCTTCCCCGTCTTGAGCGAGTTGATATGTTTGTTCACGACAGCCTTCATACTTATCGCAACATGAAAAGAGAATTTGAACAGGTGTGGCCCCAGTTGAAACCGGGAGGCGTGTTGATCGCCGACGATGTGGAGGGCAACCGGGCTTTCGAGGAATTCTCGGAAACTGTTCGTCCGATTTTATCGGTTATGCTGGCGGAAGGGAATAAAAACTCGCTCTTTGGTCTAATGGTTAAAAAACAATGAGGTGCATGCTCGTACACAATTACTATCAACGGGGCGGAGGCGAAGATGAAGTGTTTCGGAGTGACGTAGAATTGCTTCGGTCTACTGGGCATGAAGTGATCGAATATGTCCGGCACAATGATGAGATTCGTGACTACGGAATTGGGAACAAGAGTACTCTCGGGTTTCGCACCATTTGGGCATGGGATACTGCCAGGGAGTTACGTGACCTTCTTGGGCGGAAGAAGCCGCATGTAGCCCATTTTCACAACACCTTCCCATTGATTTCACCTTCGGCCTACTATGCCTGCCAGGAAGCCGGTGTGCCCGTGGTACAAACGCTTCACAATTATCGCCTGCTTTGCCCGGCAGCCACATTATTCCGTGACGGCCACATCTGTGAGGAATGTGTAGATCACACTTTATGGAGGAGTTTTTTTTATGGGTGTTATCGCGAGTCGCGCCCGGCGACTGCAGCGGTCGCGGCCATGCTCGCCTTTCATCGCAGAAAGAACACCTGGCTCGAAATGGCGGATTGTTTCATTGCGCTGACGGAGTTTTCGCGCGGTAAATTCATCGATGCCGGATTTCCGGAACAGAAGTTGGTAGTGAAGTCAAATTTCCTCCTGCCAGATCCTGGCGAACGATCGGTTCCAGGGGACTACGCCCTCTTTCTTGGCAGGCTTTCCCCCGAGAAAGGCTTACACACTCTGCTTGCTGCGTGGGGGAGATTGTCTCGCCAGCACGCTATGAAAATCGTGGGAGATGGCCCCTTGCGAACCGAGATTGAAAGACTGGTTTCCGAGAATGAATTGTCCAACGTGCGGTTGGTTGGGGCCATGCCTCACGATGAGGCAGTCAAAGCTATAAGAGAAGCGCGCTTTTTGATTCTCCCGAGTGTGTGGTATGAGTGTTTCCCAATGACTCTCGTCGAATCATTTGCGTGCGGCGTTCCTGTGATTGCCTCGCGGCTCGGCGCAATGGCCGAGATCGTTGACGACGGCCGGACGGGACTGCACTTCAAAGCCGGTGACGCAGCTGATCTTGCTTCCAAGGTCGAGTGGGCCTGGACGCATCCGGCCGAGATGGAAGCCATCGGCCGCGCCGCCCGCTCCGAATACGAAGTTAAGTACACAGGCGAGCGGAATTATCAGACGCTGCTTCGCATTTACGAAACGGCGATCTCGAAGCACGCAACAATAAGGCAATGTGCAAAGTGAAACGGCCATGACTCACGTGCTTCGGCAGTGGGCTCTTGCGCTAGCAAGACCGATTCACGTCCGGCTGCGGTCACAGAAGGTTGACCTGTTCCGCGAGTATCTCTCGGCTACAGGGCTGACCTTGCTCGACGTGGGTGGTGGGGCCGGGATCGCTGGCGAATTCATCCAACTCTACTCGTATTTCTCGAGCGTGGTGATGGCCAATCTCGAACCTTCCTTGGAAGGGCTGAACGGATGCCGAATCTTGCCAGTTGCGGCCGACGGCCGCCAACTTCCCTTCACGGAGAAAAGTTTTGACTGGGTATTTTCGAATGCGGTAATCGAGCACGTGGGCGATTACGAAAAGCAGCGGGTCTTTGCGAACGAGATCCGCCGTGTCGCGGCAAGAGGCTATTTCGTCACAACCCCCAATAAGTACTTCCCAATCGAACCCCATTCCCTGTTGCCCTTTTACCAATTCCTCTCTCCGGAATGGCAACGAAGAGTTGTTCGTTTCTCTCCGGGATACATGCGGGAGTATGAAGAAATCCATCTTTTGTCAGCCGGACAGATGCAGAGTTTGTTCCCGGAAGCTAAGATTATTCCAACGGGTGTTCCATTATTCCGCAATAGTCTCGTGGCCTGCTATAAGTCAGCATGACACCTAGATGGTGCACTCCGAATACTTTCAAACGTTTCCAAGAAAAAATTTACGCACGACGACGCACGTATCAACGCACCGCCCGGCCATCTCCAATCGTCTCTTCGGACTCATGCACTTCAATTCCGACAGGGGTAACGATGTGACCTTCCTATTCCAACCATCGGCTTGGTTTGACCCACTCGGTGGTGTCGCCTAGAATCGGAGATTGCGCGGGTGGCGTTTCCCCGTTGCCGGATTCCCATGTTTGAAACACTGACAGAAAAACTTCAGCGAGCCTTCAAGAACCTCCGCGGCCAGGGAAAGCTCACCGAGGAGCATCTTGACGCGGCGCTCGGAGAGATTCGCGAGTCGCTCCTTGACGCCGACGTCAACCTGGGGGTTGCCGACGAGTTCATCGCCCATGTGCGAGAGAAAGCGCTCGGTTCGGAAGTCCTGCTCCAGCTCTCACCCGATCAGCAGGTGATCAAGATCGTGCGGGACGAACTAGGCGACCTGTTGGGGCGCGAAGCCCGCCCGCAATTCTCTTCACGCCCTCCGTCGGTATGGCTCATTTGCGGACTGCAAGGTTCTGGCAAGACGACGTCCACCGGTAAGCTCGGCAAATGGCTAGCCGAGCACGGTCATCGCCCGATTGTGGTTTCCACCGACGTGTACCGCCCTGCCGCGCGCGAACAGCTCGCGCAGGTAGCGAAAGCCACGGGCACTCCATGCTGGCCAGGCACGGGCACGGATAAGCCGCTCGAGATTGTTCGCGGCGCGCTGCGGGAAGCGAAGCTTTCGGCGTGCGACGTAATTCTGGTGGATACGGCCGGGCGGCTGCACATCGACGACGAGCTGATGAACGAACTATCCCAGCTCAAACGCGAACTCAACCCCGCGGAAATCCTCTTCGTGGCTGACGCCATGATCGGGCAGGACGCGGTGCGATCGGCGGGAGAATTTCACAAACGGCTGGCCATCACCGGGGTAATCCTGACGAAACTCGACGGAGACGCGCGCGGTGGCGCGGCACTTTCGATCCGCAAGGTGACGGGTGCGCCGGTGAAGTTCGTCGGCGTCGGCGAAAAGTACGACGCGCTCGAGCCATTCTTCCCCGACCGGATCGTCTCTCGCATTCTCGGCATGGGCGACGTCCTGAGCTTGATCGAAAAAGCCGAGAAGACGATCGATGTCAAGAAAGCCCGCGAACTGGAGCGCAAGCTGCGGGAAGACGATTTCACGCTCCAGGACTTCCGGGATCAGTTGCAGCAGATACGCAAGATGGGCTCCATCGAACAGATCATGGGCATGTTGCCGAAAATCGGACCTTTCGCCAAGATCCCCAAGGACGCACAGGTGGACGAAAAGCAGCTGAAATCCATCGAAGCCATCATCAATTCCATGACGGCCAGCGAGCGGGCCAACGCAAACCTGATCGACGGCAAGCGCCGCAAGCGCATCGCCCGCGGCAGCGGCACTTCCGTGCAAGAGGTGAACCAGGTGCTTAAGCAGTACGCCGACATGCGCCGGATGATGAAACAATATGGCAGCATGGCCAAGATGAAGATGCGAGGCATCGGCAAGCTGGCCGGTTTGAAGTAGACAGCTCTATGCCAATTGTCATCAACAACACGCTGACCCAGATACGCTCTGTCGCGATGGGCGGTGGTGATCGCTCCCCCAGGGCAAAAAGGCTTGCCGAACTGATTCAGAAATTGGGCGATTACCGTTGGGTTGGCATTTACGACGTGGGCTTTGAATCCGCTTCGATTCTGGCCTGGATCGGATTGGGCGCTCCTGCTCATCCGTCGTTTCCCTTGGATCAAGGGCTCGCGGCTGCAGCGATTCAAGAAAAGCGGGCAGTGATCGTTGGCGATGTCCGAAACGACCCGCGATATCTGACGGTGTTTGAGGACACGCTTTCGGAAATCGTCGTCCCCGTTCTATCGCCCGCGGGAGGACGCGTGATTGGAACGGTCGACGTCGAAAGCGATCAACCCAATGCCTTTGCGGATAGCGACCGGCGAATGATCGACCAGTGTGCCCAGGCAGCTCTGCCGCTCTGGCTACTGCGCTAAGTGTCCCTGAAAATATTGGAGCGCATGGCCCGGCAAGAGTTAAATCCGAGATAGCGATTGGTGAATGGAGCCTAGCTTCGCTATAATAGCCTGATTCAATTCAGGAGGAATTTCGAGTGTTAATGATTCGGCTGTCGCGGATTGGCAAAAAGAAGCACCCATTTTATCGCGTGGTGGTTACGGAAAAGACCCGCCCGCGCAACGGCCGCTTTGTAGAGATCGTCGGCACCTACGATCCGCAGAGGAATCCCGCGGCGGTGAAGATCGACTCCGAGCGGGTGCAATATTGGCTGAGCAAGGGCGCCCAGCCCTCGGACACGGTTCGCAGTCTGCTTCGCCGCCCCAAAACGGTCTCTACACAACCTTAGGCCTTCCAGAGGCGTCCTATCCACAGCAGGCTAACGCAGGTAGCTCTTGTACACGCTCGAGCGGGTTTCCACGCTGGGCACGTCAAGCTGTGGAGGAACCGTCATGAAGGAACTCGTGGAGGAAATTGCGAAGGCACTCGTGGATCATCCGGAACAGGTGCAGGTGAACTCGGTGGAAGGCGAACAGGTGACCGTATTGGAATTGCGCGTTCATCCTGAAGACTTGGGCAAAGTGATTGGACGGCAGGGACGCACAGCCAAGTCGATCCGAACGCTCCTGGGCGCCGCCGGAATGAAATTGAAAAAGCGTTTTACGCTGGAAATCCTCGAATAGTGTGACCACACAAAGACCGGATAGCGTCACCGTGGCGCGCGTGCTGCGCCCGCACGGACGACGCGGAGAAGTGGCCGCCGAAATCCTCACCGATTTTCCCCAACGGCTCATGAAGCTCACTTCCGTGGAATTGTGGGACGGGCGATCCGAGCCGCAGAGGGCTGCGGTTCGCTCGTGCTGGATCAGCCAGAGTCGCGGTGGGCAAGCGATTTTTCACCTAGAAGGTTCCAATTCGATCGACGATGCGGAAAAGCTGGTGGGCCTGGAAGTGCAAATCCCCTTGTCGACACGAATGGTGCTTCCGCCCGGAAGTTACTACGTCTCGGACCTGATCGGCTGTGAAATCCAAGAGAAAGGCGGAGGCTCGATCGGGCGTGTTCTCGACGTCCAATTCACAGGCGAAGATGTGGCCGGAACGCCGGTGCTGGTGGTCAATTCGCCGCAGGGTGAACTGCTGATTCCCCTGGCGGAGGACATCTGCGTGGTGATCGATACCGAAGCGCACCGCATCGCAGTGGTTCTTCCCGAGGGCCTGCGCGAATTGAACCCCGAGAACTCCTAGCAGGCTGCTGAAAAATTGGGCGGGGCGGGCAATTTCTGGTCCCGTTTGCGTCATTGCCGAGTGCTGGGCGTTTTTGGGGTGGTTTTTCGCGCTGCCGAGCGCCCCAGGTGGGCGTTTCATCACTATGCAGAGACGCCCGGACTTACTGCGCTCGAACTGCGGCGGTCATCAGATTTCGCATGCGCACCGGGTTGTAGGCGGCGCACGCAAAACTGAACATCCA
>DATLST010000071.1:0-10658 GCA_035534055.1 Candidatus Acidiferrales bacterium | reverse complement strand
CAGCGCGCTTTTCTCGTTGTTTCCTCGTTGTTTTCAATGTGTTCATAAAGCCCGTCCCCATGCGTCCAGAATCGAGCGGATAAGTCTTATAACAATTGCGAGGGCTTTGGAACATCCTTGGAACAAACCCCGCAGTTTATGGGGCGATTTTCAGCAACTTCCAGGCGTAGAGGCAATCGAATCAACAGGATTTTTGGAGCGGGCGATGGGAATCGAACCCACGTCCAACGTTCCGCAAGTTATTGGATATACTCACCTGACGTCTCCGATTTGAGCGCACTTGGGCGCAGAATCTCACCCACTTTGTCCACTGCGTCGCGCTGGGAATCACCGATTACGTGGCCGTAAACTCCCAGCGTGACACGTGCATCCGAGTGCCGCATTTGATCTTTTGTCACGGCCATGTTCGCTCCAACGTCCATCAGCAAACTCGCGTGGCAATGTCGGAAAGCATGCATCCCCGCGCGCTTGATTTTCAGTTTGTCGAGCACGGGCCAAAGTCCATATTCGACAACTTTGTTGGCCGCGTAAGGCCGGCCGTTACGGTTGAGAAACAGAAACCCTTCGAGATTTTCTTTCCAGGTCTCCAGGTATTGTCCGAGCAAGGTTGCGAGCGCATCCGCCATCGCTACCGGCGCTTGACTCGCTTTGCTCTTTACGGTTTGCACCCGGCCGTACCATGCCGAGCGCCGGACGTGGATCACGCGGCGGTCGAAGTCCAGGTCCGCTTTTTGCAGACCCACGACTTCTCCGACGCGAAGTCCCGTCATTGCGGCGATGGCGAACATGGTGCGCCACGGGTCAGAAGCAATCGTGATGATTTTGCGCGCTTCGTCTCCGGTGAAAAAGCGCGGCTGATTGTGAATCTCGTCCTTCGGCAAAGCGAGATCCCCTGCCGTCACGGGTTGTGTGCAATAGCCCCACGATTTCGCAGTCCGCATCATCGAGGAAAGAGTCCCGAGGACGTTGAGGCACGTTTTGCGTGAGACTTTCTGCGAAAGCAGCGTCACAAAGTTTTGCTGAATTTGTGGTGTGAGTTCGTGGAGGAGAACTTTTCCCAAGTGTTTCCGGATGTAAGTTTTCAGGTGGGACTTCGCGGCCTTCACGCTGGAGGGTTTCTGATGCGTGAGCACCTGAATCTCCCAAGCGTCCGCAAATTTTTCGACCGAGCTAAATTTACTTGGCCGATAGTCAAAAGAATTGATTCGCGCAAGAATCGGATCGAGTAGGCGTTGCGCGATGCGTTTCGTTTTGAGTTCGGCGACTGTGCCGAGCACCATCGAACGCTCCACGCGAATTGTCTGTTCCTCTCGAATCACGTCCTCCCGCCACCTGCCAACAAAAACCTCGTTCGGTTTCTTGCCGCGAACAATCACACGTCCTGCTTGATGCCGACGCCGAGCCATCGAGCCACCTTCTTTGCTCGTTGGTTCGGCTACCCTGCGTCGGAGTGTACGCGCCGCGTCAGCATCCGGCAAAGCGAATTGTGTCGCGCTCGCCATTCAACAAATCAATCCCGTTCGGAAAACATGTGTTTCTTGAACGTTCAAAACTGCCTTCCACGTCCACGCCGTTTCATGGCTTTGCGAGGCTAGCGGAAATAGGGTTTTTCGAACGGTCATCGGTTCACCCAATCAGGCTGTTCCGGTTGTGGCTTCGGCAGACTTTCAAACCGCAGGGTCTTCACGTTGAATCGCGCCTCGATCGCGCCCACCTTGCCATCTCGGTTTTTCGCGATGACAATCCGCGCCTCCGTTTCATCCCCGGCAAGTTCCTGAACATAGGGACGGTCCACGTAGAGCACGATGCTTGAGTGCTTCGCCTTCGCGCCGCTGCCGTACAATCGCTGAAGCGTTGGCCTTTTCCGGTCCTCGCCTTGAAGCGATTTACGGAGTTGCGAAATCACGATCACCGGACACGCAAGCTCCATCGCCAAGGATTTTCCGGATCGCACGATGTAGCGCTGCTGATCGAATTCTGTTTCTCCTGGCGCTTCGACCAGTTCGTCGTAATCGATGATGAGGAGATCGAGCCCGGTGCGAGCCTTCATTTGCCGCGCGACTTTGCGAATGCGCGACATGCTCAGCTCGCCGTCCAGGATTCGGCACTGTGGGCACTCATGGCTTGCGGCTTCAACCAGGGCGCTTGTGTCCTCGGGCGTGAGGCGCTCCGGGCGCCGCATCTTCCAGTGCTCGACTCCCGCCTCGGTTGCCAGTTCGCGAGAAATCAAATGCTGAGCCCGCATTTCGCCCGAACAGAAAAGCGTGTGCCGCCCATCGCGGCAAGAGCGGCGGCGCGTTTGCTGGGCAAGTAAAGTCTTGCCCACGCCTGTTTCGGCGGTGAACAGAACAAGCTCGCCAGCGCGAAATCCGCCCGTGAGCCGGTCCAGTTCGTCGATGTCGGTGAAGATCCGCACGCCAGACCCGGAATCGAACTCATGCAAGAGGCTCAACGCCGCGTCCCGGTAAACCATCCCGCAATCCTTGTCTGCTTCGAGATTCCGGGCGATCTCGGAAAAACTCTCAATTGCGCGGTCGAGAACGACATCGGGTGCCTCGCTCGCGCCAAGTGCCTGCTCCTGAATGGCGGACGCCAAAAAAATCAGACCGCGAAGGACGGCTTTTTCTTTCACGATTCGGGCCTCGTGCTCCACGTTGCCCTTGTTTGGCATGTCATCGCCCAACTGGGCGAGATAGCCGACGCCTCCAGCCGCTTCGAGCTGGCCGGTTCTCTGTAGTTCATCGAGCGCGGCCAGGCAGTCGGGGGGCTTTCCGCGTTCGTCCAGGCTCTTGAGCGTTGCGAAAATTCTCTTATTCTGCGGGATGAAAAAATCCTCGGCAGTCAACCAGTCGAAGATCGTGTGCGCCTTCGGATTTCCCACGAGAATGCAGCCGAGCACGAACTGCTCCGCTGGCTGGCTATGGGGTAATGGGCGTTCGATGTTTGTCTCTGTGCTCACGCGGGGATCTCCTCGGCGGTCAGGGTGTGGATTGGCTCGGAGGTGTCCTTCTGTCCGGGCGCTTCTTGCTTTTCTCTCTGACGAAGATCGGACAGGGCGCGGAACAGTTGCGGGGCTCGCCGAAGCTTTTCGCCTTCAGCCGTCTCCCAGGCGTCGACCGTCTCCCCGATCAGGACCGAAGACCGGTCTCCGTTCCTGGAAGCCCAGCGGCCCTCAAGCAGCGTGCGGAAGGAGATCGGGCCGCATGGATTTATTTTTAGGAAACTCCACACCGAATCTTCCGGTTTAGGGAGAGCGGCTGTAGCTGCTTTACTTCTACTACCTTCTAATACCTTCTTAGGAGCGAGATTTCGCAGTGTTTCATTGGGTTCCCGCGTTGAGCTGGTATCAGTGCTGGTATCACCGTGTAGCTCATTTTTGATACCGGCTCTGCTGGTGTCATTCGTGATACCAGCTTGTCGCATGTCGTATTTCAGTATCCGAATAACTGATGCTCGATGCTGGTTTCCAGGCAGGACTTTGATATACCGCGGCTGTAACTTGGCAATGGTTCTTTTGATGGTCGCTAGCGATAGGCCGAGCTCATCGGCAATGTCGCGATAACTGGTGCGGACCGTGCCGCGTTCTTTCCCTCTCCAACTGGCCGCGAGATGTAGCCATAGATACAGCTTCAGAGATTCGGCCGGCATGCGGCGCAGATGCTCGCGCAGGCCGCGCCGGATCTTTACGAAGCCGTGGTCGCTGGCGCGTGCGTTGCTCTTCACGCCGCGCCTCCTGCGAATAGAGGCATGGCTTCGTCCGCTTCGCGCCGGCGCTGCTCCATGAAGCCCGAAAGATTCTCGCGCTTCTCGGGCTCGGCGGTGAGAACGAAGCGAAAAAGGCTCTCGCCTTCGCGAATCGTTTTAATCTCGTAGCCCGCTCCGCGAAGTTCGAAAATTCGGCCACCATAGCGGAAACATATCGCGTTCAGCTCGACATTTGTGCAGCCGGCGGAGCCGCGAGCACGAAGCAGCGCGAGAATCCGCTCGCGTTGGGCTGGGTTCTTTGATGAAGGCGCCCCGTTCATGCGCGTTCAGCTTGCTCAGGTGCGTAAAAGGCCACGCGCAAGAGATCGTCTCGGAGGACCGGGACGCCATGATTTAATCGCCGAAGAAAAAGAGTGAGGGACGAGCGAATTAGAAGTCGCCTGTCGCTATCACTTAGGCTTATCGATTCAATCCCTTGACATCCATTCACAACTGCGGTATTTCTCGAAGCGTTCATGTTTCTCTCCTTTTGTGAAATCTCCCTGTCCCGCGATTGCGCGCGGGCGGGGCCTGCTCAAATTTATTTCCTCACAGGGCCGTCCGGCCCGGCCATTTTCTTCCGCAATTCATAGGCTTGCTGATACAGGCTTTTCCCGCCGGTAAATTGCGCGGGCAACGGTTTTATCCCCACACCGCCATAAGTCGGTTCCGGCTTTGTCCCGGCAGCCGTAGTTTTGTCTGTCTGCCGTGTGCCAGCTGCGGTCTTCAGTTGCGACATGTTTAATGGCTGGCCGCCAGGGATAGTGGTCTGGCCGTTCATGCGCATACTCCGGAAGGTTCGAGATTGGAAAGTGTTTGGCGTGACGGTGGGGTTGGAGCTTGGAATAACCAGTCGGCCGGATAGCCGAGAGCTATGGCGACACGATCACGCTCTTCCTGCGTGAAATCAACGCGCCCAGTCAGGCGACGGGATAGCCACGATTCACTTTCGCCGAGCGATGCGGCAAAACGGAACTGCGAACCTTGCTGCCTGATCGCCCAGGCCAGATTCAGATATCTCATTGCGTAACACCTCCGACGACAATTTCATCGTCAGACTGTCACGAACTCGGAAAGTGGGGAAGATGCAGTAAACGCGGGAAACGCAGGAAACTAGTTTTACACGCTTTTTACAAAATTAAGCCACCAGCACGATGAAGTAGAAGGGTTTGTTGGGGGGATGCAGTAAGCGTGGGAAACGTGGGAAATTAGTTTTACACGCTTTTTACGGTTTGCGAGTCCTCGGGCTGCCCAATAGACTGCGGTACGCCTCCGGGCTTTTATCTTGGCCGGTGTCTTCGTTCATTTTCGCAGCAATTTCTTTCCAGGTCTTTCCTGCCTCTTTCATTTCGCGAATTTTCTTACGTTCTTCGTCCTTCACACGCGGTCTGCCCACTGCGCTACTTTTCTCGGTAGCTTTTTCTAGAGCATGTCTCTCAAGGTGAGAACAGAACGTAGCCGAGGCTTCGCACAAATCGTTAAAACTGGTCGTAATTCCTTGAACCGACTCAAGCCAGAAATGTAACAGTGCTTTTCCTTTGGGAACTTCCAGGCCAAGCGCTGCCCTCGTGGCCAAGGCCTCAAAGCGAGCCACAAATTCACCAGTCGGACGTACTCCCGCATCGATATCGATGATCCCTCCCTGTTCCCAGATCGTCGGTCCCTTTTCACGACCAAACCCACGATTCATTTCGGAGAACCGGCCCAAGTCAAAATTCTTCCGCCCCCCTTCTTCCGATAGGGCTCTGAATTGATCGCGGAGATACATCCAGCGGTCAATCGCGGATTCTCTACGGCCCATGTTAGTATCTTTGTGATCTGACATGAATCACTCCTGGCCCCGGCCACGAACCGGGGCTTTTTCTTTCCGACTCATCCTACTTTTAACTTGACATACTTGTCAAGTCCTGATAATCTTCTTCTCGGATGGCGAAGACCTACTCAACCGGCGAAGCGGCAAAGGTAATCGGAGTATCCCGTCAGACTATTCAGGCATGGATAAATAGCGGGCTGATCGCAGTCCCCAAGTTGGAAAAGGTAGGTCGAATTCCCGTAAGGCTATGGACCGATGCAGATATCGAAAGAGCTCGCCGGTTCAAAGGAACGCTGAGGTCAGGCCCGAGGTCAAAGAAGAAAAAGTAAGCGGGACGCGCCAGCGCTACCAACGCTGACACGCCCCTGACCAAATCGCTCACTGGAGGAACGACATGGCTACACAGACGTTACCGTACGTAGTTCCATTCCCGCAAACCGTCCCTGAAGTAGAAGCAATTTCCCAAAACGAGCTCGTGCTCCTGTTGTCGCTTCGCGGCCGCCTGAAGCAATTGCAGGAAGAAATCGCGACCGAGGAAGAGTCTCTCAAGACACGGCTCGAATCCGGCGCTGAAATCGAACCGGGCGACCACACCGCGACATTGAAGGAAAACTCCCGCCGCTCGGTTGGATGGAAGGATGTCGCGATCAGGCTCGCCAACCGGCTCAAGCTCGATGGCGAGATGTACTGCGCTCGCGTGTTGGCCGCGACCAAGCCGACCAAAATCGTTTCTCTCGAAATCCACTAATCCCGAAACGCCCTGGCTGTACGTGTGTCTGCGCATGGCCGGGGCGTCCGCCACACCTGTTTGTCCGCGTGGCGAAGTGGCGCCGATGAGGGAAACGCCGCGCGCGAGGGAGAACAAGCATGGCTACACCTGCAACCGCAGTCCGTCCGGATTTGCCGGCACCGGTACCCGAGAAGGCCCCGCACAGCTTTCAGGATGCACTGCTATCTTTCGAGCCTACCGAAGCGGGTGCCAAAACCGACCCGATTGAAGTTTTCAGCGCCGCGTCCCGCGAGACGCTTCAAGCAATCATGCTTTCGCGGATGAACACGGTGGCGAACCTCAAAAAGGACATCTCGGCTCTGATCTCCGAAATGGTCGAGCAGCTTGCGGATGCGAAGCTTGCCGAGATGCTGCTCAACCGTAAGGCGGTCCGCAAAGAGAATGGCGGTTCCAAATGAGAGCAGCCGTGTACGCACGGGTGTCAACATCGAACAATGGGCAGTCACCCGAGATGCAGCTCCGGGATTTCGGCGAATACTGTGATCGGCGCGGCTGGGCACTGGCCGGGGAGTATGTCGACATTGGTGTCAGCGGCACCAAGGAAAAGCGTCCGGAGCTCGATCGGTTGATGGCGGACGCCCACCGGCGCAAGTTTGACGTCGTGGTCGTTTGGTCCTTCGACCGGATGGCCAGGTCGGTGTCGCACCTGCTTCGCGTTCTCGAAACCTTCAATTCTCTCGGTATCGGTTTTGTGAGCCTCCGGGAGCAAATCGACACGTCCACGCCAGCAGGGAAGATGATCTTCACCGTCCTGGGCGCCGTCGCAGAACTCGAGCGCTCATTGATTGCGGAAAGGGTGAAAGCGGGCCTCCGGAACGCGCGCGCGAAGGGAAAGACACTGGGACGTCCGAAAGTGGTTGTGGATGTCGCGAGGATTGCGGCCCTGCGCGCAAGCGGGCTCGGGTGGAAGAAAATTGCGAAGGAGCTGAGGATTGGCGTCGGTACAGTTCTTCGCGTCGCCCAGGAAGCCTCGCAAGGTGGTTCGAAAAACCCCAGGCGTAGGGACTTTCCGAATCCCGGTTCGACAATCCCCCTCAAAAAGCCTCGTGCAAGTGTCGCCGGTGCAACGTCCCGTTGAGGATATGCCACGGTTCGGTAATCAGAAGTATTCAATCGGTACTTATGAAGGGACAGAGAGGACGAATACGGTGAAGTTAGACGTCTTCGGATCGCTTTTCGTCGGGCGTCGCGGGAGACGCTGGACCGATCATGCAACCATCAACCATCCGCCAAAAGTCAGCCTCGGGGATCTCCAGGATTCGGAGTAATTTCGAGACTTCCATGCCGGTCACGAATTCATCTTTATCCCGATGCATAAATGCTGCCCTCGGGCCACCGGGCTTTGAGCTATATCCGTTCGCGCCCCACCGAAAGATGAGAAATTCGGCACCAGACTCGCTGGGGAGCGCCGGAATACAAACTTCCATCAAGTAGAGGACTTGAAGAAACTTACTGTACGTGAGCGGCGGCCTGGGCATTGCCGACTCCTTCGGTCAGTTCAATGCCCTCGATCCACAGCGATGAAAGATGCTCTTGCGTTGGAGGGGGCGCCAACTCGAATGTAATCTTCTCGCTTCTGACTGGCTGTTGCGCCCTCTTGAGCGCGACGAACAGCGAAATCTCGTCTCTCGACGCTCGGAAAGTAAGACCCTTTTGCCAATGCGTGAAACAGTGCTCCACATGCAGGCGCACAACTGCCCGCAGATTTCTCCATGCACGATCTGGGTCCTTCCCAGACGTTGCGATATCGAAATCCAAGCAGTGCCCGTTCCAACGACGGGTCTCCTTGTCTTCCGTCAACAGACAACTCAGGACACTAGGAATTAAGGTAGATTGATCTTGTTTCTCCATTATGCCCTCTCAGCATACGCTACACTAACCCGCGGCTTTATGTTGCAATTCTGGGCCCATTATCTCAATACAACAAGTCCTGTATTTTCAGCCGCCACCCTAGGGCCTCTCTGCCAGCCTTGTCAAAAAAAGTCACGCCAAAGAGACATTACGCGACAACGTGAGACAAGATTTGTAGTACGAATACGGCTCTTCCGCAAGCGGATTTTCATTGTCCGTGTTCTGTCTGGGTTGCGGGTACAAAAGCGATGCTTTTAACCTACCAACGGGCAGTGGCTCTACCGCATCACATCTAAGCGCGGTGAGTTGCCCTGAGATTGCCCTGATCGGATGTGAGAGCCATGCTGTGCCTAGTAGTGACGTGATGCATCGAAACCAACAATGTCCTAAATGTGGCAGCAGTGACATTGCACGGTCCCACAAGCATGGATTCATTGACAAGCTGCTGAGCATTTTAAAAATTCTCCCCTATCGATGTACCAACTGCGAAATCCGATTCTACGGCTTCCACAAAGCGGGCTCCCATTGAGAACGAACCGAGTCTCTCGCTGAAATTATTGAGAACGTCGCCGCCCACTGTCGCCCCTACAGCGTGACAATCAATCTCTCGAATTCCTCTCCCACCCGCCGGCGAAATTCGATCACTCGAACGATGGGGCTGTCGTCTTCGGGGTGACGCGCCGCGTAGGATCGGAACAGTTCCTCCGTTTCGGCAGGAATAGCAATCAGTTCGCGGATTGCCTCGACCGTAGTTCCGTTGGGCCCGAGCAGCTTCAGGAGAGCTTGCGCCTCCGTTTTCGGTGAAAGCACGCTCCACATGGACCGCTGGCTTTCTGAGCAGTCATCGGTTTGTAGCTTGGCAATCTTGATTTTGTGTGACGCTGGCAATAGAATCCTCCCCGTCAATTGCGTTGCGAGGATTCCAGGCCCCGCCGGTTGCCCTACCGTGCGGGGCTTTTTATCTTTTGAAGTCTCAGGCAGTGGTGCTTGTCTGCTCGGCGCCCACCTCTTCGATGCTCCGATTGCGTTCCTTGGCACCCGAAGTGCGGGATTGCAGTGCGACTATTTGCTGCTCATACTTTGCCAGAAACTCTTTAATATCAGCATCGTCAGCAATATCTATACCCGACAACTTGGCGGTTGATTTGCGTTTGTGGAATCTACCTGGGCCGCCTGGATTGCCTTGCTGGAATGACATCGGATTCACCTCGATTGCCGCGCAGTGTGATTTGCCGGATTGGTGGTATTGATTGAATCTAAAATGTCCTTAGGGTCCAGCACGGTCATTGGCAATCCATCTCGGTCATGCCCGTCACCGAATTTGTATGCGACTCGCAGTGAAGTGAATGGGGCTGAATGGGCAAATGGTATCCAGGTGCCAACCGGACGGTCGCCAGGCTTTCTGCCAGGGCATTGTAACGCGTCACGAGATCGCGGTATCGCGTCTCTTGCGATTGACTCGAATACAAACTGTAAGCCTCCAGCGCGAACGATTTCATCATGCCTAAGGTGCTATGCCTGCCCATCGAGACGAAAAGGTACCGGGAATTGCTCGTTAAACTTTCCTCAGCACAAGCAGGGATGCCGGGGCGACCGTACCCATGCTATGAATCTGGCCAAGGAGGTACTGGAAATTGCCAAGCACATTTTTAATCGCGAGATGGAGGGGCCTGGGGCGACCGCACCCCGTCAGCCAATCAGACCTCAAAGCATTCCTTCGTTGTTCCTACCACGGTCACTCTTCGCAGAAACCGAATTCGCGAATACAGCCGTTTCTAGCGCCTCACGCGCGCGGGTAAGGGTATTCATCGAATCGCCATTTCGCGCGCCCGTAAGTCCTTGCTTTCCTATGGGCGTGTTACCGATAATTTCGCTATTTTTAGTGATCCTAGACTTTCGACGATGGCGCATAAGATGGGTGCGGCTGCAGAAATCGGAATCTGATCGCTTCCCGTTCAGTGAGGCGCCGCACTCACGGCACGTTTTCGAAGACTCCTTCCGGGCTCTCGGGCTCACTCCATCACGACAGAGCGCCGAGCACCATTCGCCGGGCTCGCCCTTTCGCGTCCAGCTAACCGAGCCGAGTAGCTGCCCGCACTTGTCGCAGGCGTTCGTTACCCAAATGCCACGTTCCTGTAGGAATTTCTGGCTCTGCTCTTTGGTCAGCTTCATGCGAGCCTCTTCGATTGTTTCCCGTTTGTCATTTCGTGGTCGACAAGTTGGGCGCAAAATGGGCGCAAAACTGGGGTCAAATGGGCACAAATCGAGGGATGCCTGGTGAGCAAGGGCAGCCGAATCAACGGGGATTTTGCGGGATATTGGAGCGGGCGATGGGAATCGAACCCACGTCCGAAGCTTGGGAAGCTTCTATACTGCCATTGTACGACGCCCGCTTATCTTCTAAGTAAAACGATCCTATCACTTTACGCAATCACCTCAAACTGTTTTTGGTCCCATCTG
>DATLST010000070.1:0-3403 GCA_035534055.1 Candidatus Acidiferrales bacterium | reverse complement strand
GAAATTTTTGCGATTTCACAGCCGCACGTTTCCGAGCTGGCGAATTTCAAACTCAGCCGTTTTTCATCCGAACGGCTGCTAAAATTCCTGACGCTGCTCGACCGCGATGTGGAGATCGTCATTCGCCCGAAGGCGAAAGGTCATCATTCCGGACTGGTCTCGGTGTCGGGGGCGTAAGCGACCGGAAACCGGTTCGCAAGGAGAGGGGAATCCTCGGCCATGCCGCAAACAACAGAAAAGGCAATCGAGAGTCATGTCGAGGTGGTGTTGCCCGGTGGCGCCAGGCTGGCGGGGGATTCCGGGGATAAATCAGGCAATCAGAAGCAGGATATCAGGCAGTTGCATTGATTCAAACCGGTATATCCGGGAAACTGGCTCGCCTGCCTGCTATATTTCTACGTCGTTATTGCTTACCTCGACGACCGATTATTTCCGGATTTGTGCAGTTGTTGCTATCAATCAATGAGAATCTCGCTCGATGTTTGAACAAGCCTTCAAGAATATTGATGACGTGCTCAGGAAAGAGGCCGGCTGCACCACCGAGCTGGACTACACCGAGCAGACTTCGTGGCTGCTGTTCCTGAAATACCTGGATGCACTGGAAGCGGACAGAGCGGACGAGGCTAAACTCCACAGCAAAAAGTACAGCTACATCCTGGACAAACCCTATCGTTGGGAATCCTGGGCCGCGCCCAAGGGCAAAGACGGCAAGCTCGACCACAACGTCGCCATGACTGGCGATGACCTGCGCGACTTCGTTAACCAGAAGCTCTTTCCTTACCTCCACGGCTTCAAGCAGCGGGCCACCGGCCCGGACACCATCGAATATAAGATCGGCGAAATCTTCGGCGAGATCAAGAACAAGATACAAAGCGGCTACAACCTGCGCGAAATCATTGACCACATTGATGAACTGCGCTTCCGCTCCCAGATCGAAAAGCACGAGCTCTCGCACCTCTACGAAGCCAAGATCAAGAACATGGGCAACGCCGGGCGCAACGGCGGCGAATATTACACCCCGCGTCCGCTCATCCGTGCCATCATCCAGGTAGTGAAGCCAAAAATTGGCGAGCGCATCTACGATGGTGCCTGCGGCTCGGCGGGCTTCCTGTGCGAATCCTTCGATCACATGAAATCCAAGGGCAAGCTCACCACCAAAGACCTCATCACACTCCAGACCCGCACCTTCTATGGCAAGGAAAAGAAATCGCTCGCTTACGTCATCGCCATCATGAACATGATCCTGCACGGCATCGAGGCGCCCAACATCCTTCATACCAACACGCTTACCGAGAACCTAGCGGACATACAAGAGAAGGACCGCTACGGCGTGGTGCTAGCCAATCCACCGTTTGGCGGCAAGGAGCGCAAGGAAATACAGCAGAACTTCCCCATCCGCACTGGTGAAACCGCTTTTCTTTTCCTTCAGCATTTCATCAAGATGCTTAAGGCCGGCGGGCGAGGGGGCATCGTCATCAAGAACACCTTTCTTTCCAATACCGACAACGCCTCTGTGAGCCTGCGCAAGCTGCTGCTGGAAAGCTGTAATCTCCACACCGTGCTCGATTGCCCAGGCGGCACATTCCAAGGCGCGGGCGTGAAGACCGTGGTGCTTTTTTTCGAGAAAGGCGCGCCCACGCGCAAAGTTTGGTTCTACCAACTCGACCCTGGCCGCAACCTCGGCAAAACCAACCCGCTCAACGACGAAGATCTCGCCGAGTTCGTTAAGTTGCAAAAGACCTTTGCCGACTCACCCAAGTCATGGAGCGTGGACGCGAAGAGCATCGACAAGACGGTCTTTGATCTTTCCGTGAAGAATCCGAACGGCGGCGAGGAAGTGAAGCATCGCAGCCCGCAGAAAATCATGAATGAGATTGCCGCACTGGATGCGGAGAGTACGAAAGTGCTGGCGAACATCAAAGCGCTGCTATGAAGAACGGGTGGGAAGCGAAAAAGCTCGGCGACGTATGTTCGTTCCTGAACCGCGGCGTGTCGCCAAAGTATGTCGAGAAAGGCGGCATCGTCGTTCTCAACCAAAGATGCATTCGTGACCATCGCGTGAGCTTCGATGTTGCTCGGCGGCACGATATTAAAGCAAAAACTGTCAGCGATGAACGGATCGTGCAAGTCGGGGACGTGCTGGTGAACTCGACGGGCGAGGGAACGCTAGGCCGCGTGGCACAAATCCGGGAAGACCTGCCCGAGTCAACAACAGTGGATTCGCACGTCACAATTGTTCGGCCTGCGCCCGGAATGTTTTTCACCGAGTTCTTTGGCTATGTGCTCAGAGACATCGAGGAAGAGCTGAAAATGAGCGGTGAAGGCTGCGGTGGCCAAACAGAATTGAACCGCAAGGTTCTCTCTGAGAGGTTTCTGGTCCGTTTTCCGGAGTCTCTCCCCGAACAGCAGCGGATCGTCGGCATCCTCGACAAAGCATTTGACGGCATCGCTACCGCCAAAGCCAACGCCGAAAAGAACTTCCAAAACGCCCACGCCCTCTTCGAAAGCCACCTGAACGCAATCTTCACCCAACGCGGCGAGGGGTGGGTGGAGACGACCATTGGTGAGGTCATCCGATTCATTGACTATCGAGGCAAGACGCCAGTAAAGACTGCAAGTGGTATCCGATTGATCACGGCCAAGAACGTAAAGATGGGCTATCTCCAAGAGACACCAATGGAGTTCATCGCTTCTGCAAGCTACCGAGGCTGGATGACTCGCGGCATTCCGCAGAAGAGTGACGTGCTGTTCACGACTGAAGCACCGCTCGCCAACGTGGCCCAGCTAGACACAGACGAGAAAGTTTCCTTCGCCCAGCGAATAATCATCATGCAGCCGGAGAAAACCAAACTCGATAGCACCTTCCTAAAGTATCTGCTGCTGTCTGGCCCTGTTCAGCAACGCATCCGTGCCAAGGGAACTGGCGCGACCGTTCAGGGAATCAAGGCAAGCCTGTTGAAGCTGATTGAGATTTCATTTCCGAAAACTCTCACCGAGCAAAATCAGATTGTTGAAAGGCTTGACTCGCTAAACGAAGAAACCCAACGCCTCGCGAGCCTCTACGAACAAAAACTCGCCGCGCTGGAAGCGTTGAAGAAGTCGCTGCTGCACGAAGCCTTCAGCGGCCGGCTTTGAGGCTGTCCGGCGCCGGGCCGCGGTGTTACCATAGTGTCACCACTATTCCGCAGGGGACTGAAATGCCGACCACATCGCTGAAACTACCGGACGATCTCAAGATGCGTGCCGCGGCGGCGGCCAAGGTTCGGGGCGTCACCACCCACGCATTCATGCTGGAGGCCATTCGTGAGGCGGCCACCGCCACCGAGCAGCGGGCCCGCTTTGTTGCGGATGCGCAGGCGGCTCGAAAGGCGGCGCTGAAATCCGGCGCGGGTTACGACGCCGA